>JAJYUI010000017.1 GCA_021792595.1 Thermoplasmata archaeon | reverse complement strand
TTATGGAGTTTCTGTTTACAGTCGAGTTTTCAACGCTGACTGACCCAAACTCTTCAATGTTTGCGCTAAAGTAGAAGAAGGATACTTTCTCGAAGGTAATGGATTTGACCAGGGAAGAGGAAAAGTCAACGTAGCTCAATTTGTCGTTAATGAAGTTGAATTCATTGAGGTTTGAGCCGTATACATTCACCTTTGAAGCGGTGGTACTGCCAACCTTGCTGTTCACAACTGTAACGATTCCCGCATAATGTGTAGTAAGGTAGGCGGAGGAAGTACCGTTATTCATACCAAATCCGTTCAAGACAAGCGAAGCAGATCCATTGACAAAGATCCCACTGGCTCCATTGACTGAGTTACCTCCTGCAAAAATCGTTGTACTAACTCCATCGACGAAGAGGTTCCCGTCGATACTGTGAAGAAGGCTGTAGGTGCCGTTGGCATTTTCGTGGATGATTGAGCCGTTATTCACCGACCCATTGGCGTAAATTATCGCATTCCCAGGAACCGCTGAAGAATATGGCAAAAACTGGGCCCGGGCTACGCCAGGAGTTTGCATGCCAGAAATTGCCAGTGAAGTCATGGAAAGAACTGTCATGGTAACTGCGATCAAGACTAGAACTGATTTGATTTTCATTGTATCAACTCCCTGGTGAAAACGTTGCCGTCAGGAAACGCTCCGTGAAGGGCGCTGCCTGCTGACAGGAAACCTGCATGCGAGGGTGCAAGTGTCTGACTGTAACTTATCTGTATATTCTCAGAGGCAGAATTTGCGTTTAAGAATCCAAAATAAACAATACCGTGCCCAGGTATGGATATGGTGTAGGAGTAGTTACCGTAAGGCAGCGTGAAAGACACAGACTGCCCTTTCACCAGGATAGATTCCCCGTTGCTTATGTTGAGATGCCACTCACTCACCGATGATGGAAGGCCACTGATGGAAAACGTGAATGAAGTCACCTTCTCTGTAAAGTATACAGTTAAGTTGTAGCCAAAGCCATATACATGGAACCCTAACGTAACCGGGAAGGCAACAAAAGAGGTATTGGTGGTTTCAATACTGAATACATAAGATCCATTTGGAACCGCAATTGTCAAAACCTGCCCTGTAGTACTGAAAGTGTACTGTGAGTTGTCAAGTGACCATGGAGTTCCAGAAGGCAAGCCTTCTGCGGTCACGTTTATTAGATAAGTGTAGGTTCTGAAAGCTGCCGTTACAGTAAGATTTCTCCCGGCAACCGTCAAGTTAGTAACGTAACTGACTGGTGAGAATTCCTTGTTGGCAGACTGCAGTGTGAATGTATAACTCCCGTTTGTAAGGTTGACGTCAGTCAGGAACCCGATGTCTGACGAGAAATACTCCGTAGTTGGAGTGTAGTAATAAGAGACATTGGAAACATTGACGTACCATGAAACTCCAGTGGCAAGCCCGGTTTCGGTGAAATTCACCGTGTAAAGGTATGGGGAGTAAACCACATTAGTTAGGTTAGCCGATCCCTGAACACTGAAGTTGAATAGACCTCCAGCAAAGACTTTAAACGAAGTTGCTGCGTGATAGTGGTAAGTTCCGTTCATAAGATAGATGTAGCCTGATGAACCATTCCCGCTCAGTGAATATCCCCCAGAAGTGAAGTTCAGGTACCAGCCCTTTCCCAGGGGGAGGTTCTGGATGTTAAACGTCATGTTGTACAAAACAGGCCTGAATTTCACAGGTATGCTGTAGGTGAACCCGGAAACTGCGACCCCCGTTCCTCCAGGGGCGTGATACCTTTTGTCAACAGTGGAAACTGTGTAGGAATAGGTGCCATTCAGGTTGTATGCGTATGTGTAATTCGTTGTGGAGCTGAACGAATTATCATTGCTGAAATTAACGTACCAAAGGGTTCCGGCGTTCAATCCAAGCCCAGTCTCGTTAAACGTTATTTCATACGCCTTGCCGAAATAGATTGAAATGTTCCTGGAAGAATAAGACAGTCCTGACACCGTAAATGCAGAACCGTTGGCCCTGTACAGTTTAGACAGGGTGGACGAGAATAAAACAGAGTAGGTTCCATTAACCAAATACAGGGTGGTGAAATTTGATGTTGTGTGGTTTGAAGCTGACTCTGCTCCAGTTGCATTAGCGAACCACATTGTATTGGCAGGGAGTTCTGAACTTGCTCTCAACCAAAAGGTCACTGAATGCATATATGGGAGGAAAGTCAAAGGAACCGAGACCGGCGAACCTGAGACAGTGAAGTTGCCTGACCTCACCTCAGGGAAGTAAGTCTTGTTCAGTGACGTTACTGTGTAGTTGTAGGTTCCATTTGCCAGGTAAGTTACCAGCGTAGCCCCACCAGAGGGCTGTACAGTCTGGCCAACCTGTTGGATCGTAACTTCCCAGCCAATCTGTGAAGGAATGTTATTCGGGACGAAACTGGACTTGTACATCAGTGATATGCCGGAGAATCTCACAGCAGGTTCAACTCCGTTCGGTGGAAGCGCAGCATGGTAATATCCAACCGGGATTGATGTCCAAACGCCCCAGACGTTTGGGCCGCCTCCCTGCATGTAACTGATCTCTATCCTGGGTTGATTGGATTGCAAAGTTCCCGAATAAGTAGTTGCTCCCTGGTAGTTCCAGTCATTGATAACGTTGGTTGCGCTACCCAGCCAACTTGTGGCAGTTGAGGGCCCGCCATAAGAGGAAACCTGAACCATAGAGCCGTCATCTGTTTCAGTGAAAATGGTAGTAGATCCGCCTGAAGTCAGGTTATACCAGCCCACTGCCTTTGCCATTATGTTTGGATAAGTGGTAGTTACTGGGGGATTGGGCCACCCAATGTTTCCAGCATAACCCTGGCCATAGTCAAGAATAGCATTACTTCTAAAGGTGCCCACAATATCAAGCGTGGTACCGAACTGGCCTGTTGAAAAAGGATTTGTTGCCGAGGCAAGGTAGGTTTGTCCTACAACATAGGATCCACTTGTCATACTGGTTTCACCCAGCTGTGAAAGGTAATACGCCGGAGAAATTGGATTGCCCGGATAGCTGTATACCTGGTAGAGCAGCCCTGGCAAAAGAACGTGTGACATGTCATTGTACTTTCCATAGTTGCTGGTTCCGAACTTTCCTGAAAGAGCGGACGCTTCACCAATGTTCTTTCCGTTAAATGCAACGGTTCCTACAGGCAAGAAAATCATGAAAATGGTCAGGTTGGAATTTGCTTGAATCTGTACCACATTCAGCCAGTATACCGTTTGTGTACTCATATTGGAGTTGCCTGATTCCAGCCAAGATGGAACAACTGTACCGTTACTGTAAGTGAACTCAATGTTTGAGAGATTAGCAGATTCAAAACTGGAATAAGCAGAGGAATTAACGATAATTTCCTGTTGAAAAGGAGATGACGTAGCTACCGGCTGGTTATTGAATATTGTAAGCTTTACAACACGCTGAGTTCCCTGCGCCAGACTGGAGCTCCGGTTGATAGCACTGCCCCCCATGTTCCCGTTAAACGAGAATATTACAAGCATACTGCTCATGACAACTGCAACAGCAAGCGCTACAATTATGGTCGTTCTAATCTTATGAGACAACATAATATGACAGATAGGAGACGTTTAGGAAGTATAAAATGATATCACTTAGCATTTAGAGGGGGCCATGGATTTGATACTGCCTATCTAAAACGAACATTTATAATCTAAGCCAAAGTACCCAATTAATGTTTAAATTATCAGTAAAGTATTACGTCGCGATAGTAACAGTGCTTTTCCTGTTTTCTGGATTGGCTGCGATGCAGTCAACAACAAGTACGGCAGGAAAAACGTCTCCTGTTTCAGCGCCTGCTGTTACAAATGCTGTCCTGACTCTGCCAATAACGATATTGAATAATCAGTCATTTCCAACTCCGTCTCCTTTCCAGGAAAAGATAGTTTTCAATAGTTCTGTTTATGCGCTCTATGAAGCGCCTGGCCTTTCAAACATATACTTTACAACTCCGACTGGAATAGTTGTTCCTTCATGGATTCAGTCAGGAAACAGTAACAATGCACACAGCACAACGTACTGGCTCAGGTTGAATTCGTCCATCGTCGCAGGGTCATCCACTGTAGTGGAAATGAACTTTATGCCACTTTCCTATAACATGTTCAACAAGTACCACACAGGAGAGGCTCCGCAACTGTCCTCCACTTATGGGCAGTATGATGATGGTGCAGCGGTATTCAACCTGTACGACAATTTTGCTGGCACGACCCTGAGCAGTCAATGGATTTCCGCAGGAACAATTTCCGTGGACAATGGAATTTCCATGTCATCCAGCAGTTCAATAACCTCAAAGATGAGTTACAGTTATCCGACCGCGGTTGAGGCATATGGAAACATTGGCACTCCCACTTCTTTTGGAGAAACGTCATATTTCCTTGGTGGAGTAGGATTTTCCAACAATGGCATTAACGGGCTCCCAGTCGCAACAATGGGGTGGGCGCAGAACTCCACCAACTGGCTGGGATTGAGTGTTTGGAACGGGGCCGTGCACACTTATTCTGCCTCAGGTTCCTATTCTCCTTACGTTAACAACACATATGGTATTGCTTCCGTCTCAGGAGGACTTACCTATGGAATGATTGATGGCAGTTTCGTTGCCAAGTCCACGATTGTTGGAATAGGTGGCGTGAGAAATGCCACCCTTGGCTTCCAGGATGATGATTACTCCCCCAACCACTTCAGCTGGATTCTGGTCAGGAACCTCACTGCAAGCGGGCAGAACCTTCCATATGGCTTTAACAAGGTTTATACTGTAAATATTTCCGAGACCGGATTGCCTTTTGGAGATACGTGGGGAATTTCGATCACCAATGGCGGAACATACCAGGCAACCACAGGTGTGGGGTCAGGCAACCTGACATTCCTTGAGCAGAACGGGACTTATTCGTACAGCGTTCCCGCCGTTGGAAGTTTTTACACCAATTCCGGTTACAACGCTTATCAACCAAATGGCAATTTTACAGTGAACGGGACTGCAGTATCATTCAACATTAAGTTTACTGCCTCCCCCATCGATTATGGCCAGTTCTTGAACCTACCAACCGGAGAAATTTACAACATGTTATTCAATCCTTCGAATGGTTATCTCTACACTCCATTGGTCTCAACTCCCTTTATGAGCATCTCGGATATGCAGAACAACAGTCTGATAACACCGGAGTTGAACCTTGGTAGCACCGGGAATTCCTCTGCTTATGATCCCGTAAATAATTTTGTTTACGCACCGGAAACTGGGGGAATTGCAATCATCAATGGAACTTCTCTCTTTGATTCCATTTATCTGGGAGGCACTGCCACTGGGGTCGCATACGATCCGGTAACTAACTACATTTATGCTTCTTCTATGGCAGGGAAGGTATTCGAGATATCTCCTTCAAATGGAACCATTATGAACGCAGCGAGCGTTGGCACCGGCGTGAGCGATCTTATTTACAACCCTGGAGATCAGAACCTGTATGCTAGCAACTTCGGCGGCGATAACGTCACAATCATAAATCCGTCAACTAACAAAATCGTCAAGGTAGTCGATGTTGGGAGTGAACCAGTTTCCATGGTATACGATCCGGCTAACAAGAATGTTTACGTTGCAAACTATAATTCAAACAACGTTTCAGTCATCAGTACCGCAACTCAAAGCATACTTTCAGTTTCCTATGCAGTGGGATCTGGACCAAGCTCTGTAGCTTACAACCCACTTAACAATTTCATTTATGTTGCCGATTCCGGCTCAGATAGCACAATCTCGATAATCAACACGACCACGAACGAAGTATATCCATCTTACCTCCCTCCCGGGGCATCCATGACAGGAGTGGCATACGACCCATACGTTGGTAGCATTGTTCTTGCGGTTTGGGCTTTAGGCCCAATCTTGGTAGTACTAGATCAGGCATCATACACAGACTCCTACCCTGTTACCTTCTCCCAGACAGGTCTTAACAGTTACCCGTGGTGGGTTAACATCACTGGTCCCAGGAACATTGATCCTCAAAAGCTTTCTTACAACGAATTTTCAGATGTATTCCTCCCCAATGGCACATATTCATACTCAATCCAAACCGTGAAGAATTACCACCCAGTCGTCTACAGTTCGTCATTCACAATTGATGGCAACGGTCTCGTTATAAAGGTGACGTTCGTAAGCACAAACTATACAGTCACGTTCTTCGACAATGGACTGCCGGTGGGCACCACGTGGTACCTCAACATCACAGGGGGGGCAAGCTATGAATCCAATACTTCATCCATAATGTTCAGTTCACAGAATGGAACATTCGACTACACCCTGCAGACGTCAAACAAGATCTATTCACCTGAAAATTACAGCTCCAATTTCACCGTAAGCGGAACTGCCGTAAAGCATACCGTGAATTTCACGAAGATCACGTATAATGTCACGGTAATGGAATCTGGGCTAAAGTCAGGTACTTCATGGTACCTGGGATACGGTTCTACTACGGTAGTCCCTATTGCAGGCTCCTCAATCACAGTGGCTTTGAGCAATGGCAGTTATGTCCTTCGCCCGTCGGCTTCCGGCTATTACAGTTCGGGCGTTTACGTCATTGTAAATGGAGGGCCGCTCAAGTCTACAGTATTGTTCAAGAAAGCATACAGCGTCACTTTCAGCGAGAGTGGGCTGAAGTCAGGAACCCCATGGTATCTCAATATCACGGGTTTTGCGTCCATTGGCCCGATTACCGCCAGTTCCTTCTCGCTGGGCCTGCCTAATGGGACATATACGTTCTACACGTCCTCAACTGACGGCTATTCCACAAACACCATGACTTTCAGCGTAAATGGTGCCAGCAAAATGGTCTCCGTCAAATTCAGCACCGTCTCGTATACGGTTGACTTTGTAGAGAACGGATTGCCAGCAGGTTACACCTGGAACATCAAGCTATCAACGGGAGCTTCAGGAACAGTGTCGACACAGTCCACATCGTTCAGCCTGGCTGACGGATCCTATACTTTCCTGGCAACCAGCCAGAACGGACTTTATCATTCGCAGGGGGGAACGGTCAGCGTGTCTAACTCTCCCATGACAATTAATCTGCAGTTCGAACTTGTGACATACAAGACCACTGTGGCGGAAACCGGACTCCCATCCGGCACGTCATGGTACGTTACGGTCGGGTCGGCATTTTCTGGCCAATTGACAGGTTCATATAACAAGCAGCTCTCAAATGGTACATATGTTGTTTCCGCGACATCACTAAATGCAAATTACTATGCGAACTCCACAACTGTCACCGTGAACGGTAATTCTGTGGCCGTAACCGTTGCCTTCCACCTTTACCCATTCTCACTTACCTTTAACGAGACAGGACTTGCGAATGGTACAACATGGACAGTTACGATCAACAACCACACTTACAACAGTTCCACCTCCCTGCTTGTTGTACATCTCCCGCAGGGTTCCTACAACTACACGGTGAATTCCCCTTCAGGATACTCGGTAGCAAGTGGCCACGGAAAAGTGAAGATCAGCGGGGCGAGCAAAGTCCTGAACGTCAAATTCAGTTCTTCTTCTCAGGGATTCCCGTGGATTTATGTTATCATCGGGGCGGTCATAGCCGTGGTGATTGTAGCTGGTCTTTATCTTTACAGATACAGGTTGAGAGGAAATAAGGGCGGGGAACAGCAGGCAAAGGAAGAAGATCACGCAGAGAAACAGAAAGTGGAAGAAAAGGCGGCAAACAAAGAGGATAAGGAAGAGTGAAAACAGGGCCACAACAAGCCCTGCAATCTTCTATTTATTTTAACTTATTTTCCTGAGGTTCCTGTAGCGCTGGCAGAACGTATTGTAGTTCTTCTTGTACTTCTCCCACAGTTCTTTGTATTCCCCGGAAACGTTGCCCACAACCTTTGCCGGTATGCCGACTGATACAGTTTCATCTGGAAGCTCGGATTTGCTCTTCACAACCGCACCCTCCCCCACTGCAGCCCAGGTTCCCACCCTTGCAAAGTCGGAGACAACAGCGGCCATCCCTATCACTGCCCAGTCTGAGATGTTGCCCGTGTGCACTATGCTTCCGTGCCCAAGGGTGACATGCTCGCCGATCCTGGTCGTTTCCCCAGGCCTGGCGTGAATCACGCAGTTCTCCTCTATCGCGGTATAGCTCCCGACAATGATCTCTCCGTAGTCTCCCCTGAGTACAGCTCCGGGCCCAACCCAGACTTCCTTTCCTATGGTGACCTTTCCGATCACTGTCGCACTTTCAGATATGTAAGCTGATGGGTCAATCACTGGAATCCTTCCTTCAAATTCAAAAACAGACATTGGACAGCAAAAGGCTTTCAGTCTAAAATATCTTTGATCATTTCCCGCCTGAAGTCAACGGGTGAACTTGACACGACTTTGGAAGCCACAATTTGCCCGACCTTTATGCTTTCCTCCGGTGTATCACCTGCGTTCAGCCCATAGTAGAACCCTGCCCTGAATGCATCTCCAGCCCCGACGGTGTCAACTACGCGAGTCGCAGGTACTGCTTCCATGTGTCTCTCTCTTCCATTGAAGGAGTATGTAACTCCTTCCGCCCCTCTCGTGATAATGTAGTCAGGGAATTCTTCCAGCATCCTGTCCGGTGTCATATCCATGATTGAGGACATTTTCTGGATCTCGGAAGAATTGGCTATCACGAGACTCGATAGTGACAGGAACTCTTCCAGGTTATTCCGGCTATACATGTAATTTATCTCCTGTCCCGGATCGAACGTGATCCTTGAACCACCAACCGCAGTTTTTGCAATGGCAATATACTCATTCGGCGGACCTGTGGAGAAGTGGATCCAATCATATTTCCTGTCATAGCGGAAAGACTTTGAAGGGTTCCAACTATTCATTGGCCCCTGATCCATCAGTGCAATCTGCTCATTTGTGTCTGAAACTATTGTGCATACCGGACCGGAAGTACCGGAAGTGTCCAGCAGAGAACAGTCTACGCCAAGGCGATCGAGCACTTCCAGGTATGCTGCATGAGTTGGCGGCGAAACAGCCGAATACAGGTCAAAACTCAATCCCAGCCGGGCAGCCACAAGGGCAAAGTTCCCGGCCGTGCCGCCATAAACCTCCCTCGAGGCAATCACTTCCTGTGAACCTGACGCTGGAATGCTCCTTACAGAGATGATCCTGTCAATGTTGACATGCCCCAGGAATGCTAGTTTCATGGATGATATGTGGAAAACATGGAGCTAAAAATAGTTTTCAACAACATATCTCACCACGTTTTCCGGAATCGAAAGCCTGGCCGATACAACACTCTCATCAAGGGTCTCAAGGTATGTCTCGATGATATCTCTCGAGAACCTGTCCTGGACTAGTTCCGCTGTCCTTCTCTTCAAAGACTCAAGAATGGTGTCCTTCTTCTGTATGAGTTCTGTTCTCCGGTTCATCACTTTCTCGAGTTCAGAATTGACCTCCTTCAGTGCCGTAAGCAACTCGGAACTCTCTGCTTCATCAGATTTCATCAGGTCGCTTTCCGGGAAATGCAGGGGAACTTTCTTCGTAGAAAGAAAATTCCTTGAATAGTCGATGATGACAGTCGAGAACCCCGTTGGCCTGTAAATCTTCCTCCTTGGTCCGCTCTCACTGGGCATCGTCCCCGCGGAGATTATGAGGTTTGCGTTCTCAAGGAACAAAATTTGCTTGTTTATCGCCTGCTGCGAGAGCCCAAGCGACTTGCTGAGCTCGAAGGCATAGGAGCCATCAATGGAGAGTCTCCGGAGAATTTCTCTCCGGGTCTCATTCTCCAGGACGGAGATGAGAAAATCAACAGACTCGTCCATGTGCCTCACTCAATGGAAACCTTTTTTCCCTGCCCGGTTGTGTTGCGCTTCTTCTTCAGGGTTACGTCAAGGATCCCGTTCACGAATTTTGCGGATGCAGAATCCGACACAACCTCGGTCTGAAGCGGCACCTCTTTGTAGTACTTTCTTGCAGGATCATCTACGCTGATGGTAACCAGGTCATCGTCAACCTTGAGGTCAATGTTTTCCTTGTTGACCCCTGGCAGTTCAAACGTCAGGTATATGTTTTCCTTGTCCTCAGTCACATCTGCAAGTGGCTCCCTGATCGGATGCTCTTCCTGTTCCGTAATTCCCCTCCTGTTGGGAGACACGTTCCCAAACTCCTGGAATGTGGGTTTTCCGTCAGGGCCTACCCTGTATGAGAAACCGTAAATGAACGGCTCGCTCTGGAACTCACCGCCGTGCTTCCTCATGCTGTCAAAAACACGAAACATCCTCTCGTTTATCCTCTTCATCTCCTCGTCGAAATCACCAAAGAAATCGTCGAAGAAGTCTCTTCTCCAGTCGTCGTAATCCCTATTTTTCCTTCCAACCATTTTTATCACCCAGTTGTCAACCGATAGTTGATAACCACTAATAGGTAATAAGTATTTAAGTCTTATCCATTCAGTAACAATATCATATCTGGCGCAGGAAAATGCTGAAAAAATGAAAAATAAAGGAAAGAACTCAGTGTTTTCTTTCCAGCAAACCAAGGGCCATGGACAGCACGAACAGGAAGAACCCGATCCCGATCATCCATTCCATCTGCAAGCCTGTAATCAGTGCAGTGTGCCCATAAATGATTCCCGGAAGAAGCATCAGGAATGTTCCCACAAAAAATATTGGATATGCAGATTTTTCTCTCAATCCAGCCATTCATATCACCTCAGATTAATACCTTGAAGAATGTGTAATCAATCGGCAAGCCGACAATAAGTGCCCTAATGTATATGTCCACCGCGATGACAAACGCAAGGCTGATGAATGCGAAGTCTTCATGGAACGCGTTGAGGAACGACTGTCCCAGGTAGAATTTCTTCCTGAAATTTGGGGCTACCTTGCAGCTGTAGCATTCTATGTGGCCCCCGGTCAGATGCCTGAAGGCGTGGCATGAAACAGTCCAGAGGGTAAGCAGCAGTGCGTTTGCGAGCAGTATTATGCTGCCAAGCCTCAGTGTGAAATAGCCTGAATAGTAGACTAGCGATATGTAGAAGTCGTAGTAGAAGAAGGGAAGCAGTGCTACTCCCACGTAAAGGAAATACCTGTGAAAATTGTTCAGCGCGAAGAATGATCTCTCTCCGCTGTATGGCCTGTTCTCCTTCTCTCCCCTTATGTCTGCCTTGCATGCAAGCGGATGCTTGAAAACATGCCTGTAGTAGTCCTTCCTGTACGCATAACAGGTGATCCTGAAAAGTGCGACGACAGGAATTACGAGTACAGTCGGGGAATAGAACGGGTCCGTGTAGCCCAGGTATGGAGATACCGGGTTTAGGAACAGCACCGCCCCTGACATCAGGAGCAGGAGAACAAAGGACCATAGTCTCCAGTTGAACTCAAAGAGCTCAGGGAATGCAAACCTTGATTGTTTCTTGGAACTCATCATTTTTACCACTTCCTTCTCCTGGCTGCCCTAATCAGTCTCCCAATCGGATCATACACGTGATCAACAATCCTTTCCTTTTCGGGAATGATTGCATTGTCGGTGATCCTGATGCCCTCAGGGCAAACTTCCTGGCAGCACTTTGTTATGTCACAATACCCAAGCCCCCCTTCGTTATGGAGCAACTCCGACCTGTCCACCGAATCGGCGGGATGCAGGTCAAGCGCAGCTATCTTTACAACATGTTTTGGGCCGAAGTAATCGGAATGGTGCTCCCTGATGACGTGGCATACGTCCATGCATAGGAAACACTCGATACACAGCCTGAATTCCTTGGACCTTGTTATGTCAATCTGCTGGATCTTGTACGGGCTCTTCATTTCTGGGCGCGGCGTAAATGGCGGGATCTTCTTTGCAACCTCGTAGCCATGTGAAAGATCAGTCACAAGGTCCTTGACAACTGGAAACGCCCTCATCGGCTTAATCTGTACTTCGGGTCCGGCGTCTTCCATCCTCGTCTTGCACATGAGCCTGGGCGAGCCATTGATTTCTGCAGCGCAGGACCCACATCTTGCCGCCTTGCAGTTCCATCTTACGCCAATGGTTGTGTCGATGTTGTTCTGGATATAGTGGACAGCATCAAGAACCACCATGCCTTCCACCACGGGAACCTTGAATTCCTCGAACTTGACTTCACTGGAGACGGCAGGTTCTGATCTCATTATGCTGACCTTTGCTTCATTCATCCGATCACCTCCTCCTTGGGGATAAGTTCTTCAAGTTCTGCAGGAAGTTTGGGCACAGGGGCAGTAGTCATGGAAATCTTGTTTCCGTCATATTCATAGATGAAGTTCTTCATGAATTCCTTGCTTCTGTCTGGGTAATCTTTCCTGGCATGGGCTCCACGGCTCTCCCTTCTCTCAATTGCAGAATTAACGAGTAGTTCTGCGGACAGGAGCATGTTATCCAGTTCAAGGCATGCTATCAGCCCAGGGTTGAAGCGAAGCCCGCCAGGCACTCCCACGGTGCCTGACTTGCTCTTTATTTCCCTGATAATGTCCAGGGCCTCCTTGAGGTGTTTTTCTTCCCTGATGATTCCAACCTTTTCCGACATCGTAGTTCTCAACTTCTCTATGAGATCGTACGGATTCTGCTTTTCCCCACTCTTGAGGTATGAGCTAACGCGCTTTATCTCGTCCTTGACTTCAACCTCGTCAACGTCAAGATAGGTGCTCTTCAGTGCATATTCAGCAGCGTACTTCCCCGCTCTTCTCCCGAAGACCAGGATGTCCGCCAGCGAATTCCCTCCAAGCCTGTTTGCACCATGCAAGCCAGAGGCAACCTCTCCCGCTGCGTATAGCCCTTCCACTCTCGTCTGCGTCGTATCCGGGTCGACCCTGATCCCTCCCATATGGTAATGCGTTGTGGGTGCAACTTCCATTTTCTCTTTTGTAATATCGATACCTGCGAATTCCTTGTACTGCATGTACATGCTTGGAAGCTTCTCCATGATGAACTTCTTTCCCTTATAGGAAATATCCAGGTAAACTCCACCGTGTTCTGAACCCCTTCCTTCAATGATCTCGTTGTAGTTGGCCCTGGCTACTATATCCCTTGCATCAAGTTCCTTCTTCTTGGGTGAATACTTGAGCATGTACCTTTCACCCTTGTTGTTCAGGAGTATCCCCCCATCCCCCCTGACTCCCTCTGTCACCAGGAGGCCCCTCACTGCCGGGGGGTATACCATACCTGTAGGGTGGAACTGTACCATCTCCATGTCCATGAGTTCAGCCCCTGCCCTGACGGCTAGAGAATGACCATCCCCGGTGGATTCCCAGCTGTTGGAGGTGACCTTGTAAATTCTTCCAAGGCCGCCGGTAGCAACAATCACTGCCTTGGCGGAGAACACATAGAATTTTCCTTCGCGCATTGAGAGTGCAAGTGCGCCAATTGCCCTTCCATTCTTGTTGAATATCTTTGAAATAACGAGTTCATCGTAGACTTTCGCTCCACTGCTCACTGATTTCTCCTGGACAGTCCTTATGAGCTCGAGGCCCGTCTTGTCCCCGACATGGCAGAGCCTTCTGTAGGTGTGTGCCCCAAAGGCCCTCTGCGAGATAAGCCCGCCCGGAGTCCTGTCGAAAAGTGCACCATACCTCTCCAGTTCGTAAACTCTGTCAGGCGCTTCTTTTGCTAGGATCTCTGACATCCTGTAATTCCCGAGGAAGACTCCCTCAACATAAGTGTCGGCAAAGTGGACTTTCCAGTTGTCCTTGTTGTCCACATTCCCCAGTGAAGCGGCAATTCCTCCTTCTGCCATCACGGTATGGGCCTTGCCTAGCAGGGACTTGGAAAGTATCGCTACGCTTGCGCCAAGAGAGCGTGCCTCAATTGCCGCCCTGAGCCCCGCCCCTCCTGCTCCGATAATCAAAACGTCTACCTTTATTGTTGTAAAATCAGGTTCGCTGTTCATAGGCCGTTGTGGGAATCATTTGCTTATCTTATAACTTTTCCGTGTCTTATGTCAGGCATGCCTGTTAAGTGCTAATAAAGTGATCCCGAAGTCGAGGAATTCCAGGGTAAGGCAGGCAATTATTTTTCCTGCTCCGCACTCTCCGGCTTTGCTTTCCTTCTCTTATGCATAAACTTGGCGTAATATATCCATCCGCCTATGATCAGGAATGCAGCAATGGAAACGTACTGGAACTGGTCAAAGAAGCCCATTATGCTCTCCCACCCCGGGCCAAGCCTGATGCCCAGGTATATCAGTATTGTATCCCAGATCAGCGATCCCACAAAGGTGTAGATTGAGAACTTCACCCTGTTCATCTTTGCAATTCCCGCAGGGATTGATATGAATGTCCTGAACACTGGAACCAGCCTTGTGAGGAACACGGAAAGGGCTCCGTACTTGTGAAACCAGGCAGTTGTCTTGGTCACCGCCGACTCATCGAGAAGTATGTACCTGCCAACCTTCTTCACAAAAGGTTCTCCGCCATAGTAACCAATGTGGTATGCCACGAGTGCACCAACGAGGTTTCCCACAGTCCCTGCAAGAAGGAGAACAATGAATGCAGGTATGCCAAGCACAGGGCCCAGCCAGCCCTCATAGATTCCAAAACCGCCGAATGCCATCACGACTTCAGACGGAATCGGCAAAAGAGTACCTTCCAGGAGCATTAGCACGAATATGCCAGGATACCCAATAGCCTGTATGAACGAAGTGGTCAGCGTGATTACGGTCTCTACTATTCCCATCAGTCTTCACTCTTGAGGCTCGCGAACTTCTCCCCTATCATTGCACTTACCTCCTCCTCCGGTAGCGAGAATTTCCTCGTGGCAAGTGCACTCTCAATGAGCATAAGTTCCGAGAGCTCGTCCGGATATCCGTCTGCATATATAATTTCCGTAAGCTGGGAATTAATGATCATCTTCGAGCATATCACGCATGGGTGGGCAGTCACGTAGATAAGCCCGCCCTTGATAGATGAACCGTGCACAGCAGCCTGGATTATGGCATTCTGTTCTGCATCCAGTCCACGGCACAGTTCCCTTCGCTCACCGGAGGGGATATCCATGTCTATGCGTATGCAACCCACATCATTGCAGTTTACAAGGCCGGCGGGAGGCCCATTGTAACCTGTGGCTATCACATGCCTGTCCTTGACTATGACCGCACCCACTTTCCTTCGTGTACAGTTAGATCGTGAAGCAGCCAGATATGCCATTCTCATAAAGTACTGATCCCACGTTGGCTTGAGTGTAACTGTCAATGCAGACCCATGACCATTATGGCAGATAACCTTAGCGATATCGGGAATGTATTATATTCAGAATTTAACTAACGTCATCTATCAATCACTTGGTGTTTGAATGGATCTGCCTAGTATAATATCTTTCAACGAGGCTTTTTACCCCCACGAAGGGGGGGCGGAAATGCGCTCCTACGAACTCCTGACTAGACTTGCGAAGAAAGGTTTCAGGGTCAAGGTGCTGACCAATCCATTCCCCGGCGATGTAGACATTCCGGGAATTGAGGTTGACTACGTTTCCTCCATGGAGGAGAAACAGTATTTCAAGAACAGTTCAAGAAAGGTAATGGGTGTTCTGAAGTTTGCCTCCGCAATCAGGAGGGCCATACGGGAAAACCAGGACTTTGACGTTTACAATTTTGATGAGTTTCCTCTATATCATGCGATCAGGGCATTTTCAGGGATCCCGGAAGGCAAGAAGGGCTATTTCGTGTGGCACGAAGTGTTGAGAGATTTCTACAGGGAAAGCGGAATATTGTGGGGGATAGCTGCATCTTGGGAGAAGAAGGTGACAAGGATGTTCAGGAATCATATTGCAGTCTCGAACGCGACTGCAAGCATCCTCAAGAATACATATGGTGTAAGCAACGTAAACGTCATACCGAACGGGGTCAGAACAAAGGAACTTACCACAGACGAAGCAAAAGACTGGGGCAAGATAGTTTATGTGGGAAGGATAGAGCCACACAAACAGATCGACACTCTAATCAGGAAATTTGACGGCATGTCTGATTTCCAGCTTAACATCATAGGTGGGGGTAGCCAGCTGGGATACCTTCGGGGCAAGGTGGATGGAAAGAAGAACGTAAGGATAATTGGCCACCTGGAGAGGGACGACCTGATAAAGGAGATCAAGAGTTCATGGCTCTTTGTGATGCCAAGCGCCAGGGAAGGTTTCTCAATCGCTTCACTAGAAGCCATGGCGGCATCGGTGCCTGTCATCACCATCAAGAGCCAGTACAATCTTGCGGCAACAGAGATCGTGAAAGCGGGCTATAACGGCCTCGTAAGCTCCGGCTTTGAGGAAATGATGGTTGACATAAAGGGCCTGTACAGGGACGAAGCCGCGTGGAAGAAACTCAGCGGTCATGCCAGGGATTTCTCCAGGGATTACGACTGGGACGTGATAACCGACAGGCTTTCAGATCTTTACACCAAGAACTGATATGAAAAAGTTAAGGCTTGAACTGGCAGTCCTGTTTCTGGTATCCCTGGCTTTCAGGATACTTTTTTTCATTTTCGTTGCAGTACCCGCGGGAGATGCCGCACAGTTTGCCTCTTTTGTCAGGGAAATTTCGGAAGCTGGCGGAAATATACCCGCAGTTAACACCATCTACTTTCCAGGAAGCCCTTACATCTACCCGCCGCTTCTTTTCCTGGTAGCGTACTGGATCAGCATCCCATTCTCTTCATTTGTAGCTGTAGGGGGTATATTCTACATGGACACTCTGCTGTCGATTGCAGCAATATTCAGCTCAATGACCGCCTGCGTAATATATGCCCTTCTTCCGGAAACGAACAGGAGGGATGAACGCATGATCAGATTCATTGTCCTTGCATTCCTCTCACCTGACCTGTTTGTCCTGACATTCGGTGGTTTCCCAAGCATTGTGTCTGTGTTCTTTCTTGTTGTCATGATCTTCTCCCTCAGCAGGCGCAATGAAGGGCTAAAGTGGAAGCTGATACCCCCGCTGGCAATTATAATGGTGGGGCTGTCCCACGATCTGACTTACTTCCTTGCAATCTACCTGATGCTGGTTTTTACGTTCTATGACTATTTCATGAGACGAAGCCTCTTCCGGCAGGACCTTGTTACCCTGCTGGGAGGTTTCGTGGTAGGAGTCGCATGGTGGCTTCCAAGAATCGGTTTCCTCCTGTCTGCCATATTCACATCACAGTCGCAGGGTGTCGGAATATTCAGCCAGTCGTCCGACATTCTTCCATCCGCCATAGGCATCATGCCTTCATTTCTAGCGCTCCTTGTCATATCTCTCTCCCAGTATTTCCATTCAAGAGTATTCAGGGATAATTACAGGCTCTCGTATTTCGAGGTATCTGCTCTTGCATCAATCTTGGGAATACCCTTCATAATCCTGAACCCAGCAGTTTCTGCCAGGTTTGTGATTTATTTTATCCTCTTTGCCCTTGTCGCTGCCCTTGCTTCCCTTGGAATCCTTTGGAAACCGCGCGATAAAAGGGATCGGGGGAAAGTGGTTACGGTAGTCCTCGCACTTCTCCTGGTGCTTATCCCGGCGCAAATCGTGGCAACCGAGAACTCCCTCGGATTCTATTCCAGCGGAACGTTCCAGTACGACCAGCAGCTCATTACATGGGGGAAGGGGAACATCACAAACGGTACAGTGGTTGCACCTTCCAGCATCGGTGAATACCTGTGCGCCATAGATGGACTGAAGGTTATCACATATACGGGATACTTCGTGGGATCAAATGAGGTAGCCCAGAGAAACGCTGCTGCGGAAATTGTGATAAATTCAACATCAAACCAGTCCCTCGGTTATATCTCCAGGTATTCCGTAAGTTACGTTATTGTTCAAAAGGACCTGCTTGGCCAGAAGATAGATGGCCACACCATAAAATTCCCGTCGCCTTTATATTCCCTCGTCAAGACCACACAGTACTATGAGGTCTTCATCGTAAGGTGAATCAAGGAACGCCTTTCTTTTGGAATGATTTTCCTGAATTGGCGATGCTATAACATCTCAATTGATAAGTGTTATATTTCGGAATTAGGTTAGTGATTAACATGGACAGGAAGTCGAGGAAATCCGTGTTTCTCGTCGCTGTTTCGATACTCACGGCCTGGCTCCTGATGTCATCGATCCAGATGATAGATTTCAGCAATGCAAAGCTCGGTGCGACAGACTTAAACGGCTTCGGCAGCGGCTTCAATTTTGGGAATGGATACGGATTCGGAGGGGGGTCCGGAATCAGCTTCACTTTTCCTTCTATGAACCTGAACCTTGGGAATTTCAGCCTCGGCATACCTGATTTCAACCTCAACTTCCATGTTCCCCCATTGAATTTCTCATTCCTCAGGTCTCCTCGCCCCCCCGGCAACAACCAGACAACGTTGAATGAAACGGTTTATAACCAGACTAAGAACGGAACATCGCCTCCACCAAGTTCCGGCGGCAATCATGGTTATCAGGTATTCTCCATGCCGCTGAACCAGATCGTTCTGGTGCTGGTGATACTGGCAGCGGCCGCCATGGCTGCGTACGGTGCATTCAGGCTGAGGAAGGGGAAGAGGGGGACTCCCGAGAAAAATGAGTATGAGGAAAAGCAGGACCCGATAGATCCTGATCTTCCCACCGGTGAGAGAGAGGAAAAACATGGGGGAATTGTGCGCAAATTATCTGGCGGTTCTCTGAAGGGCTGGGGAGGAAGCAGGCTCTTTAAGACAGAAGTACCGGAAGATATCCCCCTTACGTGGGAGGTGGGCTCCGCCTTGCCTATCATCCCGGAAAACGGCACGATCATGGATGCTGGAACAGCCACTGTTGTTGGTTCCCCTGGAACCGGAGTGGTTGCCAGCGAGGTGTGTACACCAATCACTTTCAGGTCTGGGGAATTGAGTGAATCCTTCGTCCTGAGATCAGCAAAGTATTCTGACGACGTGATCCAGTCAATGAGGATGAATTTTGGAGACCTCGATGGAATGAATGCAAGGACTGCAAGGGAGTTGATTCCAGATCTCGTTTCCAGCGGTGCATCAATTGACAGCAAGGAACTTGAGGCCGCAGTGCGTGACTTCGAACGCGTACTTTATGGGCGGAAGGAGATTGACAGACATGAGTATTATTCATTTCTAAGGTCCCTCAGGGGAGGATTCAGGTCACCAACCGTGCCCGTGTGCGGTAACAGGAAATGAACCGGATGCCTGTTCGCACACGAATCCTGAAGCTTAGTGCAGGTTATCTCGCACTGTTTCTCATCCTGTTTGTTGTGGCCAGCGATTTCGTGGAGTCATACGGTTACTATATCCTCGGGGAGTTCCTGACTGTGCTTTCTTTACCTGTACTGGCTCTCTGGGCTGGAAAGATCCTGGAGGAGTATGGCAGGCACAATCTGGGCACTTTTGTAAGTGTCTTTGTCTCCATAATGGTCCTCTTCATATTTCTGGGGTACCTTGTATCATCTGTGCTCTCGGTTTCCGGCGTTGGCAACCCATTCGTGGCATTTGCCTTCCTCTCAGTCTTCGGGCTGGGGGTTTCCTCCGTTGCACTGATGGTAAAGAGAATGGGAGACGGCACACGATTCGTGATGTGGCTGAAGAGGATATTTCCTGTGCCTTTCCTCCTTGGTTTTGCCCTGCTTATACTGGCATCCCCCGGCTATGGGGCACTTTCGCTCGTGTTTCTCGCGCCGGTTGCAACAATCAGTGCATTCTCTGCCGCCCCATACCTGTATTATTCCAGCGATGCTGCCAGGAAGAGGGTCGGCGGTTTCCTCTATTATTCATACGGCAGGTGGCTCTTCATATCGCTGGTGCTTGGCATAGCAGGAGCAGCTCTTCTCGTGAACAAGCCACCCGGCTATGGCGTTCTTGTGGGCATTGCTTTCCTCGCAGGGATCACGGTTTTGGTCGTATACCTTGTCTATAAGGCCATGCTCCTGGGGTCGGACAGGATCGAGAAGATAAGGGAAAAAGTTTACAGTGCCCACGAGTACAAGTTATACCTGTACCAGTCAGAGAGCGAGGACTTCATGAACTGTGCCAGGGAGTTCATACGGGACGGCAGGCCCGAGCGGCTCATCCTGGTGCTCGGGGTTATGCTGGCATCGCTTGGAATGGGCTACAGGGATGCTGAAGTCACGCTGTATGCACTGTTGAAGTACAGGGAAAATGAGCTGTACAGCTGGAACGTCCTGAACATCAGGGAAATGACGGTCAAGTTGATGCAGAGAAGAACCGAAATCCTTAACGGAATACTGCTGGAGGCAGAAAAATGGGCCAAAAAAGCTTGACAAACAATGAAGGAATTGAAAGCGCGATTGCAGGAATGAAGGAGACAATGGATGAGATAGCCAGATTCTATGTGGGCGACCCAAGGAACGTTAAACTCATCATGGGTGCGATCATGGCGTCAGGGCATGTCCTGCTGGAAGATTTTCCGGGAGTGGGAAAGACCTTCCTGGCAAAGTTGACGGCCAGGACCCTGGGGCTGGACTACAACAGGATCCAGTTCACCCCGGATCTCCTTCCGGGAGATATCACGGGGACAAAGATATGGATGCCTGCGCTTGGAAAGTTTGAGAAGAGCATGGGTCCAATCAACTCCAACCTGATACTGGCAGACGAGATCAACAGGGCTCCCCCAAAGACGCAGGCAGCACTCCTGGAAGCGATGGAGGAGCGCCAGGTCACCATAGAGGGAGAGACCGTGCAGCTCCCGAGGCCATTCATTGTTCTGGCTACCCAGAACCCCATTGAGTTTGAGGGAACCTATCCTTTGCCTGAGGCGCAGATGGACCGCTTCATGATCAGGATAAACCTTGGCTATCCCGAGGATGAAGAACAACTTCTGAACAGGAGAATTTCGTGGCAGAATGATGACCCTTCAGGAAGTGCAAGCAAGGTGCTTGACAGCAAGCAGGTCCTCTCCATCAGGAACGTACTGGAGAGACAGATACTTGTCAGCAAGGAGATCATAACTTATATTTCGGGGTTTGCCGCCTGCAGGAAGGATCGGAGGGTAATGGCAGGCCCGAGCCCCAGAGGGCTGATCTCGATGCTCAGGATGTCAAGGGCAATGGCGATGATCGAGGGGAGGGACTTCGTGACACCGGATGACGTGAAGTCTGTTGCCCTGGAGACACTGGCACACAGGATTGTCATAAAGCCGGAGATGGCCCTTGACCAGGTCGACTCAGAGTCGGTCGTGAAGGAGTACCTGGAGAAGATCCCGGTTCCAAGGTGATTGCTTGAAGAGGTGGGGAAAATCCCTGCTTTCGTTATTCACGCTTGCAGGGGGAATGGTTGTTGTCGCTGTCGTCAGCAGTGTACCCTACCTGGCCGCAGCAATCATATTTCCCCTTCTTGCGGTGGGATTCCTCTATATCGAGGACGAACCGCCGCAAATCACTTCTAAAGTTGATTTTCCAGCCGATGCCAGGGTGGGGCAGAAGTTTGAGGTAAAGTCTGAGATTTCAGTCAGAGGGCAGTCCGGACTCTACATGTTTTCATTTCCCGTTCCCCATCATTTCATGAGGGAGGGGAAGAGCAATGTGCACCTTGTATTCCTGCAAAAAGGAGCGAGGGAAGCGAGATTCACTTACGATCTCATCCCGATGCGGCGTGGAAGGATGCAGGTTCCAGACACATTGGCCTTCACGTTCCCGGTTTATGCCGTTATGAATACTTCGGAGACTGTTATCCCAAACAGATCGAGCGTGGTTGTGCAACCTTCTCTCTCCATGATTTCAAGGAACACCATACGCACGAAGGCAACCAGGTTCTTCCCCAAATCAGCAAATTCAAGGGTGGGTCCCATATCAACCGACTTCAACTCACTGCGCAACTACATGCATGGCGATTCGTTCAGGTCGATAAACTGGAAGGCAAGCGCCAGGTCACCGACCGGTTCGCTGATAGTTAACGATTATTTCAGGGAAGGTCTCAGGAATTTCGTGTTCATTTCAGACAGGGGAAACACGATGAAACTGGGGACCAGGGAGGACAATCCCCTCGAACATTCCATATCCTTCATACTTTCCTACTCAAGGCTGCTCCTGAGGAACGGATTTAACGTGGGTATCTGGAAGGTGCCTGCATGGCTCTCCAGGGAGAGGACCTTCATAATGCCAAACAGCGGCACAGACCAGTACAACAGAATCCGCGACTTCCTCATGAGGACAGAGATCCGCTCCACGCCAAACCAGAAGTATACACTGAACTCCGGATTATCCCGTGTCCTTGGGGAAACAAGGCCGGCAGTATACCTGACAACGAACGTTGAGAGAGAGAACCTTGATCAACTGAACAACCTGGTGGACAGTTGCCTGAAGCTCGGCAGTACCGTGTTCCTGATAGATATAGTGCCGTATGGTATCATAGCGAAATACCAGGGGGGATCCATCGATACCCATGGAATCTCGTCCCTCTTCATGGGAAGCCGGAAACAGAGGTACTCCACTATATCAAGGAGATGCAGGATTATCACATGGGATCCTGTTGAGCAGACGGTTGGAAACGTGCTCTCAAGGGCGATGGGGATGACGCGGGGATGAGGTTCCACCCGGAGATCAGGATTTTCCTCCTCCTCTCATCCCCCGCTTTTGCGCTGCTGTTCACCCCATCGTTCATCGGCCTTCTCTTCGCCATGGTCTGCATCATTTCCTCACTTGTCTATATCTCACAGGCAAGGAACGGCAACGGAGGGAAGATAGGTTACGTATCCATCATGATGCCGTCCATCTTCATCATGCTGTCGCGCGGTTACTTTTCAGGAATAATATTTGCAGCTGCCAACTCCGGTGAAATTGCTGTCCTCCTGATCGCTGCATCGATTGCTTTCGCAGAGTGCGGATTGATCCTGGGCAGGAACTATGACGTGGTGAACCAGTACAGGGTGAAATTTGAGATGAGTGGTTTTGAAGCAGAGGAACTCGAGACAGAACTGGGAATATTTGTGAAGCATGTCCAGGGAAGGATGCTGAGGGTTCTCTTCTTTTCAGTAGGAATTCTGGCGCTTGTCATGTTTACGCCCATTGTCCGGCTGAGCCCTGTGATCGGAATCGCGGTGGTCGGCTTCATACTGGTTGCTCTCCTCAGGCTATTCACGATGGAGAGAGTCGGCTCAAAGCAGGAGTGATTTTGTTCATGACTCTGGTCCTGAACGGCTGAAAACGGAAGCACATGTGGATCAGCTGGAGAAATCTATTTATATTTTCATGAGGTACTTCAACAGGGAGACAGGAAAAACTCCTAAAAAGAGTCAAGGTGAGGGAACAGGTTCCCGGGATGGCCTGGGCTTTAATTCATAACTACACGGTAAAACCGTTTACCTGTGTACTGTTGTAATTTGGCGCCAGAGCTGGGATCCACGATCGCATGCCGGTTAAGGAAGAAGGCCAAACAACCGATGGGCAGGTGCTTTTGATTCTTTTGCGGGGATGACCTTTCCCATGGGATGAGGAAATGTTCAGGCGAAAAGCCACTAAGAAGAAGGAGAAGTCAATAGAGGCCAAACAGGAAAGCCAGGATGTAGTTCCGCAGAAGGAGAAAAAGGGCGTGGAGGAAGAGAAGAAGGCTCCTCCCGGGCCGCTTATCCTTGTTGACGGAAGCAATGTTGCATACGGCAATGCCATGGCATCAAGCAAGCCGTCAATCAGGTACCTGAGGATACTGATGGAAGAACTCAAGAGATCGGAACTGAAGGTCAGATACATTGTCGATGCGACACTCCGTCACAAGGTTGACGACAAGGATTCCCTTGAGAGACTCCTGAGAGAGGAAAGCATAATGCAGGTCCCTGCCAGGACTTCTGCCGACGATTATATTTGGCTTATGGCAAAACTGTTCAAGCAGGAGGGCAACAGGGTGTTCATCCTGACCAATGACCTGTTCCCGAACACCAACAGCGACAGGGAAAAGGTGTCGGGTATTGAGAGGATGACCTTCATGTTTATTGACGATAAGGTGGTCATGCAGCCTTCGCTGGAGTCCATCAAGAGACTGGCGCTGGTCATGCAGCCCAGGGAACATGAACAGGCACCTCAGCCCGTTGCAGAGAAGAAGCCCGCACTCAGGGAAAGCGTACAGAGGAAACAGAAGGCGCCTCTCAGCGAGAGGCATGAACCTTCAGGGCAGGAGTCCAATGCAGCCATACCTGACAGCCTTGTAGAGTGCATAAGGGACTTTGTGAAGGTCCGCGATAAGTCCCTCGACTCGAAGATCAATTTTGCCGTGATTTCCGGACATCTGCACACTAGCTTTGGTGGAAATTTCTGCACGAAGTTCGGGTACAAGAAGCCAAAGCAGCTTGCTCTGCTGCTGGAATCCAACGGTTACGCCCAGTTGTCTCACAAGGGACCAACACTCTACATAGAACCCACCCAGAAACTCATTTCATGGGAACCGGGAAATGGTTCCAAGTAACGTTTTCAGGTTGCGACTCCCGTGCTGCAGCACTCCTCCACAGAGCGGGTTCAGAACCAGTTAACGTTATATAGTGTTTGGCAACTGTGATACGAGAGAGGCATAAAATTGAAACCATGAAACCGTTATTACGGCAACTTCTACGAGAAGTGCCTAGTATTTAATTTTCGCAATGCAATTCCCGAGCGCGTCCAGATCCGTGAAAAGATTTTCAGGTTCTTCCCACTATATTGGGGATAGAATATTATTCACTTCTGTGTTGATCTCCTGTGGATGACAGGCAACTCATTGAAGACCTCTATTCAATTGCAAAGCCATGGTTCGTTTCAAGAGTGGTGCTTGATCCCGGCACCATGAGGCTTGATGCCTATCTCGATCATGATGAGAGCTGCAGGTGGCAGTGTCCCACCTGCCAGAAGGAATACTGCGTCTCCGATCACGTGAAGGAAAGGGTGTGGAGGGACCTGGACAGCGGCATTTACCATGTGTACCTCCATGCACGCATTCCAAGGGTGCAATGCCCGGAACATGGAAAGATGCAGGTCACGCTTCCATGGACTGAGAAGCATTCACGCTTCTCCATGAGGTTCGAAAGCCTTGCACTTCGACTCATGGGAGACATGGACATCAAGAACTCAGCCCTGATCCTTGGCATAACATGGTTTCAGGCCCATGGCATCATGCAGAGAGCGGTAAGGAGAGGACTGGCACGGAAATCATCAACGCCGTCAAGGATAGGAATAGACGAGAAATCCTATGGAAAGGGGCACAGGTACATGACGCTGGTGTTCAACCATGACAACCTCGGGGTAGATTTTATCGTACTGGGCAGGAGAGAGGAATCCCTGGATCAATATTACAGAAGCATAGGGAAGGATGCATCCTCCCGGATCAATGCAGTATCGCTGGACATGTGGGATCCGTACATTGCATCAACGAGGAAGCATGTCGAATCAGCCCATTCAAAGATGGTGTTTGACAGGTTCCACATCATGAAGCACATGAACATGGCAGTGGATGGTGTCAGGAGACAGGAATCAGCGTTGCCGAAGACCAGGGAGATGCTGAAGAAGACCAGGTACATATGGCTCTATTCCCATGAGAACCTGCCTGAGAAATACAGGGAACGGTACGAGGAGCTGAAGCAGTCTGACCTGAAGACCGCCAGAGCTTATGCGATCAAGGAGAATCTCAGGAAACTGTGGACATGCGAATCGGAAGATGAGGCCAGGGATTTCTGGAGGAGATGGTACTGGTGGGCCTCACACTCCCGCCTCAAACCTGTGATTGAGGCAGCAAGGACGATGCTGCACTACCTGTATGGAATCCTGTCATACTTCACCCACAGGATCACCAATGCAATGGTGGAGGGCATGAACTCCAAGATAGCTACAGTACAGAAGATGGCATATGGTTACAGGAACCTTGAACATCTGAAGACAGCCATATATTTTCACTGCGGGAATCTTGATATGAAGTTCTAAAATATGGGAATTAATATACATCCCCAAAAAAGTGTGATGAACC
>JAJYUI010000016.1 GCA_021792595.1 Thermoplasmata archaeon | reverse complement strand
GGTCAGATTCATCGAGCCCATCAGCAGAAACGGATACAATTATGGCATGTATCCCCCTTAGCTGCAATTCCCTGAGAACCGATTCCTGGGACTTTCTCCAGAGCGGTGCAACCAAGAGCAGCCCATTCTCAGTGCATAGCCTCTCGATTCTTGTCTTCTGGTACTCAGACTCAATGGCTCCAGCAACGCATCCGCCGTAGCCGCTCTTCTTCATCTCCTCAAAGACCTGTGAAAACCTCTCCTCGGGACGGGTGATTGTTCTCAACCCAAGAAGCCTGGCAGCAAAGGCCGCGTTCTCAACATTGGGGTACTGGAACATCATGGAATCCTCTTCAGGCTCTATTGTCACGCACAAATCCACGTAGAATCCCTGTTCCTGCGCAATGGTAACCGACAGGAATGAATCCTTTCCGCCGGAAAATAGGGCAAAGCACTTCACGACCTGAAATGACTATAAATGATTTTATATCTTACAGAAATCGACTGCAGATAATCATGTCACTTAAAGTTGGGGAGAAAGCCCCTGAATTCAAATTGTTAAACGACGAGCTCAAGCACAGGACCCTGAGCGACTTCAAGGGGAAGAAGACTGCGTTGCTGTTCTTTCCCGGTGCATTCACCGGAGTATGCACAAAGGAGATGTGCACCGTGCGCGACAACATGTCTAAGCTCAATGCAGCCACCTCCAATGTGGTGGGCATCTCTGTCGACAGCCCTTTCTCACTGGCGCAGTTCAGGAAGGACAACAACCTGAACTTTGAGTTGCTCAGTGATGGGGACAGGCAGGTTTCGAGGGCATACCACGCTCTTCACGAGAACTTTGCAGGTCTTGAGGGACTCACCGCATCGAAGAGAGCTGCATACATCCTGGACGGAGAAGGAAAGATCACATATTCCTGGGTCTCTGAGGATCCAAAGGTGGAACCAAACTACGACGAAATCATTCAGAACCTGAAGTGATTACGCTTCAAACTGTGAGTCCGGGAAGCAGCGGTAAATAGAAAGGTTAAGGAGTAGCGAGGGAAGATGAAACTGGATCTATCAAAACAGCTGATTGCATCTGTCTTCATAACCAGGAAGGGAAAGGATGTTTCACTGCAGGACTTTGTCATGGAGCTCTCCTACAAGAAGCAGTTGCTTACCGAAGAACAGGTTAACCTCTTCGTGGATATATGCCGCACCTCAGGGCTTCTCGTTGACAAGGGCGATACACTCCAACCGGGGTTCAATTTCACAGGTGTCGAGGTTCCCCTTGTATTCAGCTTCAAGCCTGAAGAAGTGCTCAGTTCGGAGGGATCGTCACTCATTGACAGGATGCTCATGGCAGTTGACGCATCAGGAAAAATAAATGTCGAAGATGCAACGGAAAAAGCGAGGGAGATCCAGGATTTCATGAAATACATGACATTCGAGATAGCACTTCTCTCAGTTATGAGAGAAGAAGGGATTGATGTCGCTCCCTTCCTCGAAGAATTATCGTGATCACTGTTCTCTCAGCCGTTGTGCTATCTTGATGGCTTCCTCGACGTTTTCCAGTTCCATGGCAATATCAGAAGCAAAGTCATAAAGGTACGAAAGAGATTTCCTGAAATCACCTCTTTCTTTCTTGTTCTTAATCTGGCTGCAGACCTTGTCCACTCTGTCTAGCAGTTCCAAGGCTTCAGAAAAGGCCGCTTCAGATCCATCCTTGCCACGCTTGATCTCAAGCAGTCCATACTGGGCTTCGAAGTAATTGTCCCAGATACCATTCTTCTCGGCAATGTCGGACGCCTTGTGATATAGCTCCCCCGCTTCCTTCTTTCCGGATGATTTCGAGGAAAGCATATCTGCCTTGGACATCATGCAGGTGGAAACAAGCGATTCATCGCCCAGTTCATTTGCAGCGTTCAATGCAGTGTCCACGCTTGAGATTGACTCCTTCTGGTTTCCGCCATTGTGATTAATGTAAGCCATGTTCAGCAGGTCCATTATCACCAAATCCCTGGAGCCCATTTTCTTGTGTATCTCGAAAGCTTTCCTGGCGTAGTCAAGTGGTTTTTCAAGTTCCTTTGGGCTGAGTGCTGCATATGCCTGCGACAGTTTGTAAAAAAGCTCTGCTGTCTCATCATCCTCGTTCCTTACAAGGGCTTCCGCAGATGTATAGGCCCTTATTGCGTCCAAGGTTTTCTCTCTCTGAAATGCCTGATCTCCCTGCTTAATCAATTGGGAATATTCATCCATTTTATTCGAAGCGTGATTATCAGTTGTTATTTATATTGTATTGAAAAAAGAGAAATCAAAAAAAAAATAAGGAAATGGGATTACAATGAGGTTGTTCCCATCTGGCCGCCGTTAGAGCCTGTCAGATCGAAGGCAATTGAGGTAGGGTTTATGTCTTTACCGTGATTGGCGGTACCAAGCGTTATTGTTAGTGTTAGAACTGTTCCCCCTGTGACATATGTTCCAGTTGCTGTGGAAATCGTTAGAACTATCTGCCCGCCAGACGAACCAGACCATTTGCCACCACTATATGATCCTATTGTGATGGTATTGGAGCCATTGTAAAGTATCCACTGCGTCGATCCCCAACTAATCGTATTAGAACTTGGGTTGGAAATGGTAATCGTGTAGGTCAGAGAGGTTGATGGCGTAGCCGTGGTGTTCTTAGCAGATATTCCAACACTGGGGGTAGAAGACGTACTGGTAGAGAAGAACCCTCCCAGAGCCAGATACAGAGTACTGGCAAGTATCACGGTAATTGCAACAAGCAAGATCGTTGCAATGATCGGAGATACCGCCTCATCTTTGTTCGAAACGGGCTTTAATCCCTTATAACGTTCCATGGTAATAACGAATATGACAACAATAATATATATACTTTTTTTTATTGAAACATTACGGTGAATAAACTTTGGGAATTGGGGAAAGCGGCGATGAAAGACTCTTGTTTCTCCGGAAACGCAAGCTATTGTCACTGTATATGATTCTGACCTTCTTCAGGACATCAAAGACAATCAAGCATCTATCACTGGATCTTGGCATGAAGCGTAGCACCGTAGAGTGGTATAAGAGTGAGTTACTTTCGAACGGGTGGATCAGGAAGATTGACCGTGTGAAGGGTCTGGGTAATGCTTACCAGGACAGGTACGCGATCACCAGGAAAGGAGCACACCAGCTTGAATTGCTCCGAAATGCGCTTCTCACCCCAAGAAACAGGAGCGCAAAAAACACTGAAGAAGCGATCGTAATTCCATGGGAGAAACTTGAGGTGATCATGGATTCCGGCAGTACTCTTGCCATGGCATGCGGAGAAGTTGGCATGGATGCAAACATTGTCAGGAGGAAATGGAGATCATACGTTTCCAGCGGTAGACGATTGGACGTTCTCAAGAAACTTTGGACCTCGGGACAACTGAAGACAGATCCCCATGCTGCAATGAAAAGAAGGCCAAACCAGAGATACCCTCCTCTTGACTGGGAGGATATCGAGGTCAAACTTGTCAATGGTAGCAAGTTGACGGACATTGCCAGTCAACTTGGAATACCTTATGTTGTCCTCAAGGGAAGGTGGGACAGGTACCGAAGGAGTGGAAAAAGGCAATCGGTAACGAGAAAACTGCTGCTGGCAGGAGCCATTGGAGAAGCTGTTGATCAACTTCCTTACAAGAAAAACTGACGTGAAGAAATTGCAATGCCAACGATCAGGGGGCAAGGCTCACCGGGACTTTCGAGAGTTCCGCTGCCTATTTCCTCTCTTTCAGCCGGGATAACAGTTCACTTGCGTGGGAGACGGATATGTTTCCCTCTGAAACCATTATCCGTGCAATCTCGTCGATCTCAGAGTCTTTTGCGCCTGCAGAAACTGCCACATTCTTGGAATGCAGGGCCATGTGCCCCTTCTGGATCCCCTCTACCGAAAGGGCCCGTACTGCGGCAAAATTCTGTGCAAGTCCCACGGATGCGAGGACCCCGGCAAATTCCCCAGAATCCTTGACACCCAGGATCTTCTTCACGATCTTTGCCTTCGGAATGCTTGAGGTTGCCCCGCCGACAGTTCCAACCGCAAGCGGGAGCTTTATGGAGACTTCAAGATTGCCGTTCTCATCCACCCTGTAATTCGTGAGGGAATGGTATCCATTCACCGAAGCATAAGAATGTGCACCCGCTTCTATTGCTCTCCAGTCATTCATTGTGGCCAGAATCACTGCATCAATCCCGTTGAGGATCCCCTTGTTATGCGTTGCAGCCCTGTAAGGATCAATCATGGCAAACCTGTATGCCTGCATGATCCTCCTCACCGCCTCCTCTCCTCCAATGTCTTCCTTCATGAAAACAGCAGACGCACTGGCGGTTCTCAGGTCGGTCAGGTTGCTGAGTATACGTAAATTTGCCTCATTTCCAGTTATTTCCTCTATAATGGGAGACACGTGTTCACACATCGTATTTACAACGTTTGCCCCCATTGCATCCATCACGTTCACGATGAGGTGCACAATGACCATTGATTCCTCCGGAAATTCCCTTATCACAAGGTTCATTGCCCCGGCACCTGATTCCCGGAGAGTCCTGCTCTTTGTATTTGCTTCAAGGAGGATGCGATCTTTATTTGCCAGAATCTTTTCCCTGGTTCCTGGAATGTCGGATACATTAATCAGCTGAATCTGGCCAATCATCATCGGGTCAGATGCACTCGCCCTGAAGCCCCCGGAATTCCTGGCAAGTTTCGCAGCATACGAGCAAGCAGCGACAATCGAGGATTCCTCGACTGCCATTGGAATCAGGTAATCCTTCCCGTTTATCAGGAAATTCGTCGCAATGCCAAGGGGAATCTCAAGGGTTGTGATGACATTCTCGATGATACGCGACGCATCCTTCAATGGAAGGGGGGATTCCCTCCTGAGCAAGTCTACCTCCTCCTTGTCAAGGTCAGCCAGTCTTGCTACCTCGGCAAGTCTCTGTTCAGGTGAGAGATCCTTGAAACCTTTGATTGAAGAGCTTCCTTTCACCATCTGTCATCGGTTTGGTGTTTAAATACCTCATCCGATCACTGAGAAAACTAAAAGATATTCCTTCCCATGACTCTCACTGATGCTGAAAAATCACAGTCTCGTTTCTATAGACGATGTGACCGATGAGGACCTGGAGGAGGTTTTCAGGGTTGCGGAGAGAATGAATTCTGCACTGGCAACAGGAAAGAAAGTATCGATAATGGATAACAAGATCATGGCAACCCTCTTTTATGAGGCAAGCACCAGGACACGGCTATCCTTTGAGAGTGCAATGAACAGGCTGGGTGGCTCGGTCATCACCGTGGCAGACACCTCTGCATCTTCTGTGAGCAAGGGGGAGACTCTCGCCGACACGGTCAGGATGGCAGCCTCCTATTCAGACGTGATAGTTGTCAGGCATCCGCTTGAGGGCGCAGCACGTCTTGCATCTCAGTTCTCTTCCCGGCCCATAATCAATGCGGGGGACGGATCTGGACAGCATCCCACCCAGACCATAATGGATCTGTTCACCATAAGGAAGGAAGCGGGAGGCATAGACGGCAAGACCATTGCACTGGTTGGAGATCTTAGATACGGGCGGACAGTTCACTCGCTGATACTTGCCCTGTCAAGGTTCGACGTGGACATAGTGCTTGTATCCCCACCAAGCCTGAGGATACCTGAACATTTCCTTGCGCGCATACCCAGCAGCAGGAATATCAGGGTAGAAACCGATCTTGACAGCGTTATTTCTACCTCGGACGTATTCTACGTGACCAGGATCCAGAAGGAACGGTTCACTGATCAGAATGAGTACAAGAGCCTTATCGGGACATATTCCCTAGACCTTGATGACGTGGCAAGGATGAAGAAGGGTTCAATCATCATGCACCCGTTGCCGAGGATAGATGAGATAAAACCGGAAGTGGATTTCACGGATCATGCAAAGTATTTCAGGCAGGCAGCATATGGAGTGCCTGTGAGAATGGCCCTCATTTCTCTTATCCTGGAGGCCTGAAAATGGACCAGACTCTCAAGATCTCAAAGATCAAGGACGGAACCGTCATAGATCACGTTCCCGGCGGGAAAGCCCTGAAGATACTCTCTATCCTCAAGATAGGGGAAGCTGCACAGTACACCATAAGTATCGCGATAAGGGTGCAGAGCGACAGCATGGGACAGAAAGACGTCGTCAAGATCGAGAAGAGGCAGCTCCAGAAGAAGGAACTGGACAAGCTGAGCCTGCTTGCGCCCAACGCCTCAATCAGCATTATCAAGGACTTCAACATCGTGAAGAAATTCAACCTGAGCATCCCAGACTCAATCTCCGGAATCATAGAGTGCCAGAACCAGAACTGCATCACCAAGACCAGGGAGCCTGTATCTTCCAGCTTTACGATAGTTTCAAAGAAACCCATTGTATTGAAATGCGACTTCTGCGAGAGAACAATAAATGAACCAGAGGTTCACCAGTTGCTTTAGTTGAATAAAAAGAGAGAGGGAAGAGTGTTTACTCTTCCAGGAACTTTCTTCTGATAACGCCTGCTTCTTCGGAAAGTCCCAGGCTGTAGTAGTGGAGTCTCCTTGCGATCACCTGGTTCACTTTCTCGTATTCGCCGAGCGAATCAACTGCGTTGAAGAGCTTCTCCTTTGATATCATCTGCTCGTTGTCATATATCTTAAGCCGTCCGTAGTTCTTTGCAAGCTTAATGAGGCCCTCCCTGGCTGTTCTCCTGGACTCCTTCTCGACTGATGAGGGAAGGATAACCACGTTTATGTGTGCGATCCTCTTCTTCCTCAGGAGTTCTGAAAATGCGAGGTGCATTGCCTGCGCGAATTTTCCTCCAAATCCGCTGACCAGAACGAATGACGCAGACCTGGGAATGTTGTTGAATATCTGGCTGGTTATGAGTTCAGGCGAACTTTCGAACTGATCCTGGCTTATGTGTATCTCATTTATCCTGAACGGTGTCGCAACTCCGGGTGTTGAAGATGCCTTGCTCCCGGTGATGTCTGCAAGCTCAACCTTGAAGTACTTGGTTCTTGCTGAAGTGGAGAGCATTCCCTTGCTGCTCTTCTTCCTTACGCTTGATTTATACGGTACGTCAAGCTTTATGGAATGGAAGTTTGTCTTGCCGACTTCAAATGGCATTACATTGCGCAGCACACGACTTCCCGCATTCCCGAAGGAAATAACGGTGTTGTCGAACCGGTCCTCGTAGTATTCAGCCACGATGGCCTTGAGGTTTTCCACTATCTCGTCTCCTGTTGCTATCCTGTCTATTCCTTTCATCATTTTTTTCACTCTCTCTTTCTTACTATTCTGGGGTTACTGGACGATCCTGTTCCGTATGGCCTGACATTCCTGTCGAAATCCGCGAAAATGTCTTCCGCAGCTCTCTTGTCCTCGTACTTCTCCTGTATTATTTTCAAGAGAACCTTCTGCCTTTCCGCCTCAGTCAGGATGCTGTTAATGGCATCTGCGGAATCAACGAAGAATCCTCTCTCGATCGCCTTTGAAATCGAGTCCTCCATGGAGGGACTGATGCGTATGTTTCTGGCAGTCTCGCCGGACATTGGGCTCTCGCTTCTCTCTATGAAATTGAAAACTACCTTGCGAATGAATTCTGACCTGCTTCCGAACTGGGGGTTTCTCTCCAGGTACTCGTCAATCAGAAGCAAGTCCCCTTCTGATATCCTGATAGTCAACTTCTCTTCTTTTTCCATTTTGAGCCTCGAAATATGAATACACTCAATAGTATATTAACATTTTGGTTCTGTCTTACATTGTCCATACATTGACCGTCTTTATCTAGTATTTGCATACAAACAGTAAGGTAATGGACGCACATCTTTTATTGAGTTGGATGAATAAGCATCCAGGTATTCTGTCAATGAATAGATGTCTTACGACGTGGGTCATGAATGCCAGGTCTCCACAGAAATGTACGTACCGATTGCAGGAAAGACCGTTATGATTTAATAATGGAGCCAGTATTCTGCATAATGGGGAATTACGATTATTCAAAGCTTCTTGACAGGGCAGAAGGTACCTTCTCAAAATCGGACAAGAGGGAAAGCAGGCTCAAGATCCCTGAACCGGAGACCATGGGGGAGGGAAAGATCACCATAGTGAGGAACTTCGGTGAGATAGTTGACATGGTCAACAGGGACCCAAGGCACATTGCCAAGTTCCTGATGAAGGAGCTGGGGATTGGCGTGACTCAGGACGGGAACCGCCTCACCATCAACAGAAAAGTTTCCCCCCAGGCGATATCTGAAAAAATAAGGCAATACATGGACACCTTTGTGGTATGCTATGAGTGCAAGTCGCCTGACACCGAGATCCGCAGGATTGGAAGAACCGACGTAATGTTCTGCAAGGCGTGCGGGGCCCAGAACCCCATAAGGGGCGCAGGCACCGGAAGAACGGAGGAAAACAAGGTTGAAGAGGGAAGGACCTACAACGTTACTGTTTCGGATGTGGGGCAGTCGGGGGAAGGGAAGGCCAGCCTCTACGGAGTCACCATCATCATTCCAGGAGGAAAACGGGGTGATGAGGTACGGGTGTATATCAAGAAGATAAGAAAGGGAGTTGCCGTGGGTGAAGTGATCAAGGAGAAGAAGTGACGGCAAGAATCAGCGTGATCCTAGACGCAAACGCGATAATATACGCGTGCCTGCAGCACATAGACCTGGAAAATGCAATCCCGTCGTCGCTGGGGGCTTACACCATATTCGTGCCTGGGTCTGTCACCGAGGAACTTTCCAGATTGGGTGAGAAATCACCTGACGCAAGGCTGGCCCTTGCATATTCCAGGAAGTTTAAGTCTATACGCACTACACTGCCGGGTGATGATGGCGTAATGGAGGCTGCATCTACTCCAGGATCAGTGATTGTTACCAGCGACAGGGAACTGATCAGGAGGACCAGGGGACTGGGAATTGGCATCCTCACCATTCGAGGGGGCAGGACACTCGACATGATCCGTGCCCCAATTACCTCTGTCAGGACATAACATGGTGTTACGCGTTCCGCCACCTCACTGTGTGCTCCATGCAGCCTTGTCATGATACCTTTTAATTTCCAAAGTGATTAACCTGCATGAACGTTTTTCCTTTCAGTTCCCTTCATTATGCTACCCTAAAGATTGTGCTCAGCCAGGGCATGGGAAAGAACGGAACTAGCGTTTCCACCACTTCCCTGGGTAAAATGCTTCACACCAGCCAGCAGACGGCATCCAGGATTGTTATCGACCTCACGGAGAACGGTTTCCTGATCAGAAACTTGAACAGCAAGGTGCAGAACCTCAGGCTCACCCAGGAAGCAATAGATCTGTTGAAGCAGGAGTACAATGAACTTGCATCCCTGCTCGAGGAGAGTTCATCAGTGACAATCAGGGGGAAGGTCGAGAGCGGTCTCGGAGAGGGGAGGTACTACGTGAGCAGAAAGAGTTACATAATCCAGTTCCAGGACAAGCTGGGGTATATCCCATTCCTTGGAACCCTGAACCTCAGGGTTGAACCTTCTGAGTCTGTATACATGGACAGGCTCCGCCGCACCCCTGGAATTAACATAGAAGGTTTCAGGACAGAGGACCGTACATTTGGATCGGCAAAAGCTTTCAGGGCACTGGCAAACGGGATAGAGTGCGCTGTCCTCATGCCCGAGAGAACTGTTCACTTTGACGTGATAGAACTCATTTCGCCGAAGTTTCTGCGGGAAGCACTCAATGTTGCGGACGGAAGCCCACTTTCAGTTGAAATACAGTTGAAGTAAAACCTTCAGAGGGTAACGTCCAGATTTCCTTCCCTAACTTCGTTGATTGTCCTTTCAAATCTCTTCATCACGTCTTCCTCGGACAATCCGCATTCAATGTGTTCCATGTATGTCTCAAACGGATCTTCGGCATCAGGTTTTCCCTGATACACCACAATTGAACCGCAGCTCTTTTCCGCGTCAAAATCAAGCCTGTAATTCAGGACCAGAGTAACATCAGGAGTGGCAAGATGCTCAACTTTTCTGATAAGGTCTGTCATGATCTACCAGTCCCTATTTTCCCTCAAACTGCTTGGATCTTGTAAGCCTCGCCTGCAGGTGCCTGTCAAATGCGTCTGCAGATCTGAGGAACGTGGACTGTACTTCCTCGACCATGTTCAATTCCTTGGCATGCTTCGCCATGAGATCAAGTCCCTCGGCGGTCCTGTCATTCTTAGGATCGACAATGTACTGGAGGAATACCTTTACCTGATCCGGTATCCATTCATTGTCAAGAACGCCCTTGTGGTAAAGGTCATACTTAGCTCCCCTCTCCTTAAGCACCCTACTGTGAAGCAGGTCAAGCGTGTTAATGGCACCCATCGCCTCAAGCCAATGATCGCTTTCTGAAATCTGGTTCCACATTTTTATGGAGTGAATGGTGGGAGGCAACGGGGCACCATTGACGATAAGATCCCTGGAAACTCCAAGGCTCTCGCACATCCTCAGCATGAGTTCTCTCTGCGATCTGTCCTTTCCATCAACATCCTGGAGCTCAGGCATAACGATCTGCGCCTCATACCTCTGCACATCATACTTGTCCGTTCTTGCAATAATGTATGAGCAACTCTTGATCCTCTGTTTCATGTAGAAAAAATATTCAGCAGCAAATCCAAGGAAAAGCGATTTCTTCGGCTTTTGCATTGCTTCAATAAATGGATGCGGTGTGTCTCCAAGGAATCTGTCAATGAATCTCTTCTCAATCCAGGATTTCAGATCACCGTCAGGAAGAGCAAAAAAGTCCGCTAGTGCCGTGGAAAAAGCTCCACCATTATAATTGTCCATCGGGATATATTCTCTGAGCCATCCCACATGAGCTGCATCATTCCTCTCGTTAGTCATCTGAAGGTGCTTTGCAAGGCTTTCGAGATCGTTCTTCCTGAAACTCTCGGCACAGACAGGGCACTTGCTCATTCAACATCATTCTCCTCAAAGTAAATAGACAGCAATGTAGAATGCTAATATTTACAACGAATAAAAAAATTGTTCTTTCAGAAGGGTGTGAGTTCAATCAACCAATAACGGCCAGATCATGAGGAAAAAACTGTCGTAATACATACCTCGGGAAGAGGGCAACGTGGGTGCAGGCGTATTGGGGTATCTTGAAATTGCCATGCTTATTATACATCTTTTAATTATTATAGGGTAGTCATGAGAATAAGTGAACTTGACGGGAGAATTGACAGAAGATGCGTTATCGCGATCAAGCAGCAGGATGGAGTTTTTAAGTTACTTTCGAAGAACAATACCGTTGTTCCGACCTATATCTTTTCCGAAGACGGCAAGCTATTCCTCCAGCTATTCTTTCCAAAGACCATATTCTCAAAGGAACAGATATCCCGGACATTTTCCCAGAGTGACCTTCAGGAAAAAAGGAGTTATTATTCAGTGGCTGAAAGAATAAACAATGTAACAGGAATGAAGGAAATCGGTCGCATTTTTGAGTTGCCGTCGGTGGTCGTAAACAATAGTTACCTCCTTGGTGATGAGGTTTACATAGACTTCAGGTTTCACAGTTCACAGAGACAACAGGTAAACAAGATCCTGGCGAAGTTCGTTATTCCTATTGGAAACTTCAGGCTCATAGAACTCAGCACACCGAACACAATGAGAGGTCGTCTCGATTTGATTCATAATCAGACACCTGTTTCCCTAATCAGATTTTCAATTCCAAATTCCATAGATGATCCTGTGCTCCAGTACATATCCAAGCATGATCCAGATGCTGTTATGGAAGTTGAGAACAGGTCGCTTAATGGGAAAGGCCTCAAGGTCCTTGTTCACTTGAGCAGGAAACTGGAAGATGGAGTTCCCAATTCAAGGGAAATAACACCTTTTGTCTTTGAGACTTATGTGGACAATAAGATACTTATTGAGGCAAGAAAGAGGGCCAATGATCACAGGATCCCAAGGATCGCATTCTTTCTGTCCATTGAAGGCAACTGCCTGATTGACACCACATTCGTTCCCACAAGCCTGGCAGATGAATACCTCGACATTATGATGAGCATGACAGACTTTACAAAGGACATCCCAATTTCGCTTGACTACTTTTCTGATCTCAGGGAAAGTGTCTGGGAATGGCTATAGTTCATGTTTCACGCCATTTCGCCGGAGTCTTACTCTGAGCGTGGTTGATTTTGCAAATATCACCTCAAGTACTGCATCAAGTATCAGTGTCAGGGCTGAAACAAACAGCATGATCTGTTTCCAGAATCCGCTGCCAGAAACAGCAACGGAGAAACTCTGGTGCCGTGCACTTCCCAGGGAGAAGTTCTCAACCGTCACCAATGGGATGAAGGATACCTATGTGAGCATGAAAGAGGCAAGGAAAATCTTTTTCCAGAAGTTGCCCGTATGAATATATCGTAAAAGAGGTAGGTGCCAAGTTTGGGAAGGACTCCAAAGAGTGCGACAGATGATTCAGTGAAATAGATGGATACCGCGCTTATCATGCATCCTGCACCTTGTGCCATGCTAATAGAAATGGCGTTCATCCAGATACATGATCCTAGAACCAGAAGATATCAGATCAAGGAGTTTTTTTACAATCGCCCTTCTGTTACATGTCACCCTTCGCGATCGTTGGCCGTGGCCTCCTGATCCTGAACCCCAAGATAAGAAAGATGTTCTGGCACTGGCTCACTCCCATATCAATGCCGTAATGATCAGATAGATGCTGCCTCAGGAGGATCCCATTCCTCATGTTCTGGTTGTAGCCAAAATCATGAGGGTTTTGCCGGAGCTCCTGATCTATCTTTTCCATGATTTCATCTGATATTCTCGAAGGCCTGCCCGTCCTTGGCCTGTTCAGCAGAGAGATTAGCCCCCGATTGTTGAACTGCTTAACCCGGTATTCCACCGTCCTGGATTGATGACTGAAAACGACGTTCCTGTCGTCATAATAGACTCAAGGGGAAGGGACGTGGTGAATGAGACACTAGGAAAGGACTTCGATTCTCCTGTCATAGTGGATGGATGGGGTGCGTATTCCTATCTCAGGACAATGCAGAGACGCTGGTCTCATCTCATAAGGGAGATGGATGCATTCACAAACACTGATCATGGCAGAGAACTTTCGGATGAGATCCACAACATGCCCAAAGAACTGAAGGAATCCCCGAAATCGGAAAACATGGACGAACGCAAATCCATGAAGGGAAAATTCGACACGGGGATGGAGAGGACTGTGAAGCGTTATGATCCATATGAGGAACTTCACAAACCGGTTGAGTACACCAGGAACGGTCTCGGATCATGGTTCACTTGACTGCTCTATCCAGGCATGGTATCAACCAAAATCTTGCTGAAAAGGCTATCAGGGAACTTGTGGTAATAAGGAAGATCACCGGCACCTTCAGATCGGAATCTGGATCAAAGAACCATCAGTATATTGCGCCACTGCTTTCAACATGGAGGCTGAAAGGCTTGAGCATGTATATTGAGATGGGTAAAATTCTGAGAAGAGAACCGTGCGGATTTGGCTGAGCTGTACAAGTACAAGTTTTTTAAGCCACGGGGATACTTCAGTATGATTAAATTGGATTCCGGGAAAAATGACTCTTTTGATAATGTGCTGGACCAGGTCATACTGTCTATCAAGGGACTCATGCTTCTGGCCCCTGGAACCGCAGGCTCCAGCAACATGATAAGAAAGAAGATATCTGAATCTCTTGACGATGACCTGAGGAATTTCGCCTCCCTGGTTTCAGTGAAGCGGTCCCACAAGGTTGGATCTATGGTGCTGATGGCGATCGGGGAGATTATTATTGCCTCATTCCTCATACTCATGGGGGCACTTCTTGCCATCCCCCCGGTCCTTACAGGGGGATCCGGCGGTCTGCAGTCATTCCTTTCCGCGACCGGAACTGCCCTTTCGTATTCCGGGTCTTCAGTCATTTCATCCATGGTTGATTTTTTCCTCTCCATTATCCTCCTTCTCTCCGCGTTCTATTCAATACGTGAGGCAGCCAGATCGCTCAATGAGGCTGGAATAAGGACTAGGTTGCGATAGAATGGATATTGAACCGGATTCAACAGGCAGGAGCGTTCCCATCGATGACAGGCTCCGGAATATCGGGGATTCAATCAGGAACTGGATTCTGAGGATACTGGATAGTGACAGACTCCGCGTGATAAAGGAGAGGAGAACAGCCATAGGCATAACATGGAAACTGGCCATAATGATTGGTGGAATGATCATGCTTTTCCTGTCGCTGTTGTCCTCGGCGGTCATGGCATCACGGTACGGTTTCTGGTTCTTCGCCCATGCTGGGAATGCACTGCTTGCCATTTCCACCGCTACCCTTATTCTTACGGGCCTTATCACCGTGTCCTCGCTGCCGGATTCGCTGAGGGTCAGGTTCTTCAGGGTAAGGGTAAGGGGGAAGGACAATCCGACATACGGTTTCGTGACCATGCTGGCAGTAGGAGTCGGATCGACGCTTGGATCGCCACTCTTTGTGCTTATACCGGAAAACGTGAAACAGTATGCCATGGTATCGATCATTTCCCTGGTCCTTGCTACGTTTCTTTCTTTGGGTCTGGCCGTTGTATTTTCTGAAGAATACAGGTTTTCAGCAAAGAATAATCTGGACATAGTCGGAGGGTCGAATTTTGTGAGGCATTCCACCGGCACGAGGAGCGTGCGGTATTTCATAACGCGTTTTTCCGGCTGGGTGGCCAACACTGCCCTTGCAGCTTACTCAGCGATCCTGTTCGGTCTCTTTGATTTTGAGATGCTTCCCGGAGTACTGTCTGTGTATGGGCTGGGTTCCCAGGTTATCACGGGAGTCCAGTACCTGATTCTTGCCATGCTGGTTGCATGGTTTATCGTCAACGCGTTTCCCCGCGGGGGCTTTCTCAGAATGATCGGGCGTGTTCAGGTTGTGATGGTGGTCGTCATGTATCTTTCACTGATCGCAGGGACATTCACGCTGGGTTTCAGTGCATCCCTTTCCAATATTCCGGCGCACAACACCGGTTACGGGTTTCTTCCCGCAGTTATAATCAATACAGGATATCTTTACATCATCTTCTTCGGTTTTCAGGAGATACTGACGCTTAACAGGGAGGCAAAGAAATCTTCCACGATACCCTTCGGCCGCTTCCTTGGCATGGGGGGCGTGGTTCCGAGGGAAAGATTCCTCCCCTTCTCCATACTTCTCACCGTACTGCTTTCTTCAGCAGTAAATATTGCTTTTGCCCTTGTCGTCCTAATGCTTCCAGTCTCCTCCGCGCAGGTGGATTCTGCCGTCATACCTGCCCTGTATCTCATGCAGAGGTTTGGTGGCAATTCGTGGGAACTGATCATCTCGCTCGTTTTTCTCATTGCGTCGGTAACAACTTTTGTTCCGGCTTTCCTTTCCGCTTCAAGGCATCTGGGGTCCTTGGCCGAGGACGGTTTCTTTCCGAAGATATTCTCCTCCCTCTCATGGTTGTTCACCCTGCTCTTCCTCTTCATACTCATAATTGTGAGGAAGTCGCTGCTGATCAGCATTACAGATTTCATGATACTCATCAGCCTTTCAGTGATAAGTTTTTCATCAATATGGATACACAGGAAAAAGGTATCTGAGTATGGAAGATACCAGGTACTGGCCATTGCTGTCGGTATCGCCTGCATGGTCAGTTCTGCGGCGATTTTTTTTGTGGAACCAACCGTTGTCCTTTTTGGGGTGATAGCACTCCTCGCCACGTACCTTATTTACGACATCTTTGAGCTCGGAAACATCGGATCGAGAATATTCCTTGCAGTCTTCATGCTGATGGAGGCTGCTCTCATTCCACTCTTCACCTATGGGGATTACCATGCTGGAAATTCATGGTACGTGGTGATCGCTGTGGCAATATTCAGCAATGGGTTCTGGATTGAGGTGATGCTCTTTATCTCGTCCCTGATTCTTATTGGCGATGTCCTCTTTGAAATACTCTACGCAGGAACTACCGCCCTCAGGGTGAAAATCTAGTGGAACCTGAAGGGACGGAGATTCTTTTCCCTCATCTCCCCTTCATGCATTGAATTCATGACATGAATAGAGATTCCTTCAGCCACTAACAATTCCGTATTTGACTGCAAACCGGATATTTTGAGCCTTTAGCGGAGAGATAAGTTGCTTTCTGTGTAGGTGTCATATCACCTACATCGGCAATAAAGAGGCATAAGAGGTGGAACAGGGTCTATCGCTCCGAATACAGGAACAGGAGGGTGGAGAGGATGGAGATAACGCTCGGGAAAGAGCGCCGGATATGGCATCTCAACCTGATGCCTGCTTCCACAGAAATACTGAAAAAGATCGGCTACGGGAAACTGTTCAATGAAAAAAATGGAGCGAAATAAATACAGGATTCTGTAGGTGGCACATCGAGCGCCATTCATGTCATGAAGTGAGCAGAGGTTTCAGAGTCAGTGTATCCTTTAGACACTGAATAATGTTAGATGCTTTGCTCACATTTACTCTTTTCTGGTTCGCTTTCATCACACCCATAAATGGCGTGGGATTTCCCACTAACGGTGTTAACATTGCGCTATGCTCCAGAAATCATTTTATGGAAATAATATCTATTGTACAGGTTGTCTCTAGAAGGTGCAGACTATGGGCAGTTCAGCGTCTTCCTTAAATCAGTGCTGGGAAACCCCGTGAATTCAGCCGTCGCCGTGCAGTCATTCCGTGAAAGAAAAAAACTCACGGATGATATAAAGTCTGATTTAAAGAAGAAACTTGCCAAGCTTGAAGATTATCTGAACTCCCTTTCCTCCCTCAATGATAAATTCACTGCTGAACTCGAGCCATATCCTGCAAAGGACTCTTTCGAGGCGATTCAGAAATTCTCTGTCACGGCAATAGGCCAACTGAAGGAGAAGATTTCTGAAATCAATGGAAGGGAACTCTCCGAGATCGAGAGCCAGAATGTTATGGATAGGAATAATGCACTGAAGGCACTCGAACTGTTCCTGCAGAATCCCGGTCTTCAACCAGACAGATCATCGGTCAAGGTGATCTGGGACAACGGAGCTTACATTGGAAGCTCTTCCTATTCTGTATCATCGAGCTATGAATTTGAAGGGTCCAGGAAAGGTCTGCTAAACAAGCAGGTGAAAAAGTCAAAGGAGGAACTGTCTCTCAAATATGGATTCCAACTCACCACATCCGGCAGTGACCTGTTCAGCAGCATCCTCCACTTCTCATCACTCGGGAAAGGCATTAAGCTTCCCGTTAAACACGCTGTAAGCTGGATAAGCAAGGAACCCGTGATCGACTATGAGAAACTGGATAGATATGATCTCGCCGAAGCGGTTCTGGCAGACGGGAATCTTGTGGCTACCTTCAGGGATACAGAGAAGGAATCTGAAGTCAGGTTTACACTGACCTCATATGGCGAGTCCATGACTCTTGATGTTGATTACAAGGATTCGTCCCAGACCGTGAGCATAACCGGGCAACCCGCATTGCAGAATAACATTGACATCAAGCAACTGGAGGAGATATCCGATACAATCAGGAAATCTCTGTTAACCCTGGAATCAAGTCGTGCAGGACTCAAGACGTTGCAGGTGGACGGTGACGACATTCTATCGACATTCAACTCCATTCATGTAATAAAAACGCTTATAAAACTTGGTTATGTCAGGTTCCGCATCCCACAGGAAGATATTGAAAGCGGAAGAATGCTCAAGAAACTTGAAGAAAACGAGAAGATCCTGAATGAAAGAATCAGACTGCTGGGTGATGGTGCACAGGAAGTCGCTTCCCTGCTAAGACTTAATGTCTCTGCCTGAATGATGTGACAGTTTCAAGGGAGAGAGCAGTTCCTCCAGTACCTTTTCCGTCATGTCGAGGAGTCCTTCTACTTCATCTTTACTGTCGCCACTGGATGTGACCTGAAGCACAATACCGGGCACTCCGCTCTCACTACCTTCGGGATGGCTCTTGATGTAAACCCTTCCCGATATGCGCTCCATGGCCGTTTTCAACGATGGTGCTATCCTGCTTTCCATTGCCCCCTCAACCCGGTATACTCTTTCACCATTGTGGGAACCGGGCACTCTAAGGTCTTCAAGCAAATCTTCCATTATTGATATGGCTTCAACCGGGACCCCGGGGACGGAGATTATGGTGCACTTGTTCCAGGAAAGCATCATGGCAGGGGCAGCTCCCCTTGAATTCCTAATGACCCTTGCCCCTTCCGGCATCATGGCCATCTTCAATCTTTCCTCGGTGAGCACGACACCAATTTTCCTGTACCAGTTCTCAATCAACTTCAGTGCCTCCCCGTTCCTGACCAACTTCAGGCCGAAATGCTCTGCAATGGAAGATATGGTGATGTCATCAAATGTAGGTCCAAGTCCGCCAGTGGTTATGACAAGATCATAATCTACCGAAACATCCATGGCCCAGCCAATTTCTTGAGGATCATCCCTCACCACGATACCTCTCGCAACTTGATAGCCTGCAATGGTAAGAATCCTTGAAATTTCCCTGAGGTTGCTGTTTAAGGTGAAACCGTTGAGAAGTTCGTTGCCGATGGATACTACAACAGAACTTCGCAAAATCTACACCCTGTTTCCACAGGATGGGCAAAAAACGGCATCTGAATCGAGATGTTCGCCGCATTTCTTGCATCTCGCAGGTTCTGTCATAGGCACAGAACTCCTTACAGGTTCAATGGCCCCCGAAACGGTTTCGTTATTGATGATTTCCTCTCCATCGACTATTCCTGAGAAATTTCCGCCGCGCTTTCCCATGTCAACCTGAACCATGCCAACGTTGGTTGTGCCAGCCTTTGCCCTTGCCATTTCTACATCCCGGCGGTGCTTTTCCTCCTCGACCCTCTTTAACTCATCTGAGTGAAGTCGCTTGGAGTCCTCAATCCATCTCCTGAGAGTGGTTTCCCACTCCTTGGGCTTGTTCACTTCAAATCTGGCGCTTTCACGCTTTCCATCCTTCTCATACTCTATTGTGATAGTTCTTCGCGTCATAACCCGCAACTTCGGTACCGCTGTTGCTATGTTGGTAATATCATAAAGATGCACGTCCAGCAGGGTCTTTGCCGAAGTCGCCTTGAGAAAGCCTCTCTTTCCTTTCTTCTCGTATATGACCCTCTTATCCGACAGATAGAGGGTCCCGCTGGAGATTTCCTCGTCAACCAGTATCATCGAGGTATCTTCCTTCAATAGTTCGTGTTCCCCTACCTCATAAATAGGCATATGGTTGAAAGTATATCAGGCTATAAAGAATTATTTGGGCATTTGAAAGAAAAACGTTTTAGTATCGTAACATTTTGGTAACGAAGATGAACACCGACCTGTACTATTATTTCCTCATCCTTGTATTTCTCGGATCGACTGTGACTTCTACCGTCCTCGCATTTATACACATTTACTACGGCTCCAAGGACATAAGGAACATCAGGAGCGGGAGTTATCTCACACCTTTCATATCCAAGCGGAACGTAAAGGTGCTTCACACCATACTTGGTACGGATTCGGCATTCGTCCTTTCTGTGGCTTCCGTGATCGATGTTCTGTCGTTTCTCCTGTTTGTTTACCTCGTGGGGAGCACAACAACGTTTACGAACTCATTCTATTACTATGCAGGCCTGATGGTCCTGATCACCCTTGTTCTATTGGTGAAGATTTCACGAGACGTCTTCCTGAGCAAGATCAGCGCAATCAGGTACGAGCTTACGTCGGAAGACGGAGCGAAGCCGGAACTGGACTTTGTCCCGGACATCATGTTCAAACCCTTGAGATCACTCATAACTAAGAATAGTCTTTCAAATGGTTCAACAAGGGTGGGTTTTGTAAGTTCTGAGAGGAGGAAATTGTCCGCAGTTGGCGATAAGGTGGAATTCAAGGAGTCCGTAGAACTCAGGAATCAAAGTTCCACGAATTCTGCGGGAATCAAGAGCCTGAATGTCAGTACACCCGGAATAGATGTTGTTAGGGTCGTTCCTACACTGCCTGCGATTGTAGAACCCTCAGGTTCCGTGTCCCTGACAGTGACATACTCTGTGGAAAAATCAATCCTCAAGGGAATTATGGAAGTCCATATTCTCTCACTCCCTGGGCAGGGTGCGACCACCAAAATTGAGACATGAAGGCAAGCTAGGCCACATGACTGGAGGAATGGCTTTTAAAGCATTCTTTCGTGTACTATACTGCAGGGCGATGTGGAAAATGTTTATATTGAAGGACATATTCACTGCCCAACCAGAGGTGTATCAATAAATGATGTCTGGACAGATGCCAATTCTAATTCTGAAGGAAGGAACCAGGAGAGAGCAGGGCAAGGATGCTCAGCGGGGGAACATAGAGGCAGCTAAAGCAATTGCGGATGCTGTCAGGACCACGCTAGGGCCAAAAGGTATGGATAAGATGATGGTGGACTCCATAGGAGACATAGTGATCTCCAATGATGGTGCGACTATCCTCAAGGAAATGGATGTGGATCATCCGGCTGCAAAGATGATTGTGGAGGTCGCGAAGTCCCAGGACACGTCCGTGGGGGATGGAACAACAACTGCTGTTGTTCTTGCCGGGGAATTTCTCAAGCAGGCGGAGACGCTGCTTGAACAGGGAGTGCATTCAACCGTAATTGCCAATGGATACAGAATGGCAATGAACGAGGCTAAAAAGCTTCTTGAGTCCTCCTCTATCAAGGCCAAGGACGACAAGACACTCAGAAACATTGCAATAACAGCTCTTTCCGGAAAGAATACCGGATTGTCCTACGAGTTCCTTGCGGACCTTGTGGTAAAAGCCGTTAATGCTGTGGCGACTGAAAGAGATGGAAAGACCCACGTGGATCACTCTGACATAAAAGTGGACAAGAAGAATGGCGGTAGCGTCACTGACACCCTGTTTATCAGCGGACTTGTTATAGATAAGGAGAAGGTCCACGCAAAGATGCCTTCGAGCGTCAAGGATGCAAAGATTGCCCTCATAGACTCAGCACTGGAAATCAAGAAAACGGAAATCGAGGCCAAAGTTCAGATCACCGACCCCACAAAGATCCAGGATTTCCTCGGCCAGGAGTCTGAAACCTTCAAGAAGATGGTAGCCAAGATCAAGAACAGTGGTGCTTCTGCTGTTTTTTGCCAGAAGGGCATTGACGATATAGCGCAGCACTATCTTGCCAAGGAGGGAATTTACGCGGTAAGACGTGTCAAGAAGAGTGACATGGAAAAACTCCAAAAAGCTACTGGCGCCAAGGTTGTCACAAACCTCGATGACCTAAAGGCTGATTCCCTTGGAAAAGCAGAGAAGGTTGAGGAGAAGAAGATCGGAGACGACAGGATGACCTTCATAACTGGCTGTGCAAATCCCAAGGCGGTGAGTATCCTCATCAGGGGTGCCACTGAACACGTGATTGCTGAAATTGAGAGAAGCCTGTCTGATGCCATTAGAGTTGTGGCAATCACCAAGGAGGATGCGAAGTACCTTCCAGGAGGGGGTGCAATAGAATCCGAGATTTCAATGAAACTCAAGGGTTTCGCGAATACAGTTGGAGGAAGGGAACAAATGGCTATTGAGGCATTTTCAAAGGCACTCGAAGTCATTCCGAGAACTCTTGCCGAGAATGCGGGAATGGACCCGATCAACACACTGTTGAAACTCAAGAGTGAACATGACACTGGGCATACCTCATACGGGATCAATGTGTATGAGGAGAAGGTAGGCGACATGAACTCCATGGGAGTATTTGATCCCCTGAGGGTCAAGAAGCACGCCTATGAGGCAGCAGTTGAAGTTGCAACGATGATCTTGAGGATCGATGACATAATCGCTTCAAGGAAGTCAAGTGCCTCTGAGGGTTCGGGCGGTATGCCTGGCGGTATGGGCGGAATGCCCCCATACTGATCCCTCTTTTTTATACTTTATAAATTCTTTTAGATATTATTCGTTTTCCCAAGGTATGCTGCCATAGCATATTCCATGCTTCTCGCTATCTACGACACTGTAAATCCGCTTTGCTCCGATGATTCAAAGTATGGTCCCTGAAATAACGCCTGGCAGAGGTTTATAAGTTTTGCAACTATCTTGGCGCGGTGAATTGTTGAATCTCTACGAATACATGGGCAAGGAAATATTTTCGAGTTTTGGGATTCCTGTACCGTCTGGCTACGTGATACACGACGTTGCTGACCTTAAGCCCCTGTCGGGCTCCGTGGTCGTGAAGTCGCAGGTACTGATCGGAGGTAGAGGCAAGTCTGGCGGCATCAAGTTTGCATCAGACGAGGCGCAGCTTAAGGAGGCGGTAACCGGGCTTCTTGGTACAAAGATCAGGGGATACACTGTAAGCACACTATTGATCGAAGAGAAGATCAACATAGCGAAAGAATACTATGTCAGCATCTCTCTCAACAGAACCGAAAGGAAACCGCTGATAATGGCATCTGCCTCTGGAGGAGTTGAGATTGAATCTGTGGATCCAAAGGAAATTTACACGAGGATCATTGACCCGCTCACAGGATATTCCGACTACATAGGCAGGGAGATAGTGAGTTTTCTCGGGCTCCAGGGAGAGGTTGCATCACAGTTCAGAAGCCTGCTTTCGAAACTTTACAAGGTTTTCAAGGAAGAGGACTGCGAACTTGCGGAGATCAATCCGCTTGTACTTACGGCAGAAGGAAAGGTTCTCGCCGCAGATGCGAAAGTGGTCATAGATTCTGATTCCCTTTACAGGCATCAGAAGTACAACGTAACAGATCCTGAGAAGACTCCGCTTGAACTGGAGGCCCAGGGGAAGGGCTACTCATTCGTTGAAATGGATGGCCTCATAGGGGTCATTGCAAATGGTGCAGGCCTTACAATGGCGACGCTTGACGCACTGACTCTCCATAAAGGGAACCCGAGGAATTTTCTTGACCTTGGGGGCACTGACTCAATTGATATAGTTGTCAATGCTTTCGAACTTGTTCTCAAGGCCAATCCAAAAGCAATACTCGTCAATATTTTCGGCGGAGTGACGAAGTGTGATACAGTCGCTTCCGGGATCACTGCGGCAAAGGCTAAATTCAACATAAGCAGACCAATAGTTGTAAGGCTGAGCGGCGTCAGAGAAGAGGAAGGAAGGGAGATCCTGAAGAATAATGGTATTCAGGCATACTCTGAGATGATGCCTGCAATAGAGGCCGTGGTCAAGGCAGCAGGAGGTGCATGAGATGTCAGTTTTAGTTGACAAGGAAACAAGGGTCATTGTACAGGGAATTACAGGACATCAGGGCAAATTCCACTCTGGAGAGATGCTCAAGTTTGGGACGAAGGTCGTTGCAGGCACCTCTCCTGGAAAGGGTGGAACTGAGGTCAACGGAATACCTGTCTTCAATACTGTGAGAGAGACTAGACACCTGAACCCGGACGCCACGATGATTGCGGTTGCAGCTCCTTTCGTCAAGGATGCGGCCTTTGAGGCTCTGGACGCAGAAATTCCACTTATTTACATTCTCACGGAACATGTGCCCTTCCACGACACGATGGAAATACTATACCACTGCAGGAGGAAGGGAGTTACACTTATCGGCCCGAACGGACCGGGTGTGACTGCGGCAATGGACTGCAAAATAGGGATAATGCCGAACCACATCTTCAAGAAGGGAGACATTGCAGTGGCCTCAAGGAGCGGAACCCTGACATACGAGATTGTTGGGGCCCTCACACGGAATGGTTTTGGACAGAGCACCGTGATAGGTCTTGGTGGAGACCCTGTGGTAGGACTTACTTTCATAGATGTACTCAAGATGTTCGAGAATGATGAAGCCACCAACAAGATAGTACTTGTGGGAGAAATCGGCGGAACGAACGAAGAAAGGGCTGCAGAGTATATCAAATCCCACGTCTCAAAGAAGGTGGTTGCTTACATTACGGGCAGGAGCGCTCCACCTGGAAAGAGAATGGGGCACGCAGGAGCCATTGTGGAGAAAGGGATGGGTACGGCAGAATCCAAGATAAAGGCTTTCAACCATGCTGGCGTTGAAGTGGCAGAGTACCCTGTTGATATTCCCAGCCTGATCAAGTGATTGCCATGAAGAGAGACATAATTTCTGTGCTTGATATGAGGGATGACCTCGACGAGATCATAGACCTCTCAATAAGGCTGAAGAAAAACAGGTATCAGAGCTACGATTCCGCCATGAACAAGGTGCTTGGAATGATATTCGAAAAACCGAGCACAAGGACCAGGGTGTCGTTTGAGACTGCTATTGACCAGCTCGGAGGTCATGCGATCTACCTCAACCCCCATGATATGCAGATTGGGAGAGGAGAAACCATCTCAGACACAGCCCGGGTTCTTTCGAGATTTGTGGACGCAATTGTTTACAGGGCATTTAGCCATGCAAATGTTGTAGAGCTGGCAGGCAATTCTGACATCCCTGTAATCAACGGCCTGGATGACAAGGAACATCCTGTTCAGATTGTGGCAGACTATATGACACTCCTAGAGAAGCGCAGGAACCTCTCCGGCAGGAAACTGGCTTATGTTGGGGACGGTAACAACATGGCAAATTCTCTGATTCTTGGCGGAGCAATCCTTGGAGTCGATGTTTCAGTAGCATGCCCAAAAGGATTCGAGCCTGACAGAAAGATCGTCGAAGAGGGCATAAAGATCGCCAGGGAAACTGGCTGCAAGATCGAAGTGCTGAATGATCCGAAAGCTGCAGTTCCGGGCGCAGATGCCGTGTACACTGATGTCTGGGTTTCCATGGGAGAAGAGTCCGAGAAGGAAAAGAAGGAAAAGATCTTCAAGCCTTTCCAGGTAAACCAGGATCTAATGGATGCTGCAGGCGATATGGCACTCTTTCTTCACTGCCTGCCTGCACACAGAGGACTCGAGGTGACCGCACAGGTCATGGACGGCCCGCGGAGCGTTGTCTTTGACCAGGCGGAGAACAGGATGCATACCGAAAAGGCAATCCTGCTTACCCTGTTGTCCTGATTTTCAGGACACAGGAAATTTAGTCATTATTATAGGTGCAGCCTAGAAAACCCATTCTTCAAACATTCACCTTTGGCGATATGACATGATTAAGGATGGTTGGTGGCCTCTTAGCATGCAACCTGTTTTACAGAATGAAAACCTTTAAGAGAAACCTTCCAATAGAATGCCGTGCCACAGAAGAGAGCAAGAAGCATTGACAGGATAATCCATGATACAAGAAGGGCAAGCGTTCTTCGCGAACTCCCTCACGTTCTGATTCCTGTGTGGCAAATTAAGCTAAGGGAACGTTTTGGAATAAACGTTGACAGGGAAATAGCTGCCTACGTTGTTCTTGCAGCCCATGAGAGCGGTACCTGGAAGAAGCACAGGGCGATTAAGAGAATCGAGCACCTGATGATTTCCAGAGGTGAGACGCCCTTGAAGTCTAGGGAGCTTGCCCAGGAAATTATCAAGATGGCAACAGGAACTGTAGAAGTATAAATTGAAAGCGATTAGGGTTCTCGAGGAAAGGTTAGGGAACCTTGAAACTATATCGCATGGAAACTTGCGTCTAGAGCAGTACGTTACTGATGTGTCAGCGGCTGCAAACTTGTTATTCTCAGCATATAACTCCCAAAATATCTCAGGAAGGACAGTGCTGGACCTTGGAGCAGGCAACGGGATTCTCTCTGTTGGGGCAGCACTTCTTGGGGCATTGAAGGTAACTGCAGTGGAAATTGATGAAGAATCTGTTAAGGTACTCAAGAGGAATGTAGAAGGACTGCCGGTTCAAGTCCTTAATATGGACGTTTCAGAGGTAACTGGACATTGGGACACTGTGATAATGAACCCACCATGGGGTTCCCAGAGCAGGCATGCAGACAGGATTTTCATGAGGATCGCTGTTGCATCTGGAGACTATGTTTACGCAATTCACAACTACAAATCGCTGGAGTACCTTCGTGAATTCTACTCGAAACGCGGGGAGATACTCTCTGAA
>JAJYUI010000015.1 GCA_021792595.1 Thermoplasmata archaeon | reverse complement strand
AAGAATGCTGTCATATCCACCATGAATAAACTTAAGAGCAACCCGGAAAGGCTAAGAAATATAATCAGAGGCTCAAGCCTTCCATTGCCACCATTAACAGGAAAAAACTAAACGAAAGCAGAATAAATGGAACAATGATCCATTCAAGGCAGACATCAGGGACGACAGGATATACGGCCGTGGGGCACTGGACGACGTGCAGGGAATCCTGGAATCGCTCATCGTCCTTAAAATTCTCATTGGCTCTAGTAAGAAGGCAACAATAGGCGTAATCTTTGTATCTGACGGAGAATCCACGGACCAGGCCGGAATAAAGGCCGTTATCGAGAACAGGATCTTTGAAAGGGAAGACAGATTCATAATCCTTGATCACGCCAGTGAAAATGGTTCCCATGTTGTTGTGGGAGAAAAAAGCAGGATCTGGATTAGATTCGAAATCAACTCAACTTCGCAAGAAGAAGTCAATGCTCTGAATGCATCGGCGGAGTTCTTCCATGGCCTGGATACAAGATTCAGAGAGGCTTTCAGCAACAGGAACGACCTCTTTGAGCATCCGGCGTCCAGGTTTGACCTTACCCTTCATGAACAAAATGTGGATTCTATTTCTTCGGTACCGAGATCTGAAATCCAGTACAGCGATATTAAGCTCAACCCACTGTACGATCCGGACCTGGTGCTTGACCTGATTCATAACGAGTGCCGGGAATTCGAGAATACACACAGCGTGTCAATCAGGACCACTGTTCTTGGCAAGAAGGTATCATCGATGCCTCTCGGTGGGGGTTCTGGCGTATTGAAGGCACTTTCAAGTGCCATACTCAGGACTAGGGGTTTCAGTCCAAGGGCAATAGGGATTGACTCAGGCACTCCAGCCTCAGTCCTCAGGATAGAAAATTACGATGCAGCGGCATGGATGAGCGGGGATAAGGATGTACTGCATTCTCCAAATGAGTATTCGCGTATCATGGATATAGTTGAGGATGTTCGAACGCTTCTTGCCATTTTTTCTGATTCAGATGCTGCTTAAGCCTGTGGAGATCAGGGCGCCGCCGGAAAGGGCATCCCTGATCGGAGAAGCAAGGAGCTCATGGCTTCAGTCGTGGAAGGATGTCACAGGCAGAAATCAATGGAGACAGTTTGGGAAAAGACGTTTTAACCCGGTCACACTGCCCAATGTGTGGCAGGAAGGAAAGCTCTTTTCGTTGACAGGGACGGAACAATCAACGTAGATTGCCCGTACTGCCATAAGGTGGAGGACCTTCGAATCTACGCGGATTCTGTAGACATTCTGAAGCAGTACTCTGCGGAGGGATTCCTGATAGTTATGGTGACCAACCAATCGGGCATAGGCAGGGGCTATTTTGGAAGATCTGAAATGGAATCGTTCAATGATGAAATAATCTCCTTCATGAAGAAGAATGGTGTGGAGATAAGCGCAGTTTATTTCTGCCCTCATTTGCCTGAACAGGGGTGCAATTGCAGAAAACCCTCCACCGGGCTCTTCGAGCAGGCAGCCAGAGAGCTGGACATAGATCTTACACGTTCTGTTGTTTTGGGAGACAGGGATGACATTGACGGCGAGGCAGCCAGGAGGCTCGGCATCAGGTACCGTATTGTAAAGAGGAGTGGCAACGAGTCCCTGGTCAGCCGGACGAAATAAACCTGCAGAGCCTCTCTATCGAATCCGCATGCCCTGGATACCTCATGATCTTCTTGGCCTGCTCAACTGTCTCCCATCGAAATTCATCATGCTCTCGGTACACATTCCCATCGATGTTTACGGGAGTTCCAGGTTCCACTATGGCACCGAAAACATGCTCCCTGACAAGCTGGCCTTTCCTGTCCGTGAAAGTGAAATCATACAGTGGGTGGAAAGCGAGTATCTCGTTGCCGGTGATTCCGGTTTCCTCCAGGAGTTCTCGCTTCGCAGCAGCGATGTAGTTTTCCCCCTCCTCCACTGCCCCGGTGACGTTCTGCCAGAAGGAACCACGCTCAGGTGTCGTCCTGAGGCAAAGGACTTCGATATTCCTCATATTGCGAAATACAACGACCTGAACCTTCCTGTTTCTATTTTGAGTCAAGACATGACAATATCCCCATACGTTGTTAATTATGTGCCAAAATGTTTTAGAGGCAGTTGGATTTCATACCGCATGCTTTATTTTTACATGGAGCTTGCACTCCTTATAATTTCGGCCATTTCATTCCTTTTCTATACAGTGAGTTCCATATATTCACATCTTCATAGGGATGATACGACCTCATACGGTCATTCAGTCGATGATGTAACGGTTGTCATTCCGGTTTATAACCAGGAACCGGGGGTCTTCAGGGAGTCTATCAGTTCTGTTAAGGCGAACAATGCACGGTTCATTGTTGTCGGCGACCGATGCGTCTCCCCTTACAAAGAAATTACTGAGGAGTTTGGAGGTACCTTCATGGAGGGTGATGTAATGCCGGGGAAGAATGGCGCAATGGCAACTGGAATCAGGAATGTGAAAACTGAATTCACCCTTTTTCTTGACAGTGATTCGACGCTGCCTCCAGGGGGAATCCAGAAACTCGTGGACACATTTGCGCCCGACGTTGGAGGGGTTGGAGCCGTAATCAAGCTCAAGGGAGACGGTGGAGGCATTTCATACGGTGCAGAATTTGTGGAGAGAGTAAGAGAGGTAATTCTCCGAAGCATGAATCACAAGGGAAGCGTGATGCTTCTTGATGGATGCTGCTCAATGTACAGGACAGAACTTGTGAGGCGGTTTGTCCTCAGCGATGAGTTCCTTCGCGGCAGGTTTCTTGGCAGGCCAGTTTTTCATGCGGGAGATGACAGGAAACTCACTGGTTTTGTGATTAGAAACAGGTACAGGGCGATCAGGAACTTCTCGGTCAAGGTCGAAACCGTCGCTCCCGGGAATATGAAGGAATACCTGAAGCAGCAGGTTAGGTGGGCTAGATCGGGCTGGATGTCGTTTTTCAAGGAGATAAGGAATGGAACCACGAGGGAAGGTGGAACTTTTTACAAGATAAACCTGTTTTATATGTATGTAATCCCCGTCCTCATTTTTGGCATAACCCTTGCAAGATCTTATCATATAATTTACAGATTATTCGCCGAACAGTTTTCCGATTTCTTGACGCAATTCCCGTATCTTTTGACAGACGCGATTATCCCACACGGGCATGCAATGATTTCCGCTGCAACTGCTTCCGCCTTTGCGCTCATAAGGTTCATCTCCTTCTGCTTTACAGTAGTCGGTCCCCTGGTCTTTGCATCCGCGGTACTGGAAACAATGACCAGGGAACGAATAAAAACATTTTTCTTTGGCCTGATTGCTCTTTCCGTTATGTTTTTGGCAACAATCTACGGACTCTTTACTGTCTGGAAACAGCCTCACCTGAGTCCCGATTTCAACGCCCCGGAAGAAAGAGTTAATATTAGCAGTCTGCCTAATGCGAAATAATGTGTGCTTCAGCAGTGCCTGACGTCAATCCGGAAGATGGATGGGAAGGGACTCCGGACGAGGAGTTGAGGTCTTTTGTGGACAGCCGAAAATCCCTGATCAAGGTTGTTGGGGTCGGAGGCGCCGGCTCAAATACAGTCAACAGGCTCTTCAAGGAGAAACCGGACAACGTAGACCTCATCGCATGCAACACTGACGCAAAACATCTGTTGAACGTGAGGGCCAATTTCAAGATACTGCTGGGGGAGAACCTTACGAGGGGACTTGGAACCGGATCTGATCCCAGGGTCGGGGAAGCTTCCGCCCTGGAGTCTGAGAGCGAGATTGCTGAGTATGCAAGGGGAACGGAAATAGCTTTCGTGACCACGGGCCTGGGCGGTGGTACCGGGACTGGTGCCGCCCCCGTCATGGCCAAGATAATGAAGGAACACGGGGCGCTCACCATAGGCATTGTCACGCTTCCATTCACTTCTGAAGGGAAGGAGAGAAGGAAGAACGCACTTTCCGGCCTTAGAAAATTGAAAGAGGCTTCGGATACGGTTATAGTGATACCAAATGATCGACTACTTGAGATATCTCCTGACCTCCCTCTTGAGGAAGGGTTCAGGACTGCAGATGAAATCATGGTGCAGGCAATTCGCGCTGTCACGGAGATAATCAAGCGGATTGGCCTGATCAACCTTGACTACAATGACCTGAAGGAGGTTACGAGGAATTCCAGGGAAATGATGATTGGGATTGGCACTGGGGAGGGATCACCAGGTCAGCGTGCAGTGGACGCTGTGCATGCCGCAATGGAGTCACCATTTCTCAAGGCTGATCTGACTTCAGCTACTGGAATTATCATTAATGTCACAGGAGGAAAGGACATGGAAGTTGAGGAGCCGAAGGATGCTGTGGAAGAGATCAGGCGGATCGTCACGTCGAAGACCAGGATCCTCATGGGAACAAGAGTCGACCCGGAACTGCAGGGAAAGATTCAGGTAACCCTCGTTGCAGCCGGTGTTTCATATGCTATCGGCTCAGACATAGAAGACAGAAGTGAAGACAGGGACTCCGTGGATATCATCAAATGAGTCATTTTTGCTTTCACTGTTAAAAAAAGTATTTCATTAAGGTGCCAATGTAAGTAAAGTGCCCGTGACCTGCGCCGCAAATAATTTCATGCCCGGGGGGTGTTTTAGACTTGGTTCTTAAGGACTATACAGATGAAGAGATAAGGAGGATTGCTTACGACATCAGGATAAAGAGCGTCCAGATGGTATACTCTGCAAACAGCGGACACCCAGGCGGTTCGCTCAGTGTTGCAGACATCCTGGCAGTGCTCTATTTCAGGGAGATGAACGTGGATCCAGAGGTCATTGACCAAAAGTACAGGGATCGTTTCGTGATGAGCAAGGGTCACGCATCTCCAGCACTTTACGCGACACTCTCAATGAGGGGGTTCTTTCCAACGGACCTCCTCACTGGGTTCAGGAAGATATCTTCAAAGCTCGAGGGGCATGTACATTACGGTGTTCCAGGAGTAGAGGCATCCACAGGTTCACTTGGCCAGGGACTGGGTATTGGCGTTGGAATGGCCATTGCATCCAAGCTAGATTCAGGAAGCAACAGGGTCTATGTGATCATAGGCGACGGCGAGATTGAGGAGGGCAGCATCTGGGAATCATTTATGGCTGGGAGCAAGTATAAACTGGATAACCTGATAGTCATACTCGACAGGAACGGTGTGCAGCTGGATGGATTTACGGACCAGATAATGCCAATGCCGAATCTGCAAGACAGGATCAGGTCTTTCGGATGGAACGTGATAGATATCGACGGTCATGATGTATCGCAGATCACATCTGCAATAGAACAGGCAAAGAAGAACACGGGGAAGCCTACATTGATTTACGCCAGGACCATCAAGGGAAAGGGCGTGAGTTACATGGAGAATAATCCCAAGTACCATGGTAGCGCGCCAGAGAGCGAGGAACTATTCCACAAAGCCATCAGTGAACTGGAGGCTGCGGCATGAATATCCAGCGTGAAAGTCTCAGGGATGCATACGGTGAAGAACTTGCAAGACTCGGGGAGTCGGACAGGGACCTTGTTGTACTTGATTCAGATCTTTCATCATCCACGAAGACTGCTTTATTTGGCAGGAAGTTCCCGGACCGCTTTTTCAACATGGGGATATCGGAACAGTCAATGGTTGCGACATCTGCTGGCCTTGCCCTGTCCGGAAAAAGAGTCTTTGCTTCAACCTTTGCTGTATTTCTGATGAGGGCTTACGAGCAACTGAGGCAATCAATCTGTTACAATAACGTAAACGCGAAATTTGTTGTCACGCATGCAGGCATCACAGTTGGCGAGGATGGCGCCACGCACCAGATTGTGGAGGATATTGGCATAATGTCTGGACTGCCAAATATGTCGGTTGTCGTTCCAACTGATTCAGTTGAGACCAAAAGCGTCATACGATACCTGCACGATAACACGAATACCCCGTTTTATGTCAGGCTGAGCAGGGAGAAATTTCCAGTCCTCAACGAACCGGATTATGAGTTCATGACTGGGAAATCCACCGTTTTCAGAGAGGGGTCAGATATGACAATAATTGCCTGTGGCGGTATGGTTTCACTTTCACTGGAGGCCGCTGAAATCTTGAAAACTAAAGGAATCGACGCAAGAGTGATCAACATGCCATCTATAAAGCCCATTGATCGCAAGGCAATACTGAAGGCAGCAGGAGAGACTGGACGGATTGTCACTGCGGAAGAGCACTCAATCTACAATGGTTTGGGAAGCAGGGTTGCAGAGATCACTTCCGAATCTTATCCTGTACCTGTGTCCAGGATTGGTATGCATGACACTTTCGGGAAATCAGGTAAGGGATGGGAACTGTTTGATTACTTTCATATGGGGGTTTCAGATATAGCCAGGATTTCTGAAGAGCTCTTCAGGGAGGAAAGCAAGTATGAAACTGTTTCTTGATACAGCTAACGTTGAAGAGATTAGACAGGGTGTCCAGTGGGGTCTCGTTGACGGGGTTACGACCAATCCTTCACTTGCCGCAAAGGAAAAGGGTACAGGCTTTGAGACAATTGTGAAGCAGATACTGAAAGAGACGCCTGGCCCTGTGAGCATAGAAGTTGTAGCAACGGACTACGAAGGGATGATGGAACAGGCCTTGAGAATCTCGAGGCTTGGAGACAACGCAGTTGTGAAGATTCCCATGACTCTTGAAGGGTTGAGGGCTACAAAGACGCTCAAGAGCAAGGGTATCGCTGTTAACTGCACCCTGATTTTCAACCCGGTACAGGCTCTTCTTGCTGCAAAGAGCGGTGCTGAGTACGTATCACCGTTTGTTGGAAGGCTTGATGACATAGGCGAGGACGGAATGTCCATAATCGAACAGATCAAGACTATATTCACAAATTACGATATTGAAACCAAGATTCTCGTGGCTTCGATCAGGAATCCCTTACATGTCCTGAGGTCTGCAATAATGGGGGCGGACGTGGTGACAATACCCTTCGATGTATTGAAGAAATTGCCGAGCCACCCGAAAACCGACGAGGGTCTTGTACGCTTCCTGAGTGACTGGAAGAAGATCTTTCCGGATGGCAGGTTTCCGCTTTGATTAGTGGGAATCGAGAATATTCCAGCCCACTAGTACAGCCTGATGGTCTCCAGGTTTTTCAGGGCTACAGCCTCCACGCCGAATTTTGACCTGAGGAGCTTGGAGAATTCAAGACTTTTCTCCCCGTCCCCGTGATTTACGAGAATCCGGTGCGGTTTTGGTTGCATTGTTGCTATGTAGGCAATCAGTTGCTTCTTGTCCGAGTGTCCGGAAAAACCCTCCGCAGTCTCGATTGAAATCCTTACCGGGTACTTGTTCACTCTCCCACCATCACTGAGCGTAAGCTCCTGGGAACCCCTCTGGATTCTCCTTCCAAGCGTTCCGTCTGCCTGGTATCCCACAAAGACAAGCGAATGCTTGGGATTATCCACCCAGGACCTGAAATATTCCATGACTGGCCCACCGTTCATCATTCCAGAGGTGGCAAGCACTATGCAACTCTCTGTCGAGTCGCAAATGTCCTTTCTTTCATTGGAGGACTCGACTCTCTTGAAAACAGGGCTCATGAACGGATTTTCTCCTTTCACCATAATCTTTTCCCTTAAATCGCGGTTCAGGAATTCAGGATAAGCTGCATGAATTGCGGTAGCTTCCATGATCATGCCGTCGCAGTACACCTTGCATTCCGGAATTTGTTTCTCCCTAATTGCCTGTTCCAGCGAGAGCATAACTTCCTGGCTTCTTCCAACCGCAAAAACAGGAACAAGTACAGAACCTCCACGGTCAAACGTCCTGTTAACTATGTCAATCAGGGAATTGTAAGCATCACTTCTCGTGTGGGAATAATCGTCCCTTCCCGCATAAGTGGATTCAGTCATGAATGTCTCCACTCTTGGGAACCTGTTGTGGGCCGCATTGAATAGCCAGGATTTCTCGAACTTGACGTCTCCGCTGAGCACAATGTTGTAAAGGCCCTCGCCTATGTGAAGATGCACCGAGGATGAACCCAGAATATGGCCGGCGTTATAGAATGTCAACCTTGTATCACGGGTTATGTCTGTTGTTTCGTTGTACTTCAGTATAACCGATCGCTTGACCATTTCCCTGATGTGCTTGGAATCATACGGTGACTTCTTTCCCTCGGAGTATGCAACTTTTATGTAATCCTGCTGCAGCAATGCTGCAAGATCCCTGGTTGGTGCGGTCATGTATACCGGCCCTTCGTAACCATACTTGAACAGGATCGGAAGCACCCCAGAGTGATCAAGATGTGCATGCGTAAGGACTACTGCATCCAGTGAGCTGAAGGGCTGGGCTTCAGGTAGATAAAGGTAAGGCGCCCCCTCCCAGGGCTTGTCGCCATCAGCGGTGTTAAGCATTCCGCAATCCACCAGGATTCGTGAATTGTTTGTTGAAACTAACGTTGCACTTCTTCCGACCTCCCGGTGTCCGCCAAGGGCTGTCATCCTGATCCAGTTCTCGCCCTCCATCAACGGGGCATTTAACTTGAGTCCAAGATTATGAAGAAATATCCTCCTTTCCTGCTTGAATTCCCTCAGGATCTCTCTCATTTCCTTCACGGTACGGGAGTGCATTGGCGGAGAGCGCACTGCCCTTGGAGACCATTTCGTTTCAGATTTTATCCTAGTGATGTAATCAGAATCCCTTGCTGTCAGTATGGAGGGTTCATCCGCCTCTATGACGGCCTCACCGGTGTCCGCCTCGAAATATATGTCGTGTAGTCCCGCTTTTTCAGGGACTATCCCCTCGATAATGCTCTTCGCCTCTTCCTCAGGCATCATGATTTCCGGGTCCGGTCTTATCAATATGCGTCTACGGAGTTCCTGGGCAATCTGCCTTGCAAGGTCATCCCTTTTGGAAAATAGGGTTTCATCCTTTGTATATACTATGATATTTGGCCCCTCATACTCTACAGTAGTGATCTTGTTGTCCGGGTAGAGTCTGTCGAAAATAGACCGGGAATGCTCAAGATAATCCTTAAAAGACATTGCAGGTAACTCCACTAGAAAAAATAAAAATTAGAGTGTGAGGTTGAGATTCTTGACTCTTTTCAGGATCTCCTCCTCGGGTACGGCCACAAAACCGTCCTTCTTGTTGATTATTCCGATGTCTATCATGCCACCGGAAGCAGAATCCCTTGCCTTTGCAGCCGAGATTCCCTTGATCACAAGGTTGATTCCATCGTCAAGAGACATATTCTTGGTATATCCATTCTCAAGCACTCCGTACACAAACGGTGAGCCCGATCCTGTGCTCGCGTATATGTCTTCAACAGACCCTCCTGCTGCGTCAACGGAGAATATATGCGGGGATTCATCAAACCCGCCTACTAGAATCTGTACCATGTACGGATAGAATTTAGATTGATTCAGAATGTTTGAAAGAAGAGTTGCAGCAGCTTCGATAGGCATGCTTATCCTCTTCTGAAGCCTGAACAATTCGAGCTCCGCAGACATGTATCTTACCAGGACCTGTGCGTCACCAACAAGGCCGGCAATGGTCATGGCGGCATACGTGTCTATCTGGTGCAATTTCTTTCCGTTCTTGTGGGCGATGAAGTGATCCATTGTCACTCTCCGTTCTGTTGCCATTATGACGCAATCCTTGAGGGTTATACCGACTGTTGTAGTACCAGTTCTCATATTATTTTCCATAAGGTATTCACTTCCAGAAAATTCGATTGCCTATTCAGTGCATTTATTAAAACCTTTTCAAGCGGAATTGGCAAAATACGCCTCCGAAGAAGTTGATAAGCAACTCACTAAAATTTTTGAAATAAATGGAAGGTACGGAATGAACGGTAGCTATCCATCCGTACCATTGCGTGACTCATATGGAGTACATAGAATCTATCACTGCGTGCGAGCAGGCAGACATAGAGGCCGATCCAGCAAACCCGGACTCATACATTATGAGAAATAGATAGTGCCCGTTGTATCCGATGGAATCTTCAATGGAAACGCCCGAAAGAGACGTGGAAAAATATGAGAAAACAAAGCCGCGATAGGTTATGTTTGATGAAGAAGTCGTGCTGGACTTAAAAGCTCCAAGAACATTGATCTGGCTGTAAAATTTACCGTAAAGTGATGATGCACCAGAATTATTGCTAAATTCCAACTCAAACACTTCAAAATGTGAGTTTGATGAATTCGAGGAATAGTTCAGGTACTGGCTGGCCTCCACAGAGTAACCGTCATACTTCGTTGAGTTACTGCTTGGTGAATGAGGGGAACTGTCCTGTTTGTAGGTTTTTCCGTTACCTGCTGCAGAACTCATCTGGGATCCAGTGGGAAACCCAAAATGAGGGCTGTTCAGGAATGGAAGGTATCCGACATATCCGAGTACGAGAACCGCGACGATAGCAACAACGATCACCACAATAGCAACTTTCTTGGCTCTTCCTTTCTTTGCCATTCTGTGAGTACATTGTTGCCGCACCTTAAATATTTTATCCACTGCATGAATGCGCATAATCACTGCAGTTGAGTTACCTCAATCAAATTCTTGACAAGATATTGGCAGTTGCATAGGTTATCAACCAATTGCTTGAATTCGAGGCGTTTCCTTCGTGGATGCGTCTGGAATCTGTTAAATATCCAGTGAGTATCACGGAGCATGGTACTATATGCCTCCGATATTATGAGAAAGGACTTTGTTGTCATAACATCGGAAATAAATGTTCTTAACGCTTCCAAACTTATGAAAACAGAAAATTCCGGTTTCCTTATCGTGGCAGATTCCGAAAAACCTACCGGTATACTGACAGAATGGGACATTGTGACCAAGGTTACCGCCTTCGAAAAAGATCCGAAGCAGGTTATCGTCAAGGATATAATGACCAGGGATTTTGTTAGTATTGGTGTAGATACCCCAACGATCCAGCTCGTGGAGATAATGAAGGAACATAAGATCAGACGGCTCCCCGTTGTCCAAAATGGGAAAATTATTGGCGTAATCACATCCAGGGACATTCTGTCCATTTTTGGGGAATATGTGGAAAGCGCCACCGAAGTGGCCTCAAAGTACGGCCTTCACTGAGAAGAGAGGATGTCCTGGAGAATGATAAGTAAATCGTGCGTATCTCCTTCGCAATAGCTGCGGAACGAGTCTCTGTCATTCTTCCACATTTCCTCGATCGCCTGTCCTTTATTCATCCCGGGTCTCCTTGCGAGTCCCTTCACCCGTTTCAGATCAAGTTTGGCATACCTGTCATGAATGACCACGTCGTCGAGTTTTCTTATGTACCTGTCACCATCATCTTTGGCCAGGTCGTCAGAAATCACATACATCATGTCCAGGCACCAGGCAGTCCCAAGGTAATATTCAAGTGAGCGCAGCTTTCTGTCGTAGGGATATTTCTTGATTTTTATCTGGATAAGTGGTATGTCGTATCCAGAATGATTGTAGCCGATTATGACTGATGGATCAATTGTTCTCATCAGGGTGTTAGCATGATTGAGAATTCTGTACTCCTCGCTATCGGAGTCATCTTCGGCAACGAATATCTCAGTCTTGACGTCAGGGAGACCATAACTCATTGAAACCGCAATTATCCTCTCGCCCGAAAGAAACCCTCCTGGCTGTTTCACAAGAGTCTCAAGGTCTAAGGAAACAATAGACCTGCTCGGCACTTTATCCTTTATAAACGACATGAAGTCCGTGTAGTTTGGCACGAAACTTCATGAACAAGCATTATGTTTTACTTTCCTTCTCTCAATTCACACAAATTCTACGTTGTCCACATAATGACACTTTGTGATTACGGAAGACTTCTTGATCGCATCCGTGACCTTGAGGTTCTTGACATGAATTATGCGCAGCACGAACTCCCGGAACACCTCGTCATCCATGTTCTCAAGCGTTAGGTTTCCAATGTCCCTGAAAATAACCTTCTTCCCAAGTTCCTTGAGGTCCTCACCAGATACTGTCAGATTTTTGAATCCTGAAACGGATTCCAGTTTTGCGGCTGACTTTGTGCCCTCGAGGAATTCCCGCGAAATCGTCTTTGTTGCTTCAAACGTGGAGAGAACTGATCCATACGCTTCATTGGTGATCTCCCCCATAGTCTTACCAGTGACCCTGGCGAGTTCCTTTATGCGCCCGAACACGTCCTGGCTTACACCCTTAACGGTAATGTTCTCCTTTTCTTCCTTCTCCACTTTCTTTCCATCTGATGTAGGCATAGGTGAGTATGGTAATCCAATATATAGGTTTACCGGTTTACTTGTCTTACCCTTTATTTGCCAATCGTTATAAGTGCAGAATCAATGAGTGTCCATATGAAACAGGCAATGCGTGAGTACACGGGAAAGAACATCGAGATAGACAAGCTAGGTGAGATGATCAAGAATTATTTCATGGAGGAAGGGTTTATAACTCAATCGTCCAACACACCCAAGGGATATCTTCTCCAGGCGCGAAAAGGAGGCTTTTTCAGGACAATCCTGGCAATGGACAGAGCCTTTTCAGTGACCATTCAGGGAAACAGTTCCGATTTCACCGTAAAGATTGGGGTTTCCAAATGGTTGAAGGATATGGGAGTGGCAGCACTGGAAGCTTTCTTTCTATCTCCTCTCGTGGTTTTTATCGAGGTTCCAGAAGCACTATGGTCATTTGAGCTGGAACACAAGTTGTGGCACTATATAGAAGACCAGATTGAGCCAACTATTTCGTAATCAGGTAAAGCCTTCAAAGAGAATCCTTACCAGTCGGTTTGGAAGTGCCCTTGGTACAAGGCTGGGGTATTCCCCCCTCAGGGCTCGATGGCTGTGATGGTTCAGAGAGTCAAGGTCTTCCTTTCCAAGTTTGAGATCTGCAGACTTGATGTTATCCAGGGCCTGGGCTGGCCTCTTGGACCCAGGAATAGGTATCGCATTCCTTGCGATGACCCAACCAAGGGAGACCGAGGAGATCGGCATCCTGCGCTCACTGGAGATCTTCTCAAGAGTGCCTTTCAGGGCTTCCGAAGGGCTACTCCTGGATCTCCTGGTGAATGCCAGCCTCGCCAGATTACTAGGCATTCTGGCATCAAAGTACTTCCCGGTAAGCTTACCCCTTCCAAGTGGGCTGTATGCGATTACCTTCATCCCCATTTTATTCATCGTTGGGACAAGGGAATTCTCGATACGTCTGTCCACAAGTGAATACTGGACCTGGTTTGACACGAATTCCTCTCTTGAGAGATACTCCGAGGCCTTTATCAGGAGGTCTGTTGGAAAGTTGGAAAGCCCAATGTATGGTACTTTACCTTTCCTTACCAGCGATTCCATGTTTTTTACCGTTTTGCCGAGATTGGTGTAGAGGCTTGGCGCCCAGTGAAGCTGGTACAGGTCTATTCCTCTTCCAAGATTCTTCTCGCTTCTGAGCAAACTTTTCTCTATCCTCTCCACGTTGTAACCTGCTACTTTGTCCGCAATGAAAATCTCCTGGTTCTTCGAAGCCTCACCAAGTATTCGTTCAGAAAGACCCATTCCGTAAATTTCTGCAGTGTCAAAGAAGTTAACTCCATTGCTTATGGACGTCTTTATGGCCTCAGACGCATCTGAGTATGAGTAATCCGAGCCCCATGAGTTCATGCCCGCCTGCCAGCAGCCATGTCCAATCACCGAAACTTTCCAGCTCGTCTTGCCAAATTCCGCATATCTCATTGTCTACCACTTTCGGCCTGTAAGCCTCTCAAACATTTCCCTGTATAGCTTGGATGTACTTTTCACAAGATCCTCAGGAAGAGGAGGAATATCTGGTTCTGCTGCACCGGAGCTTCTTGCGTCGTACAGCAGCTTGTGATAACCGGAATTCCTGTAATATTGCCGAATATATTCCTTGCTCAGTTCCACTATTTTTCCCTCTTCATATTCTGACTTTTCCCAGAACCTGTCCTCATCAGCTGTTCCAAAGGTATCTACGATCACAGGCCTCCTTTCATGATCCACTGCAAATTCTTTCTTTCCATCTGCATGAATAAGTCCGCGCTGGGAAACCTGGCTATCTATCCTTCTGTCGATCTTGAGGCAGTCTTCCTGGATCTCCGCAAGTTCCAGCCTGCCAAGCCCGGATATCTCGCAGGCTTCTTCAACAGTTAACTTTCTGTCAAATTTTTCAAACTTTGTCGTTAATTCCAGATAAGGATCCGGGAGCTTGTCACCATGCTTTGGCTCTGACTTCATCGAAAGCTCATCCTTGGTAACCTTTCCGGATTTTATCTTGTCGAGAAGCGAGCCTGCCACATAATAACGCACAACAAACTCAAGCGGAACAAGGAAATTCGACCGATATGGATCTGCCACCCTTTCAATTACATTATACTTCTTTACCACCATCTTGTTCCTTTCCGGCATTGATATGAAGTGAGTTCCTATGTTGGTCGTTTGGCTTACAACGCTGAACCAGTGGGAGGATGTTCTGCACAGTGACGCACCTTTATCCGGAACCAAACTCGGTATGATCTTGTCGAATACGGATATCCTGTCAGTAAACTCAAAGAGCAGGGAATCTCCATGATCATAAACCTGTTTTACCTTTCCTTCCCTGACAAGCGTTCCCGTGTCCATGCTGCACTATCTTCTGCTTGCTTATATTAGTATCATGCTGCTAGTTTGCTCGTGCCTACCATCAATGATTTAATCAGACACCATATCACCCACGTCTTGGCAGAAAATGCTATAGCTTTGAAGGTACTGAACAGGGCTCTTTCCAGCAGAAGAATTCTGGAGGATTACAACGCAATGCTTGATGAAATAGCAGACAGGCTTTCGAAAGGGCACTCCGTTTCCACGATTAGAAAGGACGTGCAGGCCAGGACAACCGAGCTTCCATTTCTCCTGGAGGTTGCAGCTTCAAGGCTCAGGGTAAAGGATAAATTCACCAGATGGGAGAGGGTCTGGCTGGACAGATATTCATCACAATACTCCACCCCTGAGATCGTAGGAAAATATAGGGCTGGTTTGATCAGTGAGGGCAGACTCGTGGATATAGGATGCGGGAGTGGAATGCAGGCAGTCATGTTTGCCGAGAGGAGAGAAGTTACCGGAATAGAGAACAATCCAATCAGAAGCAGGATGGCGAAACTCAACGCAGGAGTTTATGAGGTTTCAATGGAGGTAATTGGGAAGGATTTTCACGAAGTAACACGAGAAAAACTTGGAAAGAGGACAAATGTCTTTTCCGACCCTGTGAGAACTCCCAGGGCGGTGAAGGACCCGGCCCTGCTGAATCCCTCCCCAGAAGAACTCATGCATCTTTACGGTGACATTGCTGAGCAATTCATATTTGACCTGCCACCACGGACAGACCCAATGGAACTAGGCTGGGACGGAACATACGAATATATGTCTGTTCAAAATGTACACTCAAGGCTCACTTTTTATTCCTCAAGTGAAAGAAGAATAAGGAAGAGATGCGTCTTGCTTCCCTCAGGGAGAACATTTGACGATTCCCGAGCCGGTAAAGAAATTTCACGGAACTTGGGCATCCCTACCTTCGTTCTTCTGCCGGACGAATCTATTGTAAGATCAGGGCTACTAGGAATGATTGATGAAATTGATCAGGCCTGGGAGGTATACAGGGACAAAAGGAGGTTGGTGCTTGGTTGTGGCAAGCCTCTGCATGGTTTTCCGGGAGATATTTTCGAAGTGGAAGATAGCATTCCGGAACAAGCACTTGATGATTGGATAAAGAGGTCAGGGTATAGGATAATACCACGGTTTGAAATCGATCCTGATCGATTCTATGATCGATTCCCCAATGAGGGAGGGAATGCCGCAAGATATGCATTCAAGGCTGGGGATACAATACTCATTGCAAGGAAGAGAGAGATCGCTTAGGTCCACCGTACCGGATTTATGGGTGTGTGCTGGCTATGAAGTGTCTCATGGCCAATCCAGGACAATGCTAAGATTTAGTTGATCTCTCCCTGGTTCATACTGCGGAACCGAAATCATGAAATATGATGCAGGTAACGTATCACATGCGACTGAGGATGATGCCCTTCACTGAGTTCAGGTGAGTTTCCAAATCCCTTGACGATTATGCCTATGTTGATTGCTCGCCAGTCCTCCCGATCAATAACGTACCCGTGATGAACATTGGGTTGAAGGAGAATGATCTCATAAGCTTCATGAATCCTATATGCCCACGGTGCCATTCCAGGAATATTGTGAAGAACGGAAGAGCATTCAGGACACAGAGATATATCTGCGAGGACTGCCGATACTCATTCGTTGCACGGCCGCCGAACTACGGATACGGAAAGCATTACCCTGATGTTATTATGGAGAAGAGCGTAAGGGCCAGGGTGAAGACCTCCCTGAGGAAGGCTGCCGATCTGTTACGCATCCTCGGGAATGTGATCATATCGCAGGAGACCACAAGGAGATACATTTCTCCCCTCCGGACATGGTGATGGCATCATCATGATATTTCGCATATGACGAGCAGTACGTACACATTGACGGTATTGAAAAGTACAGGACACTTTTTAAGGATGCAAAGACAGGGAACACCGTGGAATCGATACTTGACAATCTCACGGAGGTTCCAGCATCTCCGATCATGCGAGCCTCATCACCGACTCGTACAATCGTAATCCGCCTTTGGGATTGTATCAGAGAGAATGAATATATGCATAAGAAGGCAGAGGCGCTTTTCCGACATTGAAAAAGACATGGCACACAGGATACACAAAGCAAGACTGTAGGGGGATCCGGATCAGGCGAAGAAGCTGATCAAATACATGTTCCTCCCAGCAGCTGCTAACTTGGAGAGGCTTGGAGGGAAAGTTCATCCAATACAGGAGGGAGGCATTTCTCCACCTTCAGGATCAGAATGTGGCAAAGACCTCAGACAAGACAGAGCAGCACTTCTCAATAATATCCCGGCTCTTTAAACACAGGGTCAAGCCAAAGGAAGCTCTGTTGTGGACGACCTTCTGGCTTCACGCTTGCCCATCAACGGGAAGGTGGCAATGTCCCATTTAGGCAATGTTTAATAGAGTGCGGAAATTCAGACGAGGAATGATTAAACTCTATTCCAAGGCCAAGCTTCCCACTCAATTCGGGGAGTTTGACATCTACACATTCTCCAACGGTGACGCAAATGACCATGCTGTTCTTGCTAAAGGAGAGGTAATTGGCGGGGAAAGCATTCCCGTAAGGATACACTCAGAATGCCTGACTGGCGACGTATTTGGTTCACAGAGATGCGACTGCAGGCAACAACTTGTCAAATCGCTTGAATATCTTTCGGGACGTGATACCGGCATACTTATCTACCTCAGACAGGAAGGGAGGGGTATAGGCCTCCTTGACAAGATAAAGGCGTACAGTTTGCAGGAGGAGGGATATGACACGGTGGAGGCAAACCTTATGCTGGGCCTGCCGGCTGACAGAAGGGATTATGAATATGCCATTGAAGTGCTGCAGTATTTCAAGGTTAAGTCTGTTGCTTTGATGTCAAACAATCCAAAGAAATTCCAGTCACTTGAGCAGCATGGCATCAAGATCGCAGGAAGAATCCCGCTTATTGCAGACCCAACCCCGTTCGATGAATTTTATCTAGATACAAAGAAGAGGAAAATGGGGCACCGGCTCTGAAGGCTACCTGAGAAAATCCCCTCTCTTCAGGTCATCAAACCTGGAAAGCAACTTGTGGTTTCTTTTCAGTATCCTGCCATTTATGATCACCGAATCGACATTTGATGAGTTTGCCGAATAGACCAGCCCGCTCACGGCATTTGTTTCATCAATGTTCATGAGACCTGGGTGCCTTGTGTCGATCAGTATCAGATCTGCGGTTTTCCCCACCTCAATCCTGCCCAGGTCACTTCTGCCAAGGGTCTCCGCACCACCGATTGTACCTGCGTCCAGTATCTTCTGGGCAGTCATTACGGTCGGGTCCCACCTTGAGTTGTTCACAGTGATCCCACCAAATTTCATGCTCTCCAGGAGGCTTAGAGAATTATTGGATCCGCTGCTGTCGGTTCCGACAGCAACAGTCACGCCTTCCTCAAGCATTTCCGGGACCGGGCAGATTCCTCCAGTGGCAAGTTTAGCATTGCTTATTGGATTCCAGGATACCTTTGTCTTGTTTCTGGATAAAATCCGTACCTCATTGAGAGTCACAAAAGCGGCATGTGCAGCGATAAAGCGGTCGCCAAGCACTCCAATCGAGTCAAGAAATTCCACAGGCCGCTTGCCGGTCTTCCTGACATGGTTGTAGACCTCCTCCCTCGTTTCAGACAGATGGGAGTGAAGAATGGTTTTGTGTCGGTCAGCAATCTCCTTTGCTCCGACATATGTTTCATCTCCTGCAACGTACACTCCCTGGACTCCTACGGACCTGCTCGAAAGCCCGGTGGCAGGTTCAGATGAAACAAACGATCTGGCATTGTCAAGTGGATTCCCTTTCTGCGTAGTATACTCCTGATCGAGAGTGACCCAGGAAAGAAAACCGCGTATTCCCGTAGCTTTAACTGCCCGCTCAATAATATCCTCTGAATAGTAAAGATCGAGGAATGAGGTCACACCGGAGTCTATCATTTCCAGCATTCCAATTACGGATGAGTTGTATATTCCATCCTCACTTCTTTCTGCATCCAGCTTGAATGTCCTTTCGAGAAATTCAGAGAGGCTGATATCGTCAAGGTGACCACGAAGATGAGTCATTGCAACATGGGTATGGGTGTTAATCAGTCCGGGAAGCAGGATGCCATGAGAACCATCTATAACGTCGTCACCCTCCAGGTTGTTTCCAATACCGGAGATCCTGTCACCTTCGATGAGCACGTCTGACCTGAAAATATCGCGATTAGCATTTTGCGAGATCACGATGGGGTTACGGATAAGGATGGATGGCACTATATATCATTCCTCCAGTTTAAGCGCCTTTGGCGTTAGCCTGGATGACGCAGATGAAATTATGAGGAAGATTATCACAAGTATTGAAATCACCATGAACTGGTAATCAAGACCCTGAAACAGGCCAGCGAAATATACGACAATGGACGAGATAACTACTCCCATGATTACGGAGTAGAACAGGCCCTCGAGCCTGAAAGTCTCATCTTTTTCACCATCCACATAGAATCTTCCCACCACTCCTATGAAAGATACGCCAAACAACCCAAGGAGAAGTCGTGAATAAGGTAGTACAAGGGAATGCGGTGAACCGCCATAGAGCGGCATGAATGTCATGAATCCATTGAAGATAAGGGAGGTAATAGCGGCAAATTCTAGGACAGCCACCCCAATCAACGCCATTTGCAGCCTCGAAATGCTGCCCAGTGCAAATTTTCCAATCACGATGCCGTAGCCCGTAACGAACTCATTGAAGTATGGTGAGTTAAGGAATGCAATTGCAGCATATATCTCCCCAAGCAGGGCAAGAGAAGCTATCATTCCTCCAATCACATGATACGGCTTGTTTGCAAAGAGCGATTCCACGACAAGCAGATATCCAAGGCAAATTTCGACTGTAAACATTGTGGTAAACGTAATAGGCACTCCAATGCCACCAACAATAGGGGTGTTCGGGGCAAGCCTGGAAAAAATGGTGTCAAGCACAAGGAGCAGGAATATGATCACCACAAGCCGGTACGTGTTCAGGCGAATCAATTTGGGAGAGAGCCTCTTGATCAGTGGTAGCAGGAAGAGTGGGATGTAGATGTACGGGTTCATGTCAGGCAGTGCGTAGGAAAGCCCGAAAAGTAGTAAAAAAATAGACGGGGAGATGAGCATGGCATTGAAGAGGTAGGTTTTGGCTTTCGATGCTTCACTCCTTTCTGTTTCCATTTCAATTCACCATTTTTGCATACTGGTATTCGTTGATTATCTTTCGCTGAAGTGTCGAATCCTCTGCTAATATGGTTTTCAACCCAATTGAGTTCATGGTCCTTGAGAATTGCTTGATCTGTAACTGCCTTGAAACAAGGGCGCTTTTCAGCAGCAGTGTATAGTTTTGATCCCAGTCCCTCTTTTCCGCAAATTCGCTTGGTGAAAGGACTACTAGCACCAGCTTCTTTCCGACCTGGAAAAGAGAGCCCTTGGGAGCCTTGAAATCATCAATCTCCGACATTGGAGACAGTACAACAATCAGGGCATTTCTCTTGATCTTCTTCCTGATCCTGTCAAGTGCAGACATGATATCAAAATGGCCGGATGGCCTCAACTCCGATACGCTTGTCTCCAACTTGCTTATGGATGCGTCGGAATGTGTTGCCTCGATGAAGAGATCGATCTCGGTTGACAGCAGGTAAAACCCCACATCGTCCCTGTTCTTGATCACCGAATAGGCGGAATTAATGGCGGAAATAACCATGCGATCATACATTCTCTTCCCCTTGAATCCGAAATTGGAGGAAATGCTGTAATCTATGACGAAATATACATTGAGGACTTTCTCCTCTTCCATCTGCTTGACATAGAGATCGTCCCCATCCCTGATTCCATATCTCGTCCACGCTATGTATCTGAATTCATCGGAAATGTCATATGGTCTTATCCCGTAGAAATTGTAACCCTGCCCAATGACCCTTGACTTGTGTACCCCCATTGAATATCTTATGTTGCTGAGCAACTCAGTTCTGGCAGCCCGGATCTCTGTGAGTGCGGGGGCTACCTTGACTTCAATCTGGCGTTCCAGCTTGTACATTGAAAGGCAGAGTTTCATGGGGTCTTCCGAATATACAATCACTGGCCCAACGATGTATTTTCCCACAGCCAGGGAAGCCAGCACATACGTGACATTTCTCTCTTCACCAGGGGCCAATGATACATAACCCTCCGAGGGCCCGCTGATAGTGAATACATCGGAAAGGGTGTCGTAGTAATGGAAAGCTATTCTCCGCCCGGATACGTTGGTGAATTTCAGTTTTATTGGTAGTTTTTCTCCCTTTCGTATGGAAGTGTTGTCCACGAACCTCCTGACTTCAAGAGACCTGAGCCCGGATGTTGTGACCATATTGAAGATTATTATTTCAGAGGATACTGTGAAAAAGAGGATACTGGCAAAGAGAATAAAATAGGTAAACCCGAGCAGCAACCCCTCGTAGATCGCAACGACGGCGATTCCAAGGAACAGATACCCGGATTTCTTGATCATTGTGGTGCCTTTACCGATTGGACTGATTCCTGAATTATGTCGATTACAGCCTGGTTCAGTTCTGAACCTGATTCTATTATCGCTTCTGCGTTCAGAATTAGCCTATGGTTGAGCAATTCAGTTGACATGAATTTCGCATCCTCCGGGATTGCATAAGACCTGCCGTTAATCAGGGCGTTTGCGCGCAAAGCTTTCATGTATTTTGATGTGGTTCTGGGGCTAGCTCCAAGATATATCTGCCTGTTTTCCCTGGTCTTCCGAATTATATCAACGATGTAGTCCATTATCTCTTCGGATACATATACGTCATTTACCATCTGCCGGAATCTAAGTATTTCTTCAGGTCCAAGTGGCTGGTTCTCAGGCTTCGCAGAAGTGACCTGAGATTTCAGGATCATGATTTCCTGTTCTCTTGATGGATACTTGAGATGATACTTGAAAAGGAACCTGTCGAGTAATGCCTCGGCAACAGGAAAAGTACCTTCCTGTTCAATAGGGTTCTGGGTTGCTATGGCAAAGAACGGGGAAGGGAGTTTTTCAGTTATTCCTCCCTGAGTTATCTGCTGTTCCTCCATTCCTTCAAGGAGTGCAGATTGGACCTTGGGTGGCGTCCTGTTCATCTCATCCGCCAGAAGGATGTTACAAAAGATTGGCCCTTTCCTGAACTCCATTTTTCTTGTCTCAAGGTTGAAGGTCAGGCTGCCAGTGACATCGGACGGAAGCATGTCTGGAGTGAACTGGATTCTCTTGAAGTCAAGTCCCAGTGAGTTGGCAAATTCATTTGCCAGCATGGTCTTTGCGAGGCCGGGAAAGCCTTCAAGAAGAATGTGGTTGTCCGAAAGGAGACAGATGAACATGAAACGAACGATCCTCTCTGACCCGATCACGCGAGATCCTATGTATCGCTGGACGTCTATCACTGTCTTCCTGATATTGGACAGATCTGCTTTGGAAATCGTCATGTTTCCACTTCCGAATAGACAGCCGGACCAACCGAATCTGCAGACAATTCCTTTGCTAGTTTGATGATCTCATGGAATGTTGCCTCCCGGGTCTCGTTTGCTCTAGTCTTCCTTCTTTCACTCAATGAGTTGAGGGCACGGGACGCATTCCTGTACTTGCGCCGGAGAATCAGGTATTTTTTCTTTATCTCCTCGATCCTGTTCAACTCCTCATCCATTCTGCTTACGTACACGTCATAATTACCAGACACAATAAATCGTACCTCCACATTGAACTTATCCCTGGGTGTTTCAAACGGCTCTATCTTCTGGCTCAAGGTTGGAACCGAGTCTATACGGACCCTCTTCGAATGCGACCTGATTGCAAGCGATGCAATAACCAATATCGAAACCGGTACCAGGAACTTCAGATCGGTTGCCGGGTTCTTCAGTATGTCCCCAAGATAGCCTGATAGTGCGGTGGTGATGCTGGACAGGAAATTCCCGGTATTAAGGCTCATTTAATTGCGTTCTCCCGAGAAATAGAGAGTGGGAATATCCATGTAGTTGTAGATGTCAGAGATTTTCTCGATAATGAGCTCCGTGTCGCCCTTAAACCCGTCGGAAAATTTTGCGCTCTCGTAGAATTCCAAATAGAAATTGGTGAGCTTCCTTAGCGCGCTGAACTGGTTTATCATGTTGTCATTAATCACCGGAGGATCATTGATGTAATCCTGTATAACGATGTTATCCAGGTTTCCCTCTTCCGGTATTTTTATCCCGAACTTCAGGAATGACCTCAGAAGAAACTGACGGTTTGGTTCATTCCTGTCCTCTTTAACGGAATAGTATTTGCAGTAATCCGCCTTGGCAGCATTGAATAGCTTGATTATTGCCTCCTTTGCCTTGTTATCTCCGATAAGCTTCTTAGCTTCTATGAGCGGGGGAATGTCTGCAACACTCTTTATCTGGTACTGGGTTTCAACCCTCAGGTTCTTTCTCTTGGCTCCCCCGAAACCAAATAGCCTCGCAAACAAGCCCTTTTCTTCCAATCAGAATCCTCCTAGCTTAATTCAGTAACACAGTAATAAATTTTTGCTGGCAGATTGTTAACAGGTCCTGCATAAGGCGTCTCCAGAGTGATCTTGAGTCTCCCGGCATTAACATGGTACGGATTAATGAGTAGCGAGGTTACCAGTCCTGAACCCGTACCCTGTGTAGATGATGATATCACCTGCATTGAATTCGAGTCATAATAGAGGGTGAACGTACCTGTTACATTATAGTAGAAGGATGTTTCATACGCAATGAACGGAGAGCTTACCGGCCCGGAATAGTTTAGATAGACAACCGATCCTCCTCCTGAAGATCCGGCTCCTGTCCAATTTTCGTTAACAGAGCCTGCAGTCTCGTTGAAATAGAGGATATGAACCGGCGAGAGATTTGTGAGCGTGAATGCAGATTGATTCGCCAGATAGTTGACAGAATTCAGGCTCAGGTATACAGAGATGTCAAATGTACCGCGCAACAAGGGGTCAGCCATGATTAATGCCATAGTACCGGAGCTAAACGGTACAGTGGTTGTCTGTACCGAGGTACCCTGCAAGACAGCGCTTCCATCATTAGAGGAGTTTACAATCAACTCTGCTACGTATGGATGAACTGCCATTGCTGCGGAAAGGCTGGTTCCATGGACATAAATATTCGATGTGTTGAAAAGGAAACCGGAATTTACATATCCGAAAATGTATGATGCGTTACCAAGCTCAAAGGTGAATTCAGTACCTGTGCTCAATGCAGCCACTGCAAAATAGGGTGCAGTTTCATACGGTTGCACAATTGAATTTTCAAGGGTAAGCGAAAGGACTGGCACGGACAGGTTGCTTAAAGACAGAGTCTTGTTGAATGCGTTCACAATGCTTTCTTTGGCCGAATAGAGGTGTCTGGGATTCATTGTGACGGTGAGAAGGTAATTCCCGCCTGACGCAGTATACGGGCCAGAGTGAAATTGGAGCGTCTCGATCACGAATGGGTATGTACCGTTGTACAACGCAGATACAACAGATTGCCCGAAAGAATTGGTTTGGTTGACTATCCTGAAATACTGCCCGTTCACTTCCGTGTAGAACGCGTACTGGAGCCAGGGAAGCCTGTTCCCCGATGGGTTAACAAGCGTGAGTATGATGTGGACGCCCTTCTTGTTGGTTGTAATGCCAGAGGAGAGGTTAGATGTGATATTCTTGGTGTTGACTCCGGGAATACCCGAAGAAAATGTGGAATTCCAGGAAATAGTGCCTGTGTAATTGGTGAAATAAACTCCATCGGGTATCAGCGTAAAGTCAAGTGTTGTGTTAGCGCTTATGTTCTTCTCCGTTGTTTCATTCTTGTAACCAGCAGCACCTGCCTCAAATCTGTAAACATTCGACGGCATGCTGATCGAGTATGTTCCTCCACCGCCTGTTATTGCAAGAGAATAGAATGCAGATTTGAGCACAGGATTTTCAATCTTTACTGTGGCAGCGGGAATAGGCAGTTTTGTATAATTGCTGAACACCGTGCCGGATATCACTATGAATTTCAGCGGACTCTCCGTAAGATTGGTGTAGGCAACCTTCTGTGAGGACCCAACTGTTACCGTAGTCTCATTCCTGAGGTAACCGGGCACGTTGTAATAAAGATGATATGTGCCGGCAAAATGAACTTCCACATTATACATTCCCGAAAGATTTGTCCTGAGATATTTGTAGAAGATAGTGTCTGAAACATTTACAATAATCTCGAAGGTGGTGTTTTGGACGGGTTGATTCCTGAACTTATTTATCAGTATGCCCGTGATGAAGTAGTTTGAATATGTGCCTGGCGTAATGTTTGTCTGGGAAACGTTACTTCCATTCCCACCGCCTGGTCCCGTTCCTGTCAAACCCCCACCAGGGCCAAAAGGATTCTGCAGGGGAAGCGTGATATTGACGTCGGTAAGAGTGCGGTTCACGAAAACATTAGTGTAGTTGTCCTGGTAGCCTCTGGAACTACCGATCAGAGTATCCTTTCCGTAGGGGACATTGATGTGGTATTGTCCGAGAGGGCCTGTGCCACTTGAATTGAATGCGTAAGTAACCGTCCCGCCTGCAATGCCTGTGCCATTATCCGCGAGAAGGAATCCAGATACATTGTAGAGTTTACCGATGGGATGATACACGAATCTGACCGTGGACATTGCTCCAGTAACGTTCAGCCAGTATGGGGAGACAAACGGAAGAAATCCCTTTTCAGGTGTGGATACATTATAACTGTCGTTAAAAAGGTAAATGCTGAATTTTCCGTTCGATCCAGAAGTTCCCGAGGCAGATTCATATGAACCAGTCAGGAGGAATGAAGCATCAGGAAACACTGTGCCGTTTGCATACTCGGTTGTACCGGTGATCAGATGCTTAATGGCCGGAGTGAATGTCAGATTAAGCCACGAGTTACCACCATTCCAGCTTACTGACTTGTATAGTGTCTTGAACCCGGGGACATGGAATGCAAACATGCCGGAAACAGAGTATATAACCTTGAACTGATACATTCCAATCGGACTGGTGACGGCAGAAGTTTCATCTGGGAAAGCTGCCACGAAGAGCCTGCTGTTGCCGATCGGATTGCCTCCTGCAGAATCGGTCACGTATCCCTCCACCGTTGTGTTGGTCTGCGGACCTATAGTTAGTTGTGTAATATTCGTGGTTTGGTTTCCAAGTTTGTCGGTTGGCAATATTGTGTAAGCGAAAATAGACTTTGGCGGTATGATCTTCTTCTGCAGTTCTATGCCGTACGGATACTCAACGTGCAGAAAAAAGAATGAACCAGATACCAAAAGTACCGAGCCGATCCCCAGCG
>JAJYUI010000014.1 GCA_021792595.1 Thermoplasmata archaeon | reverse complement strand
GATCTGACATGGAAATAAAATTGCGTTGAGAGAGATAGAATTCGTAAGGGAAACAGAAAAACTGCTGAATTCGGGGAAGGACTTTGTCGTGGCCACTGTGGTTTCCACAACGGGTTCCTCAGTTGGTAAACCTGGTTTCAAGGCAATCGTGCAGGATGAAAGGATAACGTTTGGGTCGCTTGGAGGTGCCTGTCCCGAGGGGGTTGTCGTTGAATATGCCATGAGGGCCCTGAAGTCTAGGAAGCCTGTTTCGATCAGGGTACATTTGGAGGAAGCGGGCAAGGGGATCAGGCCTCCCCTCCCCAGAGACGAGAACGAGGTTTACGTGGAGACTTTCTGCGGCGGGATCATGAACATATTTCTCGAGCCTTTCTTTAGGGAAGAACGGCTTGTGCTGATAGGAAACGGTGGAAACGACCCGGTTCTTGACACCCTGATCGTTCTTGGAAGGAGGGTTGGATTCGAAGTGGATGTTATTGATGAGGCCCCGGTTACGGAAGAAAAGCCGGACAGGATGATCACCGACCTGTATGATGATCTGGGCAAGTTTGAGTTTGGCCCCAACGATTATGTGGTACTCCTTACCAAGGGAGCAAGGGACACATCACTTCTGAAGCAACTTGAAGGGAAGGGACTTGCATACATTGGCCTCATGGCAAGCAGATCCCGCATAGAGAAGGACAGGAATGAGCTGAAGAAGGCAGGTGTGGGCGAGGAATTTCTGAACAGCATCCACTGGCCGATCGGCATAAAAATAAATGCAAGACTTCCGGAAGAGATTGCAGTTAGCATAATGGCTGAACTGATATCCGTGAGAAGGAAGACAGAGGACAGGGAGGCACAGCCCACAAAGGTGTTGTCTTGATCAGGGTAGGACTCGAGAGGGGGAGGATAAACACCGCGGCCATTGAAGCCGAGGTGAGCGATGACCTGTCTGGTGCCATGGCGACGTTCTCAGGAACCGTCAGGCAGGATGAGAACGGCTCGCTGGAATCCCTGTCATACGAGGCGTACGAGGAGATGGCGTTGAAGGAGATGCAGAGGATATGCGATGAAGCGGCTGCGAGATTCCGGGTGAGAAACATAGCGGCCGTGCACAGGGTGGGGGTGGTTCCTGTGGGAGAATCCAGCGTGTTCATCGCTGTGGCGTCAGGCCACAGGAAGGAGGCTTTCCGGGCCTGTGAATTCATCATAGATTCCATAAAGGAGACGGTGACGATCTGGAAGAAGGAAATTTACCGTGACGGGAGGGGAGTATGGGTGGAAGGAGCAGGTGGCAAGTGACTGCCGTCATGGATGCTGTTCAACGGGAACGATTCCTGCAGAATGGATGCGCAAAGTTGATCTATCATGATAAAATGGTATTTAGATGCTGACGGATGATTTCGGGCGTCCGGTGAAAAGCATGAGGATACAGGTCAACACGACCTGCAACCTGAAGTGCTTTTTCTGTCACATGGAAGGCACTCCGATCCAGATGGAAAAGCTCACTCCTGAGGAGATAGAGAGAGTGGTTGAAACAGCATCGCGCCACGGCGTGAACAAGATCAAGTTCACCGGCGGCGAGCCGCTCCTGAGACCAGACATTCTTGAAATAGTGAAGAGGACCAGGAAGCACATCACTGGGGACATATCCATGACAACGAATGGATTCAGGCTTCCTTCTCTTGCTTCTAAGCTCAAGGAGGCGGGCCTGGACAGGGTCAACATCTCCATGCACTCCATAGACAATGACGGATTCGAATTCATCACAGGAACGGACGGGCTTGACAGGGCAAAGGAGGCAGTGGCTGCCGCAGTTTCTGCCGGGTTCACGGGCATCAAGGTGAACTTTGTCGTGCTCAGGGGAGTGAATGTTGACCAGATCGAGAGAATGATTGATTTCTGTTCGCTTAACGGTGCAACCCTGCAGCTGATTGAATATGAAACCGCAAAGGACAAGCTGGACTCGGAGAACTACCTGAAGTACCACCAGGACCTCGGGGGACTGAGTGATGATCTTGAACGCAGGTGCATATCAAAGGGCAGGAACGAGTTGCATTCAAGGCCTGTCTATACCATACCCGCTGCGGGCAGGACAGTGAAGGTTGAACTCGTGATGCCCATGAAGAACGCGGAGTTCTGCAACAACTGCACGAGAATACGGCTGACATCCACCGGGGAACTCAAGGGATGCCTCATGCGGTCAGACCTCAACGTGAACATTGCCCCATTATTGTCCCCGGACAATGGGAATCTCCTGGACGCATCCTTCAGGAAGGCTGTGAAGATGCGGGAACCCTACTGGACGGTGAAGGATGAATATCAGGATACGCTACTTTGCAATGATTAAGGAGTGCATGGGAAAGCGGGAAGAAGCCATTGAACTGGAAACAGGCGCAAGGCTTTCAGACATCTTGTCCAGGATCAGGCTGCAGTGCGGCAGCAGTATTCGCGACAACAATGTCCTGTTTGCAGTGAACATGGAGTACAGGGACAGGGAATACGTTCTCAGTGATGGCGATACGCTTGCGGTCTTTCCAATGGTAACCGGTGGATAGAAATGATAGACATATCGTCCAAGGAAATTGTGAAAAGGGAAGCTACAGCTTCCGGGGTGATAACGCTCAGGGATAGCACAGTTAAGGAGATCAGGGAAGGAAGGGTGAGGAAGGGGGATCCAATCCCCGTTGCCAGGGCGGCAGGGATCATGGCCATCAAGAAGACACCCGACCTGATTCCGTATTGCCACCCCATACCAATAGAGCATACGTCCATTGAATTCTCCGTGGCTGACAGGGCCATCACCTGCACCTGCACAGTTTCCTCCCATTACAGGACAGGGGTGGAAATGGAAGCAATAACCGGGGTGTCCGTTGCCCTTCTCACCATATGGGACATGGTCAAGTATCTCGAGAAGGACGAGAATGGCCAGTACCAGGAAACAGAGATCAGTGATATCAGGGTGCTGAGAAAAGTGAAGGGTGAACCGGATTCTCACCAATGAACATTCAGGAGAGGACAGCCGGATCACGATCAGGGCCCTGGTCATCACCGTTTCCAGCACCAGGGATCTTGAGTCAGATGCGTCTGGCTCCATCATGGCAGACCTGATTTCCGGAATAGCCAAGAAAACCGAGAGGAAGGTGATCAGTGACTCTGCCGGGGAGATCACCCGCATGCTCAGCCATCCCGGAGACTTCAATTGCATTATCTTCAGCGGAGGAACCGGGCCGTCCAGGAAGGATCTTACTTCCGCCACCCTGAGGGATGCATGCTGGAAGGAACTCCCCGGCTTCGGCGAACTATTCAGGGCTAGAAGTGCAGGCACTGCGGGCATCATGGCCTATCTTTCTGACGCTTCAATGTTCATCCATGAGGGAAGGGTAATTTTCGCAATACCGGGATCTCCCTCTGCCCAGGAGACCGCTTTCCAGATAATAAGGGAAATTGTATTTCATGCGGTGCGTGAAGCGACCAAGGAATGAGCATCCAATCCTTCAGGCGGTCTCCGCTGCCAGACCATCCTTTTCAACCGTTACGGGATTCAGCAGAATCACGTTCGATCCAAGGACAATTGCAGCAACAGTGCAGAGCAGCACGAAGCTTGCATTTACGGCCGTGACCACGAAAAAGGCGTACGTTCCCCCCATGAAACCGGTAGCTGCCTCAACCACCTTGTTAACCATGTAATTCACGCCATTAACAGATCCACGCACACTGGAAGGATACGCGTGGTTCACGATCGCATTGTAGGACATTGGGCCAAGATATTCCAGGAAGAGGATTGCCGCGGCTATGGGAACGAATGATATGAGCGGGATAATCCCCTGAACTGCGAGGAGGGACAGAAACAGTGCTGCAACAATCCCGGCGGAGGGGATCACGGAACCCCACTTGCTGCCAATTCTCCCCGCAAGGTAAGGGCTGAGGTATGATCCGGCGAAGGCCGAACCGAATATGAAGAGGTCGAACACAAGGGCGCCGGCGTACGATGTTATGCCGAGCGAAGTAAGTGAATACGTGATGTAGAACACGAATCCCCAGCTCACGACGCCAACAATCACATTCATCGAGATGGCAAATCCCAGCACCCTGTTCCTGCCCCGTGCAAAGACCTCCCTGAACTTCTTCACAATGTCAGGCCCTGCCGCCGGCATGTCATGTTCCGGGATTCCATCGGGCACGCTCCCATAAGCGGATTCCAGTGCTGCCCTCACCCTGCTGTACCTTCCGCGGTATGCCAGCCATATGGGGCTTTCAGGGAGGGCGAATCTCAGGATGATTATCACGGCCGCAAAGACTCCGCCAAGTATGAAAGGAATCCTCCAGATGAGGTTGTAGCCTGTGTGGAAAGTGAGGGCGGCAAGAGTGGTCAGCACCGCAACTATTGCGGTGACGGAGAACGCATATCCCCACAGCGAATAGAAATTCCTCCTCTGCCCAGACGACGCAAACTCGTAGATATAGGAGAAACCGGTGGCGACATCCGCCCCAAGGCCGAATCCCATGATTGCCCTGAATACCGTAAACTCAACCACGCTTGTGGACAGGGCCTGGAGGAAAGCGGTTGCCACAAAGATCAGCATGCTGTAGATGAACATCGACCTCCTGCCGAGCCGGTCTGTCAGCGCTCCACCAAGGATGGCTCCTGCAACGGCACCTATGTTTGCAGAGGTGACTGCAAGCGCTTTCATCATGGAAGTCGGTGCAAAAACTGACACGAAGGGTGATATGACAAACGAGAATGCGGTCAGGTCCCACACGTCAAGGAAAATCCCGGCCGCGGCGAGAAAGACGAAGATGGAAATTCCACGATTTTCCCTCTCAAAGACGAACCTTGCAACTGCGATCCTGGGGTCTTCCTGCATCCCGGTTCTCAGTGGTCACGGTCTATTAAACATTAGGAACATCCGGCTTGCAGCGGCAGTTATCTCTCCCGCAGGATCATGCGTCAGAGGTCGCTGATGAGCCTGGTTGTCTCGCCGCAGCCTGCCTCTATCTCCTTGTATTTTGAATTGAGGTAGTCGCCTATCCCGCCATCCTGCTTTCCCAGCAAAAGGATATCCAGAAGGTACTTTAGCTGAGAGTCAAGCAGGATGCTCAGCGTTCTCAGCTCCTCATGCTTCTCATCCTTGAGCTCCGTTCTCCTGGAAGAAATGAAGCAGTCGAAATGCACTGCACCCTTCCTGGTGAAAGTGAATTTCTCCCCGGTCCTGACCTTTCCGGTGCAAACATAACAGTTGAATTCAGCCATTCTGCTAAAATCCATCATTCTATAAAAATTGGTGGCATTGCTCCCGTGTCCAGAGTTGCCAGACAGGAAATCCTTAATACCTCATTCCTGAATCGACCATTGAAATGAGATCGCGGTGGATGGTGATTTACCTAGTATACCTGCTTTCCATGTTCGCCCTCTATTTTGCGCTCTTGTCTTTCTTTCCCTATTATGCCAGGTCTTTCTTCTTCTTTCCATTTTTCTTTTTCATACCTTTCTTCAGGCTGGGCAGGAGAGGAAGGCCTTACCGGAAACAGCAGCCGGCAAACGTCATTCAGGCAGAAGATCCAGCGTATGACCAGTACGGCATGGCGATGCCCGCCCGGGAGAGCAATGCAGGGAGGATCGGGCTCATCATCCTGCTGGTGTCCATAATCTTTTCAGCAGCCCTTCTGGCTTACTATCTGGGCCTGATCTGATCAGGTCTCATGGCTGGCGGAAGATCCCTATGCTTCCTTTCCCTCAGACGTCACAACAGGATTCCTGAGTGACCCAATCCTCTCGATTTCGGATTCAAGGATGTCACCGTCTCTGAGAAAAGAAGGGGGTTTCCTGAAGTATCCTGGCCCCTGAGGGGTTCCCGTGAAAATGACGTCTCCAGGCAGAAGGAGGAAGTACCTGGAGAGATATTCTATGATCTCTGATATGTCATGGCCCATTTCGGAGGTCCTTGCGTCCTGCATGGCCTTTCCGTTCAGCATGGTCCTGATCCTGAGGTCAGGCAGGCCATCGAATTCATCCGCCGTGGTGATGTAAGGGCCAAGGGGAGCATATCCCGGATAGGCCTTTGCCAGATAACCCAGAGTGCTCTGGAACTGGTGGAACCTGTCGCTCACGTCATTCCCAACGGTATATCCGAAGACATGATCGAGTGCCTCTTTCCTGCTTACCCCATGGGCACTCTTCCCGACGATGCATACAAGTTCCGTCTCATAGTCTATCATCTTGCTGAACCACGGGATCTCTATGGGCATTCCGCTCCACGAAACGGATGAGGTAGGTTTCATGAACACGGCGGGGAAACCGCTCGCTTCCGATCCTGATTCCCTGGAGTGTTCTGGGTAATTCCTCGCAAGGCAGTATATGTTTCCGGGTACCACGGGGTTCCTTGGTTCAACACTTGTCTCGGAGACGGTGACATCGGTGGAAAAGTTTCCCCCCATGATCTCCTCCTGGGAACCGTGGAGTATCTCGACGCCAGACTCCCCCTTTATGAAATATACCGGTCTGCCGTCGTATATCCCTCTTCCTATTCTCATGCGATCCTTAACCCTTATGTTGTATAATAAAAACCCGCAAAAAAGAATACGAGAATATTATAATAAACAGTAATATAAGTAGTTGCGATTACCACGCATGATTATTCATGAGATTGACAAGAAGCTCAACATGCAGGGGCAGATAGTCCTCAAGCTGGATCACCCGCTTTCTGAAATCTCCAAGGACTATTCACTCACCTCTGTGGCGAGAATCAGGGTAAAGAAGAATGGCGGTTCCATCATCATCAATACTCCCGAGATCAGCAGCGAGTCGATGCGCGAGGTTTCAGGCAAGCTGACCAGCTTTGGTTCCAATGTTGAGGGCAGCACGTGGTCAAGCGTTCTTGACATTTCATCCACTACGGCTTACTCCTTCTTCAGGGAGCTCATAAAGACGCCTTCCGTTGTCGTGGATGCCATAATGCTCCAGTGCGGAGACATACATGTGTTTTTCAGGTACCACAGGAATGATCACAGGTCAGTATCCGGGATCATCGCGAAGCATGGGGTGGAAATCCCCAATTTCCAGGTGAAGTATCTTGGGGAGAGCAGGGGACTCGTGGAGGAATACAGGGGAATATCGAAGCAGATCCCACTGCAGTATGTGCAGATTGGATCGGATGTCCCGCCAAGCGCAATGGACATAAAGCACGACCCCGTAATCAACATATTCGGGCACAACTGGGTCAGGGAGATGAAGTACGTAGAGGGCAACGAGTCTCATGCAATTTATTATGAAAGGCAGAAACTCCTGGAGCAGAACGTAAAGCTAACCGAGATCTCAAGGGATGAACGGATCTATGAAATGACCTTCTCCAACCCGCTGATGAACACATACTTCTCGGAATCCACCGAGAAGTCGATTGCCTTCCTGGGTGTCGGCCACCAGCTTTTTGGTCGCGGTTTCTCGTTCTACATGGTCGTGCCCCAGATGCATCTTGAAAGGTTCACCGGGCTCGTCCTCGGATCTTTTTCCACATTCAGGGACTGGAATATGGTACTCGAATACAGTGTACCGGCGGATCAACTCTGATCCGCCTTTTTTCCTCTGTCCGTGTCCTTCAGTTTCATTTCCTTTCTTGCCTCAGCCCGGATTCTTCCCAGGCCGCTCGCACTCCTGTCAATGAACTTCATCAGCCCGGACAGATGTGGATGCACGCGTGCAATTTCATCAGCCATCTTCCATGAGATGTCTCGCAACTCATAATGGGCCGCCGGAGTCGACCTCAGTTCGCAGAAATAGGTTGCCTCGGACAGGCTCATGTAAGCCGCGAACGGGTAGCGGTATGCGAACGGGATCACGTACTGCGAAACGACGATCCCGGAAGCTCTTCTCAAATCATTCCACAACTCCAGCCCCTCCTCCATGAGCGTCCTGAAATTCTGGATCAGGTCAGGATCCCGGGCGATGATCTCCGGCTCAAAGTATCCGAACAGCGGGGTCAGCGGTTTCCTTATTATCGTCTGCATCCTGTGCCTCTGGATCTCCCTGAACGATGCAAAGGACGGGTTAAGCTCAAACAGGTAGTTCACGGTTTCAAAAGCCCTGCCTGGTTTATGCCTCCTGTTCTTCCTGGCGTCGACAAGGGACCCGAATATGTTTCCCTGGTTGATCTTCCTTGATGATTCAAGCGATCCTGAAGTGTGAGGGTATTCCATGAGTACTTCTATCCTTCCCATGGCAACGTCCTCCGGTTCATGCCCAACAAGCCTGACCGCCGGCAGATCGTGGTTCACTTCCAGATGATCTGGCAGGTCGTTCCTCGACTTAAGGAAATCTTCCATTTCCTTTCCATGGGCATTCCTTGCTGATTTCACCAGTTCGGGAAGTTCGGCCTCCAGCTCCCTGTACAGGTCATTCCCTATGTTCCTGCATTCCGGTAACCCGGAGGTTTCGAGCTTCTGCAGGAGATTGATGTACGATCTTCCATTTCCGGACATCCCTATGTTTGTAAGCGTGGATGCAGGCAGCACGTAACGAATATCGTCAAGGGCTCTGGCCCTCAGGGCATTCCGGTATGCCTTCTCTGCGATGTCACTTTCCCCTGTTCCCAGGTCAGCATAGGGTACCTCCGTTCCGGCAATATCGAATACCTGGGCATCGAGGGGATATACCCGTTCAACCATTCCCGTTACCACAGGAAGCGACTTGCTGTAGAAATCAAAGAGGGAGTCACAGTATTCCACGTAAGGGGCTCTCAATGCTCCAGGAATGCCAATACTGTCAGGAGGGGCGTACAGGTAATGGCCGTCCACCTTCCTGTCATACCTCACATATCTGGAAGATTTTTCCAGGAAGGAGATTCCTATCCGTATCTCCTCAATGACCTTGCTCGCTACGTTTGACACGTTCTGTATGCCTGCCTGGGCCGTAACAAGTTCCGCGACAGATTCATCTCCGTATTCCAGGAATATCCTGCGATAAAAGTCGCTCCCCCTGTCGGGATTTGATGAAAACTCCCTGTCATAGACCGATCTTATGTCAAGGCTGGAGGTCCTGCTGTATCTCGACATCAGCGCACCCCTGTCAATCATGCTGTCCAGTTTTATCAAGAAAACGTTCCTGTCCCTGTTCGAAAAGTCATTCATTTTATCCCACATCCCTGACTGGGGTTTGGCCAATCAGCCTGTCCCTGAAATTCCTCAGCACCGAGGGGCAGATATAACTCCTGCTCTTCTCCATTGCACTTGAACTCATGTTCCTGTACTCCTCTGTACCTGCAATTGATGCAATCCTGGAAGCTGCTACGGCTACCTCTTCAACGTTGCTGCAAAGGTAGCCGTCAGTTCCGTCAGTTATGTAGTCTGTCGGGCCGGGGAACCTGAGGGAAATGAGCGGTGTTCCGTAAGTCATCGCCTCCATGCCGGACATGAAGAAGGCCTCTACCCTGCTCAATGCCAGCATTGCGTGTGAGCCGTTGAGCAATTCACTCTTCTTTTCATCACTCACGTAATTCATGTAAATGAAGTCGTCGTCATTATGCAGTTTGCTGACTATGCCGGACATGCCCCCCGTACCGACAACTATGAGCCTGAAGGAAGCCATCTTTTCCTTCATTTTCCCGTAAAGTTCAGGTATCCTGTCAGTCCCCTTGTGGAAGTTCAGCCTTCCCATTATGAGAAAGGTGGGAATATCATACTTCCTGCCAGTTACGTTCTCAGGTGCTTCAACACATGGGGTGATGAGCATGATCTCACGGCCGGTCCTCAGCTTCAGATAGTCGCGCTGTACAGTGTTTCCAACAATCTGGGAGGAGAGTGATAGGTAGTACCTGAGAAGAAGTAGCCGGATAATCTTTCTGATCGAGCGAAACCTGGGAACCCCGCCGTTGATGTCCCAGTCATAATAGAAGGGATTGTGCCACCCCCTTATGCCCCTTTTCTGCATCAAGTGAATGAGGATCACGGATGCAAATCCCATAACAGGCGGCGGTTCCAGTATGTAGATGGCGTCTGCCCACCTGATTGCGGCTGAAAGATTCTTCAGCCAGCCCGCAGAATACAGCGGCAGGTTTCCCATCAACCTTCTAATCCTGTTTACCGTTGCCCCTGTCTCCGTAAGCCTGGCAGAAAAATCACGCCTCCTCCCTCCCTTGTCCGTGCAGATAACCATGACCGAATCTCCATGAGCCAGCATGTAAGCCGCGGTGGAGTTGAGCACGTTCTCGGTTCCATATCCCGAATCTATGTCCGAGTTCGTGAGGAAGAGCACCTTCATTTGACGGAAACCAATTGAGGAATGAGAGATGGCCTTAAAGTAATTTATTCAAAGACGAAGCGACCGCAGATAGGTCTCATAATAAAATTTCACTGCCAATCCACTGGAAAGCATCCTGACCAATCCGAACGCAAGCCAGAGAACCTGGTACCTGTTGAGAACAGAACGAAAAGTCCTGCAATAGCGGAGAGTGGCACGAATGAGTTCCCCTCTTCCTATTCTCCCGGAATGCAGGATTGCGAGGAAGTCCATCTGGTCGCGCATGTCAAGAATGTACCGGATCGACAAGTCCTTCATGGCAACCTTGCTGAAAGTCTCGGAACTGTTCCTGTAAAACTTCTCCTTCCTTTCAAGGAATTCCTTCAGCGGAAGGCGATAGTTCGTGGTGCTGGAATGCACTCTATACCGAGTCAGTCTTTCTGGAATCAGTACAATTTTTCCTCCTGACCTGAGCGCCATGAGAAACATTGCCGGGTCGATGCTCTGCGTCACCTGTTCGAGCAGCTCCAGGTTGTCCTCCAGAACCTTTCGCCTGAATGCCATGCAGCTCGAATACCAGCTTGCCCTGTATCTTATCAAGGCTGAAAGTTCCTTCCTCGTCATCGACCCGGGAAAGACAGTCATGATCTTGCCCGGCGCTTTCTCCCGGTCTTGGGCTGACTCCTTACCATCATCGTCTATCCTGTGAATCGAGTTATGGACAAAATTAACTTCAGGGTCATCCGAAAATATTGCAAGAACCTCTTTCATTCTCCCTGATTCAAACTCGTCATCATCATCCAGGATGAAGATCACGTCGCCACTTGATGCCCTGATTCCGGCAGAGATCTTTAATCCATGTCCAACCTCGTCCACCACCAGGTTCCTGTCCGCAGCTGAGTCTATGTAGCGGTCAAGGTCTGGATCTGAAAACCCTTTCACTACTATCACCTCGAATGACTCCCTGGGTACTGACTGGTTTATGACGGATTCCAGAGCCTTCCTGATATATGCCCTTCGGTCGTAAGTGTAGATTATTACAGAGGCTTTCACGCTGGCACTCCAATGAAATGATAAGTTAATAAATTACGTTGCAGAGTTAGATCGATGCCAGATAAAGTGTTAATTACTTTGAACTTAATAACGTAGAGACTCATCTATGCATGACCTATTCTTTAGAAGACTGAGGCAGGGGATTTCTAACAGGAAATTTCTCGTTGTTATGGTGTTGTTCGGGTTCGTGATTTCGTCCGTCTATTTTGGCCCATACTCAGGTTCCAGCAATGGGTCGGGAAACGGCCAGTGGGGAAACATCACCCCGTCAGTCTCTTCATCATATTCCATGACATTTGTTGAGACCGGACTGCCTGGAAACGCAGGCTCTGCCACTGTCTGGGCAGTGAACCTTAGCGGGATAGCACATGGACAGGTTATCAGGCAGGGCAGCACGGAGCTTACCTTCAGCCGGGCTCCGGGAACATACGCCTACTCCATTCCGGCAGTCAGGGGGTACAAGGCTTTTCCAGGTTCCGGGACGGTAACCATTACAGACGCAAACGAACTTGTAAATGTCAATTTCATGAACCTTACCCATACGGTCACGTTCATGGAAACTGGCATAATGTCTTCACCGGTAGAACCATGGAGCGTGAACCTGTCTCTTTCCTCATCCACGACTGGCATAGTTAAAACTTCAACGAGCAACCTGATTCAGTTCCAGGTTCCCAATGGCACTTACCATTACAAGGTAACTTCTCCGACAGGGTATTACGGGTTTCCTTCTGCAGGAATTATCACGGTTCAGGGGAACAATTATTTTGAGAACCTGACCTTCTCCGCTAAGGAGTACAGGGTGTTCGTTAGCGAAGTGGGTCTTGATACGGTCAGGCAGGGTTCAGTATGGTATGCTGCTCTTGAAAACACCACTTCCCTCTCATCGATAAGGCAGAGTTCATACTCGCCCTACATGAACTTCACGGTTCCTAACGGGTCTTACAAGCTGACAATATCCAGCCTGAAGGGTTATTCAGTCTCTCCACAGGTAACTTACCTAAATGTCACGGGGCAATCATTCTCCCAGAAAGTGAGTTTCGTCTCCGGAATATATTCTCTTGAGTTCAAAGAGACAGGACTGGTCAATAACTATGCCGGCAACCCATGGGGTATAACACTCACGAATACGACAAGCCATAGTTCGGTAACAATGTACTCAAACACTTCAAGCCTGACCTTCAACGTCACGGATGGAACATATTCCTATCATACGATAAATCCCCATAACTACACCGCGGGCCCATTTGGCGGATCCGGCACGGTCACTGTTGACAGGGCAAATAACATCGTTGATGTATATTTCTCATCTCTTTATTTCACCGCAGTATTCTACGAACGAGGTCTTCCTGATTACGGCGGAGAGAACACCACGTGGTCCGTAACACTCAATGGAATACATGAAAATTCCAGTTCATCATCACTCTATTTCAACCTCCCTGAAGTCACATCAAAGTTGTATCACTTTTCGGTTGGGCTAGTTAGGCAGTTCGTGCCATCAACGCCAACTGGATCCATTGCATCGCCAAATGCCGCCTTCAGCGTCACACCCAATGTCATTACACAGATCATTAAGTTCTCATACTCCAACTCCGCCATACCTTCTTATCAGCATACCCTCCATAATTCTCCTGTGGCAACCTTGAACTTCTTCGAGAGGGGACTTCCAGCCGGGCAGTCCTGGTCAGTATTCCTGAATAACACAACCAAGAAGTTTCTTGGGACCAGCGTTACCGGTTCAATTTCATTCGCGAAGGGGACAATAGACCCGAACGGGATAATAGAAAAGTATTATTTCTCAGTGTTTCCCAGCGGTAATTATTCGGCAATAGTGAATGTATCCAATGCAATCATCTGGAATAGTACCGTTTTCGAAAATGTTTCAGTGGTGTTTGTCAACACACTACATACAGTTACCTTCCTCGAGTCAGGATTACCGGCCGGGGATAATTGGACCATAGCGGTAACTGCTCCAGACGGAGAGAATATCTACCAAACATCATCCGGTAATCCTCTGGCATTTGAACTCCAGAATGGAACATACCACTTCAGGGTGGGAAGCAGTAATTCCATTCAATCCAGCGTGAAATCCGGAGTATTTGTGATTAATAATTCCAAGGTTACGGTTTCACCATCCTCAACCATCGTTTTCAGGTCTGCAGAACATGCCTTAACGTTCAAGGAGAATGGACTTACTCTCAACAAAACTTCGGCCTGGAAAGTAGATATTCTTGGCGTCCCATCATCTCCTGAAATTTTCAATTCATCGTACACCTTTGACCTAACCAATGGGACTTATTATTATGCGATTACCGGGCTAAGCAACCTCACATCCAGGTATTCACCCAACCCCGGTTATGGGTTAATTGAAGTGAACGGCACAGATGTGAGCGTAACTATCCACTTTGTAAGCATAACATATGCAATCTCATTCAAGGAGACCGGTCTTTCGGCCTCACCAGACTGGTCTGTCACCTTAGTTGGCGGCAATGCCACTTACTATTCCCATGGGACCGGTACTGTATATATGCACCTTGCCAATGGCACATATTTCTATACTGTCCAGGCCACAACTGGATACTCTTCGAACAGAAGTTCCGGCATTCTCGTGGTTAGTGGTGCAAGTAGCACGGTTCTTGTCTCGTTCCACAACATTTTGCGCAATCTGTCATTCACTGTTAGCAGTCTGCCAGCCGGAGCATCGTGGAAAGTGATCGTCAATGGCCTTGCCCTTGGCACAACAGGCAGTAGCGTCACGGCCACTGTCGGGAATGGAACATATTTCTACAGGGTCATGACTTCCACTTCCTCATTCACTTCTAACTACACATATTATCCCTTCCCCGCCGAGGGGTATGTCAACATAACGGGCAGTGCAACCAATGTGGCGATATCATTCAGGGATTTCGTTTACACGGTCCCCTTCAAGCAGACCGGATTGAACCCCGGATCCAACTTTTCCGTTGAGCTTAACGGGAAATCCCTCTTCTCGCAAGGGACCTCCTACGTTAATTTTACTGAACAGAATGGCACTTACCATTATTCTGTACCATTCTTCAAGGAGAATTTTTCAAAACCGTCTGCAGGGAGCATCTCGGTAATTGGCCCCCAGAATGTTACAACCCTCGCATTCGTGCTCGAGAAAATGTACAAGGTGACATTTGTAGAGTTCAATTCCACTCCCAGCATAGGAAATATCTTCTGGAACTGGGGACTCAGGATTTCTGGCCCATTGCCTCATGGATACAACAACAGCGTAAATACTGCATACAATTCCTCAACCACCAAGACCGTATCTTACTATCTGCCTAATGGCACATTTTCCTATGAGCCACTTTCAGGAAACAAGGTATTCAGGGCTCCGAAGAGCGGGCAGTTCACCATAAACAACGCAACGCATGCCCCCATCTACCTCAACTATACTGAATTGAAGTATTCCGAGACATTTTACGAAGCAAACCTGCCAACCGGTACGCCGTGGTCCCTGACGGTAAATGGTTCGATATTCAGAACCACGAATTCCAGTATTGTGGTGCAACTTCATAACGGCAGTTACAATTACAAGTACCAGAATACAACAAATTACACAGTTTCGTCTGGACAGATCGGAACAGTATTGGTCAGGGGAGCAGCATCTTCCGTCATTGCGACATATGGCCCTATTCTTTACACGCTTTCATTCAACGAGACCGGCCTGCCAGCCAATTCTTCGTGGTCCGTGACAGTAGGTGCCATAACCCTGTTTTCCCATGGCTCAAGATATGTCAACTTTAGCGAACCGAACGGAAGCATAGGCTACTTCATCCCGACGTATCAGTATTTCCACCCTGTTCCTTCAGCCTCTAACGTCTCTGTCAGTGGAAATACTCAAGTGAATGTGGTCTTCAAGTCATCGCTTTACAAGGTAACGTTTACTGCAAGCAACCTGACCGCTGGCTACAGATGGGGCGTCAAGTATAGCAGTCAATACCAATCAGGAAACATTTCCACGAACGGGGCAAGCATTGTAGCTAACCTCTCTAATGGAACCTATTCCTTCCATGTGTATTCAATGTCAAATTTCTTTAAACCGCCTTCTTCTGGAATTTTCACCGTTGCAGGAAAACCTGTCTTCGTTTCTCTGAACTTCACGAATGTAACTTTCAATCTTACCATTCAGGAAGCGGGCCTCGAATCCGGTACCACCTGGAGGTTTATCCTGAATGGCACCACATACACAACACATAACTCCAGTATGACTTTCCCTGAGCATAACGGCACTTTTACCTACAAGTTCCTGAATGTCACAGGGTATAACCTGACCAGCGTGCAGTCAGGGCAGGTGACAATCAACGGGTCTCTCGAGAAAATAACTGCAAATTATCATCTCAACGCCAAGACACCCCCGCCTCCTCCCGCTCCAACCAAGAAGTTCTCTCTGCCTACATACGCCATAGTGGCAATAATCGCGATTGCTGTGGTGGGGGCGGGTGTAGGTGCCGCAATAATGATGCAAAGGAAGAAAAAGGTTCAATGAGCATCATGCTCGTTAACCTTTCATTTCACTGAACGAGGAAGCGTTCCATGCAGATGGCAAGCTACAAACCAGGATCCGCACAGATGAGTTGAATATATGGGCGTCTCATGAATTCAGCAGGATCGCAAGGAAGTCATACTGAAAAGTTTGCAGGAATATCTGTTTGGTGGAGTATATCTGTATGGCGCCATTTGAAATTCTTACCTTGAACGGCAGTGTACTGAACTGCCAGGAACTGTTGACTGGGTTAGAGTTGTATGGTGCAGACGTGCTGTTGTACTTTGAGTACAGCGAATAGTTCCAGGCTGCAATGGCACCACTGTTGATGGAGAACGAGAAATTATTGAGGGAGATGGAGCTCACGGTTGCAGAATATTCCTTCCCAAGATAGAGGAAATTAAGCACCAACCCCGTTGCCCAGGACTGCTTATCCATGGAAATGACTTTGCCGGAGAGAATGTAATTCCCGTTCTGTGACACTGAAAAGGGCGTCCCCTGAATGTTCACAATGCTGGAATCAAGTGAGACAACTCCCGCGGTTCCCGTAATCGCGAAAGGCAGGCCATTCAATATCTGCCCGAAAGATCCGCCGATTCCCTGCTGAACCACGTACCCACTCTGAAGATCATAATATTGTTCCTGCGCAAACGGTGTAACGCCATATGCCTGTAGCTGCCCACTTCCTTTCAGCGTATTCACAGGACGAAAGTTGTTGTCAGCAGATGAAAACTGGTTTGTTATCGATGTGCTACCAGAGATAACAGTTAAAGTCCCGCTATTCCAGTCGGGGACATATATCTGCCCATTCAAGGGATCCCATGCCATTGCATTTGGCCCATTACCGGGCCCTGAACCATGGGGCAATTTGATTACCTGGTTCAAGGTCCCATTAATCCCGTTGAAAGCGTAAACTGTGTCATTCCCATAATCTGACACGTAGACCAGGTGATTTGATCTATCATATGTCATTGAAACTGGTGTTATGAACTGGTATGAATAGGACTTGATCACCTTTCCATTCGCCCCATTCAGGACGAACAGCGTCCTCCCGCCCTGATAGTTGTAGTTGCTGTAAGGCTGATTGTAGCTTGATATAAGCGATTCAGAGACGAAAATAGTTCCCTGGGATGTGTCATAAGCGAGGCTCCAAGGTGTGCTGGAAGCGATGTTCCCAACTATCTGGTCAGTGATTGGGTTAATTATACCCACCCCAAGGAAGTAACTCCTGGAGAAAAAGCTGGTAAAGTTACCAAGTGCAACGTATACATAACCGTTCGCTGGGTCATAGGAGATACTGGAAGGGATTATGTTGGAATAGAGGGGAGCAACAGGAATAAACGCAGTTTCAGCGTAGCTTGTGGCATTGAATGAAACCACCGCACCACCGTAGCCTGTGCCATTATTTGGATTGTAGTCAGAAAACTGGATCGTGAACATTACCTGGTCAAGATACGGGATGTATGTGATGTCGTAAGGAACTGACGAGAAATAAACTGTCCTGACCACAGAAAGCTTGTTGGCATTAGCGTTTATAACCTGCACAAAGCCAGATTGAAAAGTGGGTGGTGAGTTATAAAAATCAAACTGTCCTGCAGAAAGGTTTCCCTCTGTGACATAAAGCAGGTCATTCTTTGGATCGAACGTGATTCCCGTGGGATATCCCAGGAGGGATATGTTTCCCTTGGGCCTGTTGTAGTAGTCTGTGGCACCGCTGATTACAGTGATTCCGCCGTGCTTAGGGGTTGAAGGGTGGGAATTGTCGAAGCTATAATTCGAGTTAAGGACGAATATCAGGTTGTTATATACGCCCTGAATTTTAACTGTATCTACTGCAACGCCATCGGGGCTATTACCTACACGTATAGGGCTCCCAATCACCTGATTGGCAAGTTGCGACGGCGGCGTATTACCGCTGTATACTGCCTGAATGCTCACATTGTAATGCATTGCAACACTGAAGCTGTCAAGGTAGGACAGAGAGGTTGCAGCAGGGCTGTTAAAAAAATTGCCCTGTATTCCCAGCGGGAAACTCTGTGAAAAGTGTGAATTATTCTGAAGACTGTTCGAGAGCAACTGATTGGAAAGTGATGACATGGACTTCAGCGTGGATACATGGTATTGCGTTTCATACTGGTTTCCAGAATATGGCACATACCATGCTATGAATGTTGTAAACAACGTAACCAGGATCGAGAAAATAAGCAGAGTCCCAACAATGTCCGAGACGGTACGGTCTTTTCTATTATGCACTTTCTTCATCTTTCCCACCTCAAACGTTCACGACCGTAATGCCAACATACTCAAAATTAACAGAGAATGGAATCAAAGTGCCAGTGTTTTCAATTATCAATTCGCTTCCACTTTCAGTCACATGTATTGGGAAACCGATAAAATTCCATGACGCGAGATTCACGCCGGCAGAACCATTGAATTCATTATAAAGTACCTGGTCTATCTGATTCACGTACTTTGAATGTATGGTGTATTGCAGGTTGAAGATAGTTATGTTTGTGATCATGGCAGGGTAGGGATTTCCATACAAGTCGTAGTAAGTAAACTTCTCTCCCTGATAGTAATGCTCAGTTCCTAAACCAGTAACGTTAAAGATCATGGAACTGGTTCCTATACCACTGGATGAAATGGTCTCTCCCTGAAGGTTAAGCAAATATGAGGACAGATAAAGCTTGCCTGAATTATTAACGAAGGAAACTGGAACGTTAGTGGTACTAGTCACATATTTCATTGAAGAATAGTTTGTCAGAACCATGCCATCCTGCATGTGGAAACCGATGGGGGGAACGAACTGAGTTCCACCGTAGGTTTCTATCTGGCCGCTTCCACTGATGCTTCCAGAGATAGGACGTCCACTTTTTCCATTGAAATAAATACTTCCGCCGTTAATAATGGTAACCTGGTTGGAAGCCGAATTCAGGGCATATATAAGCCCGTTCTGGGGGTCATAGGCAATTGATGTCGGCGTGACCCCTGTAGCGATAGAATTCACGGTCTGGGAAGTGAAAGTGTTTTCCAGCGTGAGATTATTTGATATGTTATTGCCTACATAGACATAGCCATTTCCAGTATCTATCGCGAGCGATAGCGGGTACGCTGGCTTGTTAGGGGCTTGAACGGAGAAAGATCTCTGCCCGAAATGAACTGAACTTATGACGGAAACAGTCCCGGAACCTGAGTTGGCGACATACAAATCCCCATCCAGAGCATCATAAATTATTGCCCTTGGAAGCAAACCTACCTGTATCAACCCAATTGTTGGGGACGCGTCATTCGAGAGGTTAACAACACTCACGTTTCCAGTGCCGTAGAGGGCGACGTACATAATGTTGGATGTCGGATTGATGGCGGCAGAAGTTGGATAAGGAACACCAAGAGAACCGGTCGGAGGATTAAATCCAACTTCGTATCCGAAGGGTGTGTTGTTATCGCTTAACACGGCGCCTTTGTAATAATGGAAATCCATCAAATCTCCCTCCTGCAGGTTGTTGGAAGGTTTGTGGACTGTCCACAACCAGTAAAGCGTGGGGCTTGCCCTAACATTTAGGTAGTATTTTCCTCCGCCAAGAAAGAGGGTCGAATTCAAAGTAACAGTCACCCATTCACCCTTTTTCTTAACTATTGACTTAGATATGCTAACGAACCCGGAGTCAAGGTTATTCCACTTTGAACTAGTATAATTCCCAGTTCCTATGCCAATACTGGCACTTCCGTCCCCATATAATCTCAGGACAACACTGCCTATTCTGTAATTCTTTCCCGACGGAAGATAAAACTTTTCAGATCCATTGGAATCCAAAGTGTTACTGTACTGGGCCGCGATCTTGGAATCATCTTTGCCAAACTCCCCTGTGGGGCCTTTCACCCAAGAATTGAACTTTCCGTACTGTACTCCATTCGGATTGATGGAGAAAGTGTTGGTGGTAAAGGTGTTTGGCGAGAGCTGAATTATCTGGGTGAGGTTGCCAGTTCCATTGTCGAGTATGTACACCGTCTGGTTGTTGGGATCGTACACAGCAAACGAAGGATAGGAATTTCCAAACAGGTTTGTGCTGGAGGTGGGCAGGCTTACATTTGCAACTACATGGCCATGAGAAGGATTGCTCAGTACCGGGTTAATTATTGTGACATTCTGCGAGAGTGTGTTTGCTACATAAAGATAGCCATTTACCGGGTTGTATGCAATGCTTACCGGCTGCTCTCCCACATCGTATCGCGCAACAACAGTATTATTGGCAAAGGCGTTAAGAATGACTATTGAGTTAGTTCCAGCATTCGCCACTGCAAGATATGAAGTACCTGAGATATAAACCACGCAATCCGGGCGACTGAAGGGGTTATTCCAGACGTAGTGCTGAAGCGGCGTAGTGGTGAGACCACTAATGATGATATTGTTGTTTGAGACATTACCAGATACCAGCAACAAACCACTGCTGCTGTCATAGGAAAGATAGGCGAACCCTTCCATGAATTGCATTGAGCCATTCAGGTTAATGCTCCTTGTGTCAGACTCCTTTACTCCATTGATCGCAATAATAGGGGAATAAAAGTGAAAAGTGGTGGTGTTATACGCAACCGCATAACCTCCCACATAAACGTATCCACTCTGGCTCGATGTGGCAATTCCCGCGGGCTCAGAAGCATTGACTGGAATCAACTGGCTGGTACCTCCACTTCTTGCATATATTGTGACGTTTCCCTTGCCCGCTTCTCCTGGAAATATGTATCCAGATCCCCTCGGCAATCCGTTTGGACCAAGCAGAGACGGTGAGTCGGTAACATAGAAGTGCCCATTCACGGAATCGTAGACAATTCCAAAAGGATTCATCAGGTTGCTTGAATAAATATGCACAATATTACTGGCCTTTCCGGAAGGCAATATCGTAAGGTTCGATATCGAGTTCTGTGCGAAATCGGTTATCCAAACATAAGTCATTCCGCTGTCAGCCTGGTGGTAGTATGCAAGGTTATTTATCTCCAGTACCTTGGAGGAAATGGATTCAGAAATCGGTGAAATGCTGTTTGTGCTCGTGTTCACCTGAATGATTCCAGGAGTGTAAAGTCCGGGAGTACCAGTTGCAGTTTCAACCGCAGCATAAATGTAACCGTACGAGGAACTATACTTGGAAGGGGCGAAAAATAGCCCTGATGGGTAAAGAAGATTGGTGTTGTACCCGTTGGCGTTTATTGTGCCCACGATTGTGTTGGTCGAAGTAGAAAATACGGTAATGGTGGAATAACCGGCTCCTCCCGAATTGATGAAACTGAAAAAGTTCGATATATAGAGGTTACCGTTGCTGCCCACAGTTATCCCTACCGGGTTCAAACCGCAATAATACGTGCCGACAACAGAGTGTGTTGCAGGGTTAATCTCCGTTAAGCTGTTGGAGGCGTAATCCACCACATAAATCATTCCGTTGGGAGCAACAGCAATCTGCAGGGGCATGTTTCCATTGATCTTTGGAAATGTTCCCACCACCTCGTTTGTAATGGCTGTGGGCACAGTATTCTCTAGAAGTTTATAGTCAACGCCGCCAGAGTAAGACAGAGTGGCGTTGAAACCGGAATGTGAAAATGATATGGAAGTGGCTCTCGAAGGAGTAAACAATGAACCCTGAATCCCCAGTGGAACATTCTGTGAAATCAGACTTCCAGTCTTCAGGGAAGGGGACTCAAGCTGAGAGATGAGGGAGGCAAGTGAAGCCTGGGAGGCAGATTGAAACTCCTGCTCATACGCAGTTTGAGTGTTCGGAACGTACCATAATTCAAAAGCGGAAAAGGCAGATACAACTATGGCAAAGACTAGCATCGTTCCTACAACTTCTGAAACGCCCCAGTCCTTATGTTTCACACCTGCCATAAATCATTACCCGAGATAAACTTTTAAGGCTTATATTTGAAGCAATCTAAGGATATAATAGTTGAGTCCTACACCGTACGGTCTGATCTTGGCTACGGAATATATCGAAAGCATGCTCTTGTTGAGGTGAGCTCTGAATAAACTGGACACAGAGAAGTTCCAGTAGTAACCGCCTGAAACACTTCCTGAGGCCTTCAACCCTCCTCCGTAAAGCTGCGAAAAGCTATAGTTCAAAGCGTTTGCATACGGTGTTGTGAGATTATAATAGAAAGAGTTAAGTGTGATATTCCCCACGACTGCGGTGGTATATCCTCCGGTCAGGTTCGAGATGGTGATGTTCTCACCCCTGTACACGTCAACCTGATTTACGTCAGAATACTGCATTGTTAATATCGTGCTCTGAAAACCCCCCAGGCTGGTGCTATTCCCGGTAAATCCGAATGTGGACGCGTTGAGAAATAGGCCATTGGCAGAAGATGATAGCTGTAAAGGAAGGACTCCAAGTACCTGGGAATAATTGGACCCCTGCTGGTTAGCGATAATAATGTCATTCTGGTAATAGATATTTGTCGGAGTTACGAATGAAGTCTGGGGATAGAGGGCGATTGTTCCTGTAGAATTTTCGTTTACCGTGTAGTTCAGGGTTCTCTTAACACCATAATATGAGACGTTCACACTAAGAGAATAATGAAGGTTTGTGAATGAGGACGAATAGTTTTCAAATGAAATTTGAGAGTCCGTGCTTGAAGTGAATGGTGGAGTACCCTGCACCCCGAGTGGAAAATCCTGAACCACAAACTGGCTGAAGTATGGGGATGCATTGTTCATCTTGTTCTGCAGTTGGAAGAAGGAGTTCTGCACTTCCCCCATATATTTGATATCATTCTGCTGACCGGAAGATGGGATATACCATAGAAGATACGCACCCATCAGGCTCGTCACAATCACGAACGTGAGGAGGGCTCCGATAACAGCAGCAACTGCGTCATCCTTATGCTCGAGGACTTCCTTCATCTTACTTGTAATCAAATGAAGAAGGTAGATATATTCCTTTTCAGTGGTTATGACCGATCATGATAACACATTTTTACCAAGTTGTTATTCAAGTATGATATGAAAGTTTCTCCTCTGGAATTCAGGTATGGCCGGGAAGCAGTCAAGAAGATTTTCAGCGAGGAGGAACGCTTAAAGTACATGCTTGAGGCCGAGGCACTCATCGCGGAAGCTGAGGGATCCCTGGGAGTTATCCCCGACTGGGCATCGCGGAGTATACAGGAGACAGTACATAAGAACTCGATCACAATTGACAAAGTCAAGGAAATCGAGAAGGAAACAAGGCATGATGTAATGGCCATAATCAGGGCGCTCACAGATGCGGCTGGCGCAGCAGGTGCATTCGTTCACTTTGGAGTGACATCACAGGACATTAACGATACTGCCACCGCCATGCAATTGAAGGATTTCCAGGAATTCCTGGTTGCGGACATCGCCAGCCTGATGAAAGTCCTGGAAAGCCTTGTCAAGAGATATGCCGATACACCAATGCTAGGCAGGACTCATGGGCAACACGCGAGTCCTATCACCTTCGGTTTGAAGATGGCAGTTTTCCTGTCAGAGATGGGCCGGCACCTTGAGAGAGTCAGGGAAGCATCAAAGAGGTATCTCGTCATAAAGGTAATGGGGCCTGTGGGAACCGGTGCTTTCATGGGCAACAAGGCACTTGATGTTCAGGAATATGTTGCCAGGAGACTCGGGGTAGGTTGGGAACAGGCCCCAACACAGGTTGTGGTGCGAGACAGGTATGTAGAATTCCTTCAGGTGATAGCAGGAGTCGCGACATCACTGGAGAAGTTCACCACCGAAGTCAGGAATCTTCAGAGGCCAGAGATAGACGAGATATCTGAATATTTCGAAACGAGCAGCCAGGTAGGTTCAAGTGCCATGCCAAGCAAGGTGAACCCGGTGGACTCGGAGAATGTATCAAGCATCTCGCGCCTGATCAGATCCCTTGTCTGGCCGGAATTGGAGTCTGCGGTTATGTGGCATGAGAGAGACCTTGCAAACAGTGCTGTTGAAAGATTCGTGATTCCCTATAGCTGCATACTCGTTGATTACGTTCTGGTAAAGACGACGTCCATTTTCTCCTCCCTTAGAGTGAATACTGACCGCATGAAGGAAAACCTGGCAAGGTACGATTTCTCAATGTCGGAAAGCCTTGTACATCTTCTTTCGCAGGAAGGGGTACCCCGGCAGGAAGCCCATGAAATTATCAGGAAAGCCTCTATCAGGGCAAGGGAAAACGGTCAGTCCCTGAAGGAATTCGTCTCGAAGTCCAGTGATTTTTCAAGCATTGCGGGAGAAAAGGTGGAAAAGGCTTTCATGCCGGAGAATTTCCTCGGGGTATCTGGCCAGATTTGCTCAAATGTGATATCACACTCCAGGGAATTAAGAAAGAGCGTCCAGGAGAAAGGTGGTGATTAGATGGACAAGCTTGAAAGCAAGAGTGCGTGGAAAGACACTATCCTGAGATATCTCGGTGTCAACGACGATTCCATCGCTGGGATTATGAACCACCTAAGGGAAGGAGGCGAAAGCGTTCACCGCCTTGTCTTGACCGGATACCTGAACGCCATGGTGGATTTCGGGGTCCTGAAAGAGAGGAACGTGAAACCGGCAAGAATATTCGTTCCCGAACTGTCACAGAGCAGGGACATATACAGGGCTGTGGGAAAGATAGCGCTGGAGGTTGATCCGGAAAACCATGCAGACGCATCACTGGCCACCCTGCATTTCCTGTTCGGAAGGCCCATATTCATGCGCGAAATCGAGAGATGCGATGCAGGCCTACCTAGGAATTATCAGCCTGTGCAGTCGACCCAGAGACTTTACTATATCGAGAAACTCGCCGAAGCCGGCGTGAAGGTCCCAACCAACAATGTCCTGATAGAGCCAGCAGAGAAAGGTGTGACCCAGACTCTTCACAGGATTCTCAGGGAACTACTTCTCTTCTCATTCGACCTGAGAAAGCACCAGGTTTACGCTGAGTCCGGCAAGCAGACCACGCTTTACTGACCTTGTTTTTTGCTGCACCCTGGCTGGGGTTGTAAGAGCTTAATATTCAGGACCCGATCGGGAGTTTGCGATGAAGAGGATTTCCGGAGACTCTGCTTATTCTGGCAAACTGCCGCTCGGATGCCAGCTCTGCGCAAAAGGGGGAAAAATGGTACTCTTCATTTCCGGGATCTGCGATGCCAAGTGTTTCTACTGTCCTCTTTCTGAAAACAGGAAGATGAAGGATGTGCTCTATGCGGACGAAATGCCGATATCCGGGATACGCGATGCCATTCTGGAGGGGAAGATGATCGACGCAACGGGAACCGGCATCACTGGAGGTGACCCTCTCAAGTTTCACCAGAGGACCTCGGAATATATACGGAACCTAAAGGAGGAATTTGGGAAGAACCACCACATACACCTCTACACGATCAGTGGAACCAAGGAGGCAATAGATTCGGTCGCTTCTGCAGGTCTTGATGAGATAAGGTTTCATCCACCAGAGGAGATCTGGCATATGATGGAGCGTTCAGTCTTCAAGGACAGGGTAAAGTGGGCCAGGGATGCAGGTCTTTCAGTGGGAATCGAGGTTCCAAGTCTGCCTGGCACCAGGGTGCAGATGGCCAGCTTGATCGATTTTGCAAGGAAATATGAACTTGATTACGTCAACCTTAACGAGCTTGAATTCTCGGAGACAAATGCAGAGAAGCTCATAGGAAGGGGCTACTCAATCAAGAATGACGTTGAGTCCGGTGCACGGGGCAGCAGGGAAGTTGCCATGGAGATGATACGGAATAACCCAGATTATACCGTGCATTACTGCTCTGCCTCATTCAAGGACGGTGTCCAGATGCGGAACAGGTTGAAGCGGAGGGCAAAGAATGTCGCCGGACCTTTTGACGTTGTGACGAAAGATGGCACCATCATAAGGGGGATCATAGAGTCGGACGATCTTGAGGGAACAGAGTCTCTCCTGGTTGGAGCAGGCATCTCGGTTGACCACATAAGGAGAAATGCTCCCAAGGGCAGGATAGAGATTCCACCGTGGCTGCTAGAGGACATTAAGGGACTGGGGCTGGATGCCTATGAAGTTGAGGAGTATCCCACCTGGGATTCCATAGAAGTGGAAAGAGTCAAGATCGCTTGAGCTTCCGCAGTATTCCATGAGATTCAGGTTCGGAGAAAAACTGGATTAATATGGTGTCACGCTGAGCCCCCTCAGCAAGACCCTCCCATTCGAGCCTTTCCATATTTTTTCCATGTTTCCTATCTCCACTTTCATGCGGGCAGGTTCGTATGACATAACAAACGACTCGAATTCCCCACCTTCTCCCGCCAGGTTAATCCTGCGGGTCGAACTGACTCTGAGCAACCGCTTCATGTAATCGGCATCAATCTCCCGTCCGAGGCAAGGTTTACCACGCC
>JAJYUI010000013.1 GCA_021792595.1 Thermoplasmata archaeon | reverse complement strand
ATCCCTCACAAGCGGCAGGAAGGGCTCAATCATTGAGCCTGCAGGGTCCCTGTGGTACTGTGGCACCTTACCTGATTTGAGATATCTCCTGACTGTTGTCCTGCTTATTCCGAGTCTTCTTGCTATCTCGCTGATCGAAAGCCCCTGATCCTTCAAGCTCCTTATCATATACCATCCCTCCTGTTCAAGCAATCCGTCGCACCCAGGCTCTGCATGAGAGACTGGCTATTTTTCGATTGCCAAAACTGGATACTTTTCGTTTGCCATAATTGGACAGAATTCACTTGCCATTTACAGCTTGCCTCTTCTCCCATAGCGCTGTTAAAAAATCGCTTTATTAGACTTTTTTCCATCTTTGTTATCCTGAATGAACTGCTCCTTCCATTTGGCAAGCTGTGTCGGGAATTTTTTTGTGAGTGCTTCTATGACTATCTCAAACTTCTCTTCAACTGAATATTTGGATTTCATGAAGAGACCTCCATGATCTGGAAAACCGCTTTTCGCATGCTCTTTATGTATCTGTTCTTCTCTATAATATTATTATCATAGTGTTCCAGTTCTGTGATGATACAGATCAGTAAGCTTAAAATTGACCAACTTTGTATCTGTACTGATTGGAACTAAACCAGTCGACTGTCTTACTGATTGCGCTTTCAAGGGGCCATTTTGGTTTCCAGTTGAGTAATCTTCTAGTCTCTGCTGCTGAGAAGCTGAGAAAAATTGGTTTTCCATCGACTATTTCACCTGGTTCATACTCGCCTTCAAGCAACCGGATGTCTGAATTTGACACTTTAGAAATCAATTTCGCAAATTCAATGTTGGTAGTGATTTTATCCAAGTTATTTCCACCTAGGTGAAGGATTCTTCCTGGAAATACAAGTGGTTCTATTTCGAATCTTGATACAAAAGCCTCGTAGAATGACGCAGCATCCTCAGAAAAAGTCCACAGCCTAGTTGCAAGCGGGGAGCGCACGGTAAAAGTTTCCTTTTTATTTATGATATAGAGAATCAATCTGTGCGGTAACTCATCGCTCCTCCCTCCCGGGCCAAAAGTTGAAGAAGTCCTAGTTATTACAATTGGTACACCATAGGCTTTGCTATACGTAAGATACAGCAACTCCACCGCTGCCTTAGTCCAACCGTATATTGAAGTTGATAAAGGCAGAGAATTTTCAGTTACAATATTTTTGTGACCAAGTCCGTAAAGGGAATTAAACGATGATGGATAAACCACCAATGGCATTTTGTCAAGCTTTCTCACTTTTTCGAGCAACGAAAGAGATGGTAATATGTTAGCTGACATAGTATTTTGAGGGCTTTCTATGCCAAATGGTCTATCTGCAAATCCTATTGCACAGTCAAAAATTACGTCTAGACCTGATATGTCGGCTTTGACAATATCCATTTCAGATTTCCACTTATAGTCAATGGAAGCCATAACATCAAATAATCTCCAGGCCTCTTCTATTCTGCAATAGTCTAAGACTGTTACTTTGTGCCCCATTTTGATAAAGAGTTTTGCCAAAGTGCTGCCAAGAACTCCCGCGCCACCAGTAATCATGATCTTCAATCTAAGCACCTCTCAACTATTTTTGACAGTACCTCTATAGTTCTTGGTATTTTCGATATTTTTTTCTTAGAATCCTGAGTAGGGCGCCGGATAGAGTTGGTCAAAATCTGAAAATATTCTGGGCTCCTTGATTTAATAAGTCGGTTACCCTCCCCATATCTAATAAATCTTGAGACAAATTTAGTAAGTGAATTGTTACTTTCACGATATCCAAAGTCATGTTTTACTACTAGATCATCCACCGGAACAACTTTTACGCCATTCGCTCTAGCTCTTATACAAAAATCAATATCTTCGCCAGCAGCCAGAGGAAAATCTTCATCAAATCTCAATCCGTCGCTGAAGATAAAAGTCGAGGCTATCATTACACACGTGGTTCCATAAACAAGACTCTTAAGATTTGTATTTGGCTCGTAAACTCCGTTTAGAGTGCCGTCGAGATCATGGAATAAATCAAAACAAGTACTATAATAACTCTCAATCTTAGGGAAATAGATACCCCTGCTCCTAACAGCTTTGTCACAAACTGATTTGAAGGCATTGTTGTTAGGACTAACGACGTCATCGTCCATAAAAACTATCAAATCCATATCTGCGCCCAGGGCCCGTTCAATTCCAACGTTTCTAGCTTTAGCCGGGCCTTTATCTTCTTCTAAGCCAATGATTTCTAACTTTCCGAATTTACCAAGAGCCCTCAAGGCTTTCTCCGGAATTCTACCAATGATCCATATTCTTGAAAGATTATCCCATTTACTAAGCGTCATTACCAGCTTCTTTAGTTGTAACAGTCTCTCCTTATCTTGGTTAGCAAGATTTGTAGGGATGACCACACACATTTTGTAGTTGCCTTCGATTTCATGTCGTCGTATTATTGAGACATTACGTTGTTCTGAATTATTGGCAACTCTGAATAGAGATTTTGGTTGTTCTATTACCCTACTGAAACCAAGCCATAGTGAGAAAGACGATACCATGTTGAGAGTCAGATATAATGAAATTTCGCTTTTAGAGAGACCATCTGGCTCTAATTCGATTCTGCGGCCCTTCAAATAGGTTAGTAACCCCTTTATTTCGTCGCTGAAGTTGTCTGAAATTCGCGAAAAATCAAAACCGGTATATTCTGACAGGCACTCAGAAAATATCTCGATATTTTCTTTCTTCTTTATCAGTATATTTAAATTGGAAGTACTCGCTTGAAAAGACAGAAGGGCGCCAGTCATATTAACCTATAGTCTAAAAAGTAAAGCTATTAAATTTTATGGATTTCTGACATTGTCAAGATTTAGTTGATTTCTCCCTGATTCATACTGCAGAACCGTTTTTTAAACTATATACGGTATGAACCCGGGCAGACCCACTAGCAACTATGAGGATTCCACAAAGCGTCCCCAATCCCTGTGCCTACATACACCCATCAATACCTCCCTTTTATCCCTTTGATTATCCTTTGCCATGGATCTCCATATGAATTTCTGTTTTGCTGACTCTGATACAGAAGTGGTTTTCTCCTTTCCCACTTTATAATATCTGCTCAAACACTTACTTGCCCATGAACGCTTCACCAACGAAGCACAGGATTATTCATGGTGATTCTACGGACCTTTCTGCAATCAGTGATAACTCCATAGACCTGGTGATAACCTCTCCACCCTACCCAATGATCGAGATGTGGGATGACGTGTTTTCTTCGCAGGACCCGAGGATATCACAGGCCATAATGGATGAAAATGGAGGATTGGCATTTGAGTTGATGCACGAGATACTTGACCGCACATGGTCGGAAGTTTTCAGGACCCTGAAGGAAGGGGGCATGGCATGTATCAACATCGGGGACGCTACAAGAAAAGTGGGAAATGAGTTCAGAATGTATCCCAACTATCCAAGAATTGTCACAGAGTGCCTGAGAAATGGTTTCACCATACTGCCGGGAATACTGTGGAGAAAGCAGACAAATTCACCGAACAAGTTCATGGGGTCCGGGATGCTCCCGGCAGGTGCATATGTAACGCTGGAGCACGAGCACATACTTATACTGAGAAAGGGAGGTGTCAGGCCTTTCAGGACTGTTGAAGAGAAATCATCGAGAAGGGAAAGCGCATTTTTCTGGGAAGAGAGAAATCTGTGGTTCTCCGATCTCTGGAACATGAAGGGTGAGAAACAAGCAACAAATGGCCATGAGGCAAGAGGCAGAAGCGGTGCCTTTCCGTTTGAATTGGCATACCGATTGATCAGCATGTTTTCGGTGAGGGGTGACTCAATCCTTGATCCTTTTCTCGGCACTGGGACTACGACGATTGCGGCTATGGCTTCCGGGAGAAACAGCGTCGGATATGAGATAGATCGTGCAATGATGAAAATGGCATATTCCAGGATAGAGAACGTGGTGGAATATTCCAACAGGCGCATTGGCGAGAGGTTGGGGAAACATGAGGAGTTTGTCAGGGACAGGATGGCAAATGGCCGCCTGAACTACATGAATGAAAGGCATTCATTCCCGGTGATGACCAGCCAGGAGGTCATGATATCGATAAACAGGCTGAAAGGTTTAAGACAGGTGCAAGAAGACACTTTCGAAGTCCAGTACGAAGATGTTGAGGAATCGGATCATTTCCAGAGGCGATAGAATTCAATTGTGCAGACCGGTACGTTTCACACTGCCCTTGGACCAACCTGAACCAATCATCTTTCCCGCTTCCGCAGCCTGCAGATGTTGCAGATTGTACATCTCAGCTTCATTGTTCGAGCTTTGGCGCCGTACGAAAATGTCAACTGGGTGGAGAGCAATGCAGAGATAGAGTCATGATGACTATCATCTACTGTCGGCAATCGCCATCTTCCTGCCTGGATCGAGGCTCATCTGGTCATTGCTGGATCTGTTCGTTCAGTTAGCCTGGCAACCCTGTACGGCTCAGGCGCTCTTATAGCCTGGAGGCTCATGTACAGGTGTAATTGGGGCTGGTCTTCAAACGTTTTTCTGGGAATTTCATACAGTATTCTTGAAGAGGGCCATGACACCCAGAGTTTCACGAACCCAGACTGTGCAGGAACACCAGGACCTGCCCAGTACAGCAGGTTCCTGGGTGCCAACGGGGACTGGTCACTGCATACAGTGGTCTAACACGCAATGGTCATCCTGGGGCTTCTCTTCGTCCTGATTATGGTGACTGCCTGGACGAGATCACGAAAGCGCACGGAATGGTTTAATCCCGTTACTGAATTTACCTGAAATGAGGAGTACACCCCTGGTGACAGGCATACAGGTCAGGTATGGAGACCTGGACACGCTTGGGCATGTGAACAATGCCGTCTACCTGACATATTTTGAGCTGGGAAGAGTATCCTTTTTCAGGAAGCACTTTGACTCCTTTAACCTTGATTCGGTGAAATTTGTACTGGCGAGAGCAGAGCTTGACTTCAGGAAACCCATCACCATGGACGACCCAGTTGTTCTTGAAACTGTCCTGGAAAGTGTTGGCAAGACAAGCTTCACCTTCTCGCACAGGCTCCTGAGCCAGGACCTCAAGACAGAATACTGTACGGGGAAGATAATAGCCGTTTACCTTGGGAAAAGCGGGAAGCCGGAGACTGTTCCTGAAGAGTTGAGGAAACTGGTTGAAGTTGCATAGGAAAAGAGGGGCTGAACAGCACTAGCTCCTTTGAGATTGCCGGTAGAATTGAAGGCATCCTCCCATGAAGTTGGCCGGCATGTTTGCCATCCATGTCAACGTCAATATGCGCTTCTCAAAATCGGCGAATTCTCAGATTATTGCATTGGTCATGTGCCTCCAGTTGGCACAGCCTGCGTCGAAGTCTTCAAATCCGATAGCCATATGCCACATAGAGGAGAAGAAAGAGATGAGCGATTCTGGCCCGACGAAAAGCCAGCTGGATTTCATAACAAGACTTAGAAATGCCTCAACTGAGCGTGAGGAACTGGTTCAAGCATACCTGAGGGAGAATGATGCCGCTGGCGTTGAGAACCTCAGCGTGAGGCTTGCCTCAACCCTTATAGAACAGCTCAAGAAGATTAAGGTCGAGGGCGAAAAGTCTTCATCCTTCATCACGGGCAAGCAGCTTTCCTTCCTGCAGAGCCTTATAAGGGACCCAAACCGCAACACTGATTGCGAGAACTATCTTTCAACGATTGGAAAGAGCGCACTGAACCTTCTCACCATGGAGGAAGCCTCGTCGCTTATTGAGAGACTCAAGTCCGTGAAGAGGGAAGATGGAGAGTTGACGGGAGACAGGCCGGTGACGGAGAAGCAGTTGAAATACATCAGGAACCTGCAGGGTAGTGGCGAGGGGCAGGAAACCAGCAGGAAGTACATTGAATCCCTGAAGAAGAAATCCCTCGAGGAACTTACGAGCAAGGAGGCTAGCGGCCTCATTGACAGGCTGAGGAAGCCCTGAAGCCCGGATCTGCGCACTTTAGGGAAAAATGCAGCTGAATCAAATGCACGTTTCGCCAAATATATAACATAACGGAGTGATAACCACCAAGATGTCCGACCTAGAGGAGAAGATTGCTGGCCAGATTACCATGTCGGAGCACCCTGGAGAAACCATACGGAAATGGAGAGAGGAATTCCAGATATCACAGACTGATCTTGCATCATTCATGCACCTCTCCCCCTCAATGATAAGTGATTATGAATCTGGGAGGAGGAAATCCCCGGGAACGCTTTCCATAAGGAGGATCGTGAGATCTTTTGTGGAGATTGACGAAAGACGTGGCGGAAACGTAATGAGGCGCTACCAGAGCGGGGTTCCATCCGACGCCCTGATAGACCTGAGGGATTATGACCATGACATTTTTCTCCCGATGGTTGTGAAGAAGATACAGGGCAGGAACATGTCCAATCTCCCCATAGACAGGTACGTACGGGGATACACGGTAATTGACGGGATCAAGGCGGTCCTCTCCTTTTCATATCCTGATTACGTGAAACTTTACGGCTGGTCAAGCCAGCGGATTGTATTCTTTACGGAAGTGAAGCTGGGAAGGAGCCCGATGATTGCCATCAGGGCGCATCCCCTCAAGCCAGGTGCCGTGGTTTACGTACAGGCGGACAAAGTAGATCCACTTGCGGTGAAGATTGCTGAACTGGAGAACATACCGCTTATTGTTACAGAGCTCCCGGTTCAGACAATATGCGAGATAATGTCCTCAATTATATAGTCCCGGTGCTGGCGACGCAGCATTCTGTGAAGCGGGCTCCTATGGAGAGAATTCCCTTCCGAACAGTCTCCTGGAGATTATCATCTTCTGGATGTCAGGCGTACCGTCGCCGATCAGGAATCCCCTGGTGGCCCTGAACCTCCTCTCCATGGCGGAAGAAGTCACGTAACCCGATGCCCCAAGTGTCTGGAGAGCGTTGCCTGCCGCCTCGAAAGCCGCCTCACAGCCGTACCACTTCACCGCCGCGCACTCAGCGCTGTTCTCCTTCCCATTCTCCTGCAGCGCAAGGGCCCTGAATGCAAGAAGCCTTGAAGCCTGCAGCTTCGTCCACGATTCGGCGAGCCTGAACGATATCGCCTCATGCCTGGAGATGGGCTGCCCGAATGTCTTCCTGATCCTGGCATACTCTATCGCTTCCTCAATGGCCTGTTCCGCAATTCCGATGGAATAGAGTGCAACGTGAACACGCTGGGTGTTAAGCACTTCCATCAGCGTTACGAATCCCTTTCCCTGGGAACCAATTATGTTTCCGCATGGAACCTCTGCATCATTGAACCGTATGCCCCCAAAGTCACCGTTGAATACAGTGGCCATGTGCTCCATTCCGTAAGGTTCGACTCCATCTGTCCTGACGTCCACCAGCAGGAGGCTTACTCCCCTGTGAGGCCTCTCCATGTCCATCTCCCCGGTCCTCAGGGAAATAATGTGTGCATCGGCCATTACGGGACTGCTCACGAACGCCTTTTCACCATTCACGATGAACCTTCCATTCCTGCCTACAGCGGATGTTGATATGGCAGCAGAATCTGAGCCTGCACCCGGTTCGGTGAATGCACCGCATATCACCAGGTCTCCTTTCAGGTATCTGCCAAGGTACTTTTCTCTCACTTCCTCGTCTGCAACAAGCGGAAGCATCTTGGCAAAGTGCATGGTGAGGAAACCCGGCACCGGGAACTCGTACCTGCCCATGAGCTCTGAAATCAGTCCTATGGAGGATTCTGATGGCCCTCGTGAATCATGCCCAGCCACGGTGGCTGGAAGGACAAGTTCAGAAATGTCCTTCATTATTTCCCTAGGGAATTTCCTCTCCCTGTTCCACTCCTCCTGTGCTGGCCTCACCGCCTTCTCGCAGTATGCCCTGAAGCTGTCCGATATAAGCTGTTCCTCTTCAGTCAGTGTTCCGTCCATGTTCATTGCTCTCACCCCAGATTACCTGCCCTCCCAGGCAGGCTTCCTCTTCCCCAGAAATGCCCTCTGCCCTTCCTCGAAATCCCTCGTTGAGGCCAGGCGCACCAGTTCTCCCGATCCGATTTCTTCCTGCCTCCCAAACATGCTCCTGGCCGAGTTGACGATCTTCTTGACGGATTCCGAAGAGAGTGGGGCAACTTTCGAGATCCTTTCCGCCAGTTCAATGGCAGCAGGCATGAGCTGTTCATGTGAGACCACGATATCAACCATGTCGAGATCGGACGCCTGCCTTGCCGAGAACCTCTCTCCAGTCAGGGCATATCTTGCAAGCTTCCTGTTGATGATCGAATATCCGTATGACGAAGCGATTGGAGGAACGGCCCCGATGAGACCTTCAGGCAGTGAGAACACTGCCCTCTCGGAGGCCAGCACGATATCGAAAAGCATCGCCAGTTCGCATCCTCCGCCAAAAGCGGGGCCGTTTACAGCCGAAATTGTTGGCTTTGGGTAGTCTGCAAGCAGCCTAACAAGCGGCCTGGCGTAGTCGTCCATCCACTTGCCCGCCTCGCCCGCCTTCCATTTCCCCATCATTGCGATATCATCTCCTGCACAGAATGCCCTGCCGCTTCCCGTGAGAATGACGGTCCTGACCCCGTCCATGCCGGAAGCAGCCTCGAATGCCTCTCTCAGACCACTCCACGAGGCTTCGTCCAGGGAGTTCAGCTTGTCCGGCCTGTTCATGGTCACCAGGGCAAAAGCGTCATGAACGGTCATCGATACGGGGCCGTAGGTGAATTTCTCAAGTTTCCATCTGGAAAACCCTTCTCCCGACAGGATTCCGGTCTTTCCGCCTCTCTTCATGTCCATGAGGAGGCTGTCTGCAACATACATTGGATGGCCCGTTTCCTTATGCCTCCGGTCAAGTGTGTTCACGACGTTGTCGATCCCGAAAATGTCTGCATACTCAAGAGGGCCTTTTGGCCAGTTCATTGCCATCTTCATTGCCTTCTCTATGTCCCCCGCGGAACTGACGCCGTTCCTGAGAATCCATGCAGCCTCGTTTATCACAGGTGAAAGAAGCCTTACCGGGCTAGCCTCATACATCCCGTCTTCCGGGACTATGACCGGCCCTTGGTATGATGCAGAACCGGAATAGTCATAGAACCCTCCTCCTGACTTGAATCCAGTCTTCCCTTCTTTCACGATCTTGCTCAACCTTTCATGGATCACCGTTTCAAATCCCCTTGATTCAAGTTCCTTCTTGGCGTTGTAAACTGTGTCTATTCCCACGAAATCCAGGAGCTCGAATATTCCCATTGGAAAATCCAGCCTGTACCTTGCCATGGAATCCAGCTGGGAGATTGTGTGTCCCTCCTCCAGCATGGAAAAGGCCTCGGTGATAAGGCGATCGTTGAGCCGGTTTATGAGGAAGCCGGGAACGTCTCTCAACACCATGACATGGTCCTTACCAAGTGACTTCGCGAAGTCCTGAGTTCTTGCCGAACACTCATCCGTGGTTTTCTCTCCACTTATTATCTCCAGGATTGGCATCAGGATAGGAGGGTTTGAGAAATGAAGTCCGAGGAATCTTCCCTCTCCCGACACTGAACCGGACAGATCCGATATGGGGATTGTCGAGGTGTTCGTGGTTATTATGCAGTCCTGGCGTACTGTCCTGGAAACGTTCGAAAGGACCTTTCTCTTGATTTCGGAGTCCTCCTTGACGGCCTCTATCACAAAGTCTGCATCCGCAAGTTCCTCTATTGAGACAGAGACCATGATTCTGCCCATTACGTTCTCTTTGGGCTCAGGAAGAAACCCCTTCCTTTCCAGGTTCGACAGGCTCAATTCAATTTTCCTCATCCCGCCCTCCAGGACTTCACTGCTTACATCCACCAGGACAACTGAATAACCGGAGACTGCACACAGTTCTGCTATTCCGTGCCCCATGGTACCTGCACCGATGACACCAACCAGCTTTATCATGCGAAGACGGAAGAATAGTCAGGCTGGATTATAAATTTCTTTTCAGGAAAAACTGTTTATCAGGATGATGCGACAGGTCATCGGTTGCTCCTGCCTGGAAGTATCTTTTCCAGGTACCAGTCAGGATCGAATTTCATAAGATCCCCATACCCCTGCCCCGTCCCCACGAAGAGTATGGGTATTTTCAGGATGGCCGATACACTTATCACGGAACCTCCCCTGGCGTCCGTATCAAGTTTTGTCATGATCACGCCGTCAAACCTGATCTCGGCCATGAATGTCTGGGCCTGTTCAATGGCGTCCTGCCCGGTAATTGAATCCAGCACGAGGAAGATGTAGTCCGGAGACGAGACCCTCCTGATCTTCTTCATCTCCTCCATGAGGTTCCTGTTGGTCTGCATCCGGCCGGCCGTATCGATGAGGACGTAGTCCAGGTTCCTTGCCTTTGCATGGGATATCGCGTCGAATGCGACTGCCGACGGATCGCTCCCCCCGGTCTGGCGTACCACGTTTATGCCCAGTGCATCCCCGTGCTTCACGATCTGCTCGATTGCCCCGGCCCTGAATGTGTCAGAAGCCGCAATGACTGACCTCTTTCCGTTATCGTGCAGGAACTTGGCTATCTTTGCGATGGTGGTTGTTTTTCCCGTTCCGTTGATGCCCACAAAGAGGATTACACAGGGCTTCCTGTCGGTCTTCAGTATGTCGATAGGCTCCCCGCCAAGCCTGAGAAGAGGCCTGATTGCCTTCCTGAGGGCAGACTCGTATTCTTCTGGCGTAATCTTCCTTGCAGGGTCAAGAATTTCCCAGGTTTCATCCACGAGGAGTTCCGCAACCCCGTATTCTACATCAGATTCCAGGAGTACTTCCAGGAGCTTGTCCCGGAGCCTGGACCTGTCAACAATTCCTCCGTCATCCATTGCGGAGGACATTCTCTTTCTGAAACGCTCAAGCATGTCCTGTACCGGTTTCCCTCTTTCCGGAATCCTGGAGGTAGGTCAGGATGGATTCGTATCTTGTCTCGAGATCCTTCTTCCTGACGTAGAGGTTGTCCAGCGATTCCTGTATCTCCTTCAGGTTGCTCTCGAGTTTCTCTCTGGCTTTGTCTCTCGGTTCCTCTTTGAGTACACCGGAACCCATTGGGAAAAGCACCTTGTCAAAATCCAGGCCGTTCACGTTGACAAAAACGCCGGAGCCGATTGAAACCTGCACCTGTCCTGATTCTCCTATGCGATCTTCCTTCAGAACGGCAAGTGTGGTTGCTATCTCCTGCGCAGCTGATTCCAGTCGCATGATCTGGCCAGCCAGGGAATCGATCATTGCCTTCGCATAGTTTGCTTCCTGGTAGAGTCCTGCCTTAGCTTCGTTCTCCATCTATTTTTCCCTCAAAATATTTCTTGCTGGCTTTCAGGGCTTCGAGGACTGGCATTGTCTCTCCCGATAAATAGCTTATCAGGGCTCCTCCTCCTGTGGAGAGATGGTTGAACCGCTTCATGAGGCCGAGCATTTCAAGCGCACTGAGCGTGTGCCCTCCTCCTGCTATCTTCAATGCACCGCTTCTGGCAATGGCGCTGAATACTTCAGAAGTGCCTGTGGAATAATCTGCAAACTCGTACATGCCCATTGGACCGTTCAGGAAAACAGCCTTCGCTTCCCTGATCTCCTCAATGTAACTCACTATTGTGTCAATCCCTATATCCGCGAGAATCTGGTCCTCCGGGATCTTATCGCCGTTCGCATGCCTCTTCCCCGACGGACTCAGGGTAAAATCCACGGGCAGAAGTATCTTTTTTGCATGCTTCCTGAGCAGGTCCCTGCAGATCCCGATCAGTTCTTCATGGTTCTTGTTGTTCTTTATTATGAAATCCCTGTTCTTCTTCCCGATGTCCACTCCCTTCGCCCACAGGAAGGCGTTTGCGACGACACCGCCCGTCATGATCCTGTCAATGGTTCCTGTCTCCAGGAAGTTCCTGGCAACAGAAATGGATTCATTGATCTTGGAACCTGCGAGTATTGCGAGTTTAGGATTCTCCTTTCCCTTGAGAAACCTGTCCAGTGACCTGATTTCCCTCTCGATCAATTTCCCAGAGATATTGGGCACGATCCTCTGGAATCCCACCAGTGAGGTTTGCCCCCGGTGTATGGATGGGAAAGCATCATTCACGAAATAGTCCATCATTGGACCAAGTTTCTTCACGAGATTTGTGCTTTCCATCACTTCAAGATCGTAATCTATACTAGACTCCTCCGAATAGAACCGCGTATTTTCCAGCATCAGGATCTCCCCCCTTTCCAGCCGGGCAATTCTTGTGAGAGTCTCGCGGGAAAAGAGTGAGTCCCGGTACTCAACCTTCCTTCCAAGAATTCTCTGCATTGTGAGTGCATGCTTCTCGAGGCTTGTGAAGTCCTCCTTTCCCGGCCTGCTCTGGTGGGCGAGAATCACGACCTTTGAGTTTACCAGTGAGTTTATTGTCTCCATGTGACTGAAGAACCTTGCACTCCCGATTATCTCCCCGGTTTCAGGATTTATGGGAGAATTAACGTCTATCCTTAGAAAGACGGTCTTACCAGCCAGGTCAAAGTCTTCCATAGTAAAAAACTCAGCAGGGAGATAATCCATGCCTGCTTATTCTCTTGACATATTTCTTACTTTTTGCCACCTGTGTTCATGAGGAAAAGCAATTGTAACTGTGGTGGCTGAAGAGTGACTTATGAATAATTCGGTGCATACGCCTGAACCCCGATCCAAGTACCATCCATGATATCATGGCCACTGGGAAATCGTTTGCGTTGAGATCGGAACTAAAGAAGTAACTCCAGCCGCTTGGATCTGTATTCATTGAGCCCGAAGGCCATGAAAACATATTTTTCCCAGCAGATAAGCCAAACCGGGATTATAACAATACCATCAGTGCATCATGAATATTTAAGGAAATGTTGTTAAGTGTCATGTTCATCACCTGGCGTGCAAGGACTCATCACCGCAGCCGGTTCCGGTACAAGAACCGGTCTGAACGGTCGTTTCAGGAAAGAGATGCTCCCCATCTATCACATGGATTCAGGAAAGATCGTTCTCAGGCCGATTGTAGAATCGATTTATCTCAGGATGAAGGGGATTGGCATAAAATCAATCGGGATAGTTCTTGATCCATCAGACAGCAGGACGATAGACTATGTCCGGTCTTATCTTCCTGATGCGGAAATCCTGTACCAACCTGAAAGACGGGGATACGGAGACGCGGTTCTTCGTGCCAGCAGCTTCATCGAAGACGACATGTTCCTGCTGAACGCTGGAGACGGCCTTCTACTTCCCCAGGACTCCTACGGGAAGCTGGGGGTACCATCCTCAGAAATACCTGTGCTGAGCGTAATGAAGGTGGACAACCCTCAAAGATACGGTAATGCCTCCATTGAGGAGAGGAGCGGGGAGAAACTTGTTACCGATCTCCTTGAGAAGCCAGAGGTCCCAGTCTCAAATTTTGCCATCTGTGCAGCTTACGTTCTTCCGAGAAGCATATTCGGCATGTTTGATCAGGATTCCAGGAACGTTGAACTAACCCCTGCAATCCAGAAACTCATACGGTCCGGAACTGAGGTCCGGGCGGTGGAGTTCCAGAAAAGCGACTGGATAAGCGTGGGTGTCGCGTCGGAATATGTCAGGATACTGCAGCGAAGCTATGATTCACTCTCTGTTCAGTGAGGCAGTCCGGTGCTCTTGCCCCAGACAGTCCTGGGCATTATCACGTCCTTCAGGGCCATCACCCTGTCCCTGTGATCATTTACGTCCTGCATGATCTTCACCAGATCTTTCTGCAGATCTCCCTTGGGGCTGTACCCAAGCCCCCTGAGCTTGCGCGACTCAGGGTTGTAATAGTGTTCCTCCTTCTCCACCCTCGGGTTTGGAACGTGCTTTATGGTTGCCTTCTTTCCAAACTTTTTCTCGTACACTTCCTTGACCTTTTCAGCGAGATCGTTAACGGAATAGTGCTGGTCAAACTGGTTGAAAACCCTGTATTCGCCCTTTGCTGGAGGCTTCTCCAGGCCAAGAGTGAGGCAGGTTATGCTGTCCTCGAGAGACAGGAATCCTCTGCTCTGCCCCCCTTTTCCATAAGGAGTTATGGGAAGCCCAGCAATAGCCTGAGCACAGAACCTGTTAAGAGCCGTTCCCCATACCTCATCTATATCGAACCTGGAAAACTTGTGTGGATCCGTGATATCCGTGGTACGCGTTCCATAAACGACGCCCTGCATCACGTCCGTTATCCTGGTTCCCCACACCTTGTTGGCAAACATGAGGTTGTTGCTGTCGTGCACTTTTGTCCAGTGGTACCATGACCCGGCATTCCTTGGGAATGGAAGGTAATCTTTCCTGCCGTTGTATTCGACCTCGAAGAAACCCTCCGGAATGTCTAGGTTAGGTGTACCGTACTCCCCCATTGTTCCAAGTTTCAGGATATGGCAGTCCGGAACCATGTCGTGAACCCCGTATATCAGGTTCATGGTCGAGATGATGTTCTTCTGCATGGTCTCTGAGGCCTGCTTGAGGCCGAGCATTGAGTATGGGGCTGATCTCTGCTCGGCAAGGTGAACGATCGCATCCGGCTCAGTATCACCCAGCAGATCGTAGATGAATTCAGGATCGCTTACATCGCCGTGATAGAAGTCTATCCATTTCCCGGTAGATTCTTCAAGCCTCCTGTTCCTCTCCCCGAAGGATCGGATCGGGAGGACGGAATCTGAAGACACTTCCTTCACCCTTTTCCTGGTGAAGAAATTGTCGGCTCCGAAGACTTCATGACCCCTTGAAAGGAGTCTGAGCGCGAGCGGCCAGCCCACATATCCGTCTACTCCGAGAATCAGTACTTTCATCGCTCAGGTATTAGCATTCATATTAAAATAATATCACACAAGCCTGATTTATAAGGTATAACCCCATATGATGAAATAAGTGTGGTAACGTGAGCAATTTCAATTCCTTCAATGAACTTCATGAAATGCCGTTTGTTGCATGGATACCGTCGTCTCACGTTTTCCGTCACTTCACTGTCCGAAATGACGGGAAGAAGTGGAACACCATCAGGTATTTCGTTGAGATAAACGGCAGGGAAATCAGGGTGAAGGAATTCTTCATGGACTGGTTCTTTCCGGGATTCCCCAAGAGTCTCATGGATACGCTTTACTCCACGTATTCACCTGTCACCGCTCTGGAGAGGGATGGCAGGCTGCTGTTCCTGGGAACCAACTACAAGGGTAATCCGGCAGCTTCCGGGTACCTGGATGGGACTACGGTGGAGATTGAGTCACTGAGCGGGGAGGCAATGGAAGAGATGACAGAATTATTTTTCGACCTGGCGGCAGACCCGGATGACGAGGCTTCGAAATGTGACATGCCATTTCATGAAAGATCCTTCTTCAGTGCTGGTCACCAGGGTGCCTGGTTTGAGGACAACAGGATTTCCAGGATGTCCTGGAAAAAGGGGGAGCCTGGAATCGGGATAAATGAGTACAGCCTGTCATCGGTGGGAACCCTGGCAAACGACTCTGGCCTTGTTCAGGCGATACATGTCTTTCAGAACCGTTGCTTCAACAGGGCATTCTGGGTGGAAACTGCAAGGAGGAATGCTGATTTTGAGCATGCATACTACAGAATGAGAAATGAAACTGGGGTCATGAACGCATTCCATGATGATGGGTATTTCCTTTCGTGGAGAGAACCCTCTGGTCCTTTCCTTGGCCAGAGCATGAATGATAGTGCGGTGATCACGGTTGGTGGATCTGCATTTGTCGACCTGGAACTCCCCCGCGATATCCTCTCCTTTGGGCAGACTCTCCAATCTCTTTCTGCCCAAGACACCCAGTTCAGGGAACTTTCCGGGATCTGACGTGATCATGTCCATCGTCGATATGTTAAAGCCGGAGCGGTAATCTGACAAGTCATGTTCATCACGGATTTCCTGAAGGTGTTTGTACCGCTCTTCGTGGTACTCGATCCTTTCGGATCGCTTGTGATCTACATCTCCCTCACCGGAGAAATGAATCCTGCAGAGAGAAGGGTGGTGACAAAGGATGCTGTTCTGTACGGATTCCTCATCCTTATCTTCTTTGCGATCTTTGGAAATTACATTCTTTACTTCTTCGGCATCTCGATAGAGGCACTGGAGATTGGAGGAGGACTGATTCTCCTGATCATGGGTATCCAGATGGTGAGGGAGGGCGACAAGCCAAAATCTGCAGGTGGCCAGGAGAAGGATATCGGTATTGTACCGTTTGCCACCCCTTTGATAGCGGGCCCTGGTGCAATCTCGCTTGTCATTATCCTGATGTACGACGGGTTTTCCTTCGTCATTTATACGCTCGTTTCACTCCTCATAATTTTCGGAATACTTTACCTGTTCTTCACCCACTCCGAGAAAATATTCGAGGTCTTTGGCGGAAAAGGACTTAAAGCGGTCACCAGGATTTTCGGTCTCCTCCTTACGGCCTTTGCCGTCCAGTATTTCCTGAATTCCTTTGTTCAGCTCGGGGTGCTTGCCTTCTCCGGGCTATGATCTAATTTGACATTTCCGTAAGAACAGAATCTACCGTGTGATAGAACTCCTCGCTCCTCGTGTTTCTGGGCCTGGGAAGGGTGATGGCGATCTCCGTTTTGACCACGCTTGGCCGGTGGCTGAGCACTACTATCCGATCAGACATCTGCACGGCTTCGTCAACGTTATGGGTAACCATTATGACGGTCCTTGGAGGAAGGTTCGGGTTTTCCCAGAGATCGAGAAGTTCCTCCCTGAGCGCCTGGGCAGCAAAAACGTCCAACGACGAGAATGGTTCATCCAGGAGAAGCACATCTGGAGATGTTGACAGTGCCCTTGCCAGCGATACTCTCTGCTTCATTCCTCCTGAAAGTTCCCTTGGGTATGCATCCTCAAAACCATCAAGCCCGATCATCCGGATGTACTTCCTGGCTGTCTCTCCCCTTACCTTCCTGTCCTTCTGCAGGTTTTCCAGGACAAGTTCAACGTTTTCCTGTACGGTTAGCCATGGAAAAAGAGCAGATGACTGGAAAACCACGGAAATACCAGAGGATGAATTATGTCTACGTCCAAGGTAATCTATGGTTCCCGAAGTTGGCTTGGAGAGCCCCAGAATCATCTTGATGATGGTTGACTTTCCGCAGCCGGACGGCCCGATAATGGAAACAAACTCATCCCTGTTGACGTGAAAGGAAACATCCTTTATGCTCACGATGTCCTTCTTGTCGTGAGAATAAAACATTCCGACGTGATCCAGCGTCAGAAGCCTTTCCATGTCCACTGTAACGAACCCTGTTATATAGGTTCATCCAAGTGATAGGGTACAGGTAGTGAAGGCTTGTTATTCAATTTCAGCATAATGCAACGGGTTTGTATGATGACCTGAGGCAATACTGTATTGTACCACTTTTGAAATAGACTTGTCATTACTGCTGGACGCATGGAGAACGTTCTTGATAACACAAAGTAACAACGTGAATGAGCCAGAAACAGTACCTGTGGGAGTTGCCAGGAAGCTTGCCGTTACTAAACAGCACCTTTCTGGAAAGTTAATGCACGTTGGATCGGCAAACGATCTAACCCCTCTCGTCCGGGATCTTGGGTACATACAGTGGGATCCGGTAAGTGTCGTTGCGCCATCACATCTCATCTCATTCTGGAGCAGGGTAGAGAATTTCAGGCAACCTATGCTGGAAGATATGCTGTGGAAGGAAAAGAGCGTGTTTGAGCACTGGAATCCTATTGCCACCCTGGGCCTTACTGAAGACTACCCGATCTACTATTCCCTCATGATGGACTATCCAGAATCGCTCTCCGGTTCATGGGGAAACTACATGAAGAGCGCAAGAGAGGAGATTAGGTCGAATGCAAAACTTCTCCAGAGGATTCAGGATGAGTTGAAGGCCGGGCCAAAGGCGATATCGGAATTCCCCAAACACAGGAAAACAGGCAGGAGCGGAAACGGCTGGTCAGCTGAAAGCAAGGTTTCCCGGATGATTTACCACCTTCACATGTCAGGAAAGGTCATGGTGGTAGGGCACAGGGGAAACCAGAACGTATGGGGGTTATCGGAGCACTTCCTCCCGGACTGGGCTAACCGGGCTGTCTTGCCCCAGGAGGAGGTTGAAAGACTCACTGCGATTCGTGCCCTGGGAGCCCTTGGAACTGCGACCCTCGCCGAGATCAACTTCTATTTTGTGCGCGGTCGCTACCGAAATCTCAGAAAGGTAATCTCAGGAATGCTTTCAGATGGAACCGCCAGGAGGGTGAGGATCGACGAGATAAAGGTCAAGGAAGAGAGGTACATGCTTGAGTCTGACTTTGAGACTCTTGATGCGGTGACAGACTCCTTTGAGCCCCGCCTTTCGCTTATCTCACCGTTTGACAATGTCATTAGCGGTAGGGAGAGAACGAGGAGAATTTTCGGATTCGATTACATCCATGAACAGTTCCTGCCCAAGGAGAAGAGAACCTACGGAACTTACGTGATACCAATATTGTGGGGTGATTCATTTGCAGGGAGGCTTGATGCCTCCCTTGACAGGAAGAACAAGTTGCTGAAGGTCAATTCAGTCCATTCTGAGGGAAATGCTGCCGAGAAGCTGAATATCGGCAACGAGATAGCTAATGAGCTGGAGAGGCTGGCAGAGTTCGTTGGGGCAGAAGAGGTCGCTTACACCGGGGTCGTTCCGGGGCCATGGAGAAATTCCCTGCACTGAGCCGTCCAGTTCAATTTCCTGTATCCTTTAATTCCACGATGCAGGAGACCGGAAGTTCTCTCATGATCCATATCAATGCCGGCTCCGCGCTTGAGTTTGTATATTTGGGCTGTTCCGGTTTGCGGGAGTTGGCAAGTATTTATCTCCAAATGTCATAGCGACCTGTGCGTGACGTCATAGTCGTTGGAGCCGGCCCTTCCGGATCATATGCTTCATACGCTCTTTCAAGTAAAGGGTATGACGTCCTGAACCTTGAGGAACACATGGAGATTGGCAAACCTGTGGAGTGCACAGGGCTTGTGTCCCGAAGGGTGACTGAAATGGTGAGGACAGGATCCGTTGTAAACACCGTATCTGGTGCCCACATATTCTTCCCCAATGGCAAGAGCATTCATGTGCACAAGAAGGAGAAGACCATGGTGCTGAACCGGGACTCTTTCGACAAGGATGCCGCAGGCCAGTCTATAGCTGCGGGAACTGATCTAAGGATTGATGCACGCTTAAGGAAAGCGAGCGTATCGAAAGATGGAGTCACCGTGGAATACCGGGAAAGGGGAAACCTGAAGGAGGAAAGGGCTAGGATCATCATAGGAGCGGACGGGATGAACAGCATGGTGAGGAAGGAGGTCTTCGGCACAAGGCCATACAGGGTGATCTCCGCCTACCAGGTGGATTCTGCCGCAAGACTTGAGGATCAGGACAGCGTGCAGGTATTTGTGGGCTCGGATGTCACCAGGGGCTTTTTTGGCTGGGCAACGCCATCCGACAATCTTACGAGAATAGGAGTCGGAACCCATGGGGGGGCTTCCTTCAGGTACTTCAAGTCCCTGAACTCAAGGTTTGGTGAGTCAAAGATACTTGGGATAAACGGCGGAGGTATACCGATATCATACCTCAGGAAGACCTATTCAAGGAGGGCGATGCTCGTTGGAGATGCAGCAGGTATTGTCAAGCCGCTCAGCGGAGGCGGGATCTATACCGGAATGGTATCTGGAAAACATGCTGCCGCCACTGCTGTTGATGCCCTGGAACGCGAGGACTTCTCAGAGAGCGCAATGTCCGCTTACCAGAGACTGTGGAAGAAGGATCTGGGAAATGAACTCTGGTTCGATGGCATGTTCCAGAGGCTGTTTTCAATGATCTCTGACAGGTCATTCAACCGGATATACTCCATACTTTCGAGCCCAGAGGTAATAGAGAAGATAAACGAAAGGGGGGACATAGATTACCCTTCCAGGGTCGTCATATCACTGCTGGCAAGGAGACCCTGGCTCTTGAGGCACATTATCCAGAGTAAGTCCTGATGGACAGGAAACTATTCTACCTCTCGCTTCTCTTCCTGGTCACCTTCTTCTGGGGGGTCACCTTCCCGCTGATCAAGGAATCCCTTGCTTACGTTTCGGCCGTTTACTTCCTCTTCTTCAGGTTCCTGGTCTCCGCACTGCTCATGGTCCCTTTCCTCCTCCGCAGCCGGGAATTCCTCAACAGGTCATCGTTCAGGCATGGCATGATTGCAGGGTTCATACTCTTCCTTGGGTACTATTTTCAGACGGTTGGCCTCGAGTATACGACTGCCTCAAGGTCGGGGATCATAACTGGACTGTATGTCGTGCTTATTCCGCTCCTCACCTTTGTCCTCCTGCGCAGCAGGCCATCCGCAACTGACACTTTTGCGTCTGCCTTCTCCTTTGCCGGACTCGTAATAATGTCCGTGGGGACCGTTGGCAATGCCAGCATCCAGCTTGGCGACATCCTCTCCGTTGCATGCGCAGTAGCCTATGCTTTCCAGATCATGTACGTATCAAGATATTCGAGGGATCTTGAGACATGGTCCTTCACCTTCTACCAGCTCCTGGCAGTTGCGGTGTTTTCCGGGGTGATGATTCCTTTTTCCGGGCCGCAGGTCCTGTCTTTTCCGTTCATCGTGGTCTTCACGCTGCTCTTCACGGCAATATTCGCAGGAATGCTTGCAGTATATATTTCAAACAAGGCGCTCATTCATGTTGAGGCATCTGCAGCCGGAGTCATATTCGTTGGGGAGCCGATCATAGCGGCACTTGCCTCTGTGATCATGCTAGGCGAGAACCTATCGCTGTACACAGTGACCGGTGGCTCGATCATGGTGCTCTCAATGTTCATAACAACGTATGACAGGTACAGGAGGGGCAGAAAGAGGACAGCCGGGGCAGGCACTGCCTAGAGATGCGAATCAGGCATTGATCTCCTGCAGGTAATGTGTCCTTACTGACTCGCAGAGAACATGGTCACACTTCTCCTCCAGAAGATCCTTTAGAAAGGATTCGGGATTCGCCCTCCACTTCATTACAGTATCCACCTTGTTCACGAATTTCTCGTAAGCCTTGTCCGGCTTTGTAAGATAGTGAATCTCCGGCTTCAGTATGCCCAGGTTAACCCTCCCACGCAGCGAGATGTAACCGACTCCAGCAGATATGTTTGGAAGCGGGATTCCATTCTGTATTGAATAAACGCGCCTGTATGCTTCCAGCTGAACGTCATGTTCAGATGAATAGGAGTCGCGTGTGTCAGTCTTCCAGTCCATTATGAAATACCTGTTCCCGTCTGTGAAGACTGCGTCTATGAACCCCTTGAACATTAACCCGTCATACCCAGGAACCAGATCACCAATAGGGATCGTCATCCTGTGCTCCACTGCACTGCATGTGAAGCCCGAGAGAGACTTCATTATGCTCTTGATGTTGGATATGACAGGCACCAGTTCATCGTCAACGAGAACGTCCTGGCCCATGGCTACCTTTTCAGCATAGGAATGGATGTTCTTTCCCCGGTTCATCCTCTCCATGGCATCCTTGCTGTCCGTGAGCCTCAGTATGTTCTGCCTCAGGTATTCGCACGCACTTTCCCTGATTCCGGAATACGAAAGCCTCGTCAATGACGAAAAGTGCGTCTTGACAAGATCCATTGCCCACCTGTCCGTTGTCTTCAATCCCCGAACTGCAGCCTCAACATTTCCGGCTGCCAGGTTGACAAATGCCTTCCTGTATCTGGCATAATCGTCATTCCTGGCTGAACGTTCCGGCACTACGTCTTCCAGCACCGCCTCGTCATTCATGTATGCCTCCGGATCGTCCCTTGTCACCACATAAAGAAGTGACCTGGCCCTGGTAAGTGCGACAAAGTCTATCCTGAGGCTCTCCTCCTGCAATTCCTCATTGGTCGAGATGCCTTTCTGCTTCAGGATTTCCTCGGTGATTGAATCCACGAATAGACGGTTGCTCCTCCTTGAAGCCGGAAGATATATCACAACGTCAAATTCCCGCCCCTTGGCCTTATGCACTGTGGACAGGGTGATCTTTCCTTCCTGCTCTGCAATCTCCTCCGACTCTCCCGATACAAGCAGATAGGACTGGATGGTATCCAGATCGGGTTCATCATGTGAATTCAACAGTTCGTTGAAGGCTTCCCTGACGGATATTCCCGTGTTGAACCATTCCCTGCTCCTTGATGCACAGGCAGGCAACACAAGCTCATCCAGCAGGTCGACTATATTTTCGAGGGACGCAGCCCTTTTCCTGAGATCACTGAATTCCGGATATCTCTCCATGAGAGACTGCAGGGATACCCCGTTGCCTGCGGATTTTATGAATGAGAGAATGTCCCCTACGGGCGTGGGGGAAAAAGGGCCCATCATTCCTTTCTCCACGTAGTACACGTCCTGTGAGAGAAGTGAAAGGATGAACCAGACAATCTCCCTCCTGGCAATGTCAGAACCTATGTTGTGAACCACTGACTTCCCCTCATCATTTTCGAATGCCTTTGCGATTCCGGCTATCGTATCGTTCTTCCTTGCAATGATGCCTATGCTTCCAGCATCTTCCGGTATTCTCGACAGAACTGTCCTTACGGCATCTTCAATACCTCCGGAACCGAACGTGATGACCCTGGGCTTTTCCCCGTCCCCGGTCCCTGGGTTCCTCAGGCCAGAGAGCTCGTCCAGATGGTCTTTCCTTGCAGTGCCCGCAGTATAATGCTGTCTCGCGTACCTGAGTATGCTGTTGGTGCTCCTGAAATTTTCCTCCATGGTGAATTTCATGGCGTCGCCGAACAGATCGAAATTTCCCACGGAACCTCCCTGGAAACCGAATATTGCCTGTTTCCTGTCTCCAACTGCAAAAATCTCTCCCCCGCTTTCCAGTGCGATCATTGCCTCAAGCCTGTTCACGTCCTGAAGCTCGTCAATGAGGACATGCCTGAATCTCTGTTTGTCCGCAGTCCTGTGGAATCTCAGGAGGAGATCCGAGTAGTCGTACATTTCACCCTTGACGTCCTCATATCTCCTGAATGCGCCAAGGAATGAGCGTGCAAACGCCTTCATTTCAGCTTCGGTCATGCTCCTGTAGGACCCTGTTGCTGCCACCAGTGCCTCCTCGTCGACCTGGTCCGGCGTAATTCCGTAAGCCTTGAGGTACCTGATTGCTTCCTCAACCTTGGGAACTATTGTTTCCTGAACATATTCGTCCCCGTATGCAAATACGGAGTTGTCCTTGAAGTACCTGAATATGACATGCCTGAGCAGGTTTCTTGAAACTACCTCGTCGACCCCAAGATACCTCATTGCGTATGAGTGGAACGTATGTATGTTCATTTCACCGTAGTTGATTTTCAATCCACGTTCCCTTATCTCTTCCACAATCCGATCCTCCATCTCGTTTTCAGCCTTGCGCGTGTACGTGAGACAGAGTATTTCAGAAGGCGAGACGCCGGATTCGAGAAGCCTGAGATACTTGGCGACAAGAATTGTGGTTTTTCCGGTGCCTGGGTTTGCTATGACAAGCGTGTTTCCCGCGTGCTCAATAATCTCTTTCTGCTTTTCAGTCAGCGGATTCAGTTTCGCGTCCCTCCAGGGAGTGATGTATCTTCACTGCAACACCATGTCTGTAATCCCTCATTTCCCTTCCGCTCACCGTCGATCTGCCCACTGCTATCAGCTTGTCATCCGGGTCCACAACCAGGGTCTCGTTTCCGGGAACCAGTTCCGGATCTGCATGTTCCACGAACTTGAAGAATACGCTGTAGCCCTTTCTGTTGAACTCTGCACTATCCCTGTTCACCCTAACTTCGAACTGAGGGGAAACGGAAAATTCCTTCAGTCTTCCTGCCCCCTGCATCGTGAGGGAGAGGAGGCCGTCCGTGGCACGCAGCGTCGCATGGATTGCATCTCCCAACGACGCAGTTCTTATCCTCCCGGTGTTCCTTGACACCCTGATCTCTGTTTCTTCTGGAAACATTGAATCACCTGCACCAAATGCGAACTGGAAATCCGCTATCGTCCTCAGTTTCTGGAGGTTGAATGACCTCCTGGGCACATTCTTCGTTTCACTGCCGGCCACGGAGAGACCGTACTTCTTGATCATGCCTCTTATCCACTTGTCTCTGTCTTTCACTGCTCCGCCGTCGACGACCTGCTGGACCGGATATGTATCCTCCAGTTCGATGGGCACATGGATTCCACACCATGGTACGACAAAAGCAGCGTCGGAAGACTCGTATCCTTCCATCACATGTTCCCTGGTCGGGGACTGCCTCCAGTCCGGCCCAAGAACCACGACACTCTTCCTGGTTGATAGAAATGCCTCGGAGAATCTTGCCACCCTGTCTTCCCAGAGGTTTCTTCGGCCGTTGTATGAATAGCTGAAGTAAGATGTTCTTCTGGAAAGTTCGGTGTACGTTTCCATCCCCCTCTGAATTCTCTTTATCTCCTGGAATGCCTCATAAAGGGATGGATGGTCGAGTGCCTTTCTCTGAACATACTCCCAGAGTCCCTGCTCATAGATGCGCTCCCTGACTTCTGCCAGTTCCTGGAACATAGCGAATAGGTTATGTCTTGAGAGGAGAACCGTCCTCTCCCTTTCATCCATGTCGACCAGTTCCCTCACTGTCGCTTTCGAAGCGATAGGGCTCCACTGCGGAAGTTCCCTGATCTTCTTCAGGTCCCTTGTGCCGTCCGGAAAGAGAAGCCTCGAATCCCTTGCATACTTTACGTATGAAGCGGAGTCAAAGAGATCGACGCCAAGGTATACTGCAAAAGCGAAGAACATGGGGTGCCCCCCTCCGAAAAGGTGGATTGGCTTTCCCTTGTTTCCGTAGTTCTTCGATTCCCAGATGATCCTTACCAGTTCCCGGTATCTGTACTGCTCGAGCAGGGGAACCACCCCACCAATGGGAAGGTAATCTGCGGGCGAACTGCCCATGAGCCTCGAGGACCTCCTGCGCTGGTCCACGTAGATTGAGCCCTGAATGGGCCCGGCTAGAAATGAATTTTCAATCGGTTCAACTTCCCTGACTCTTCTGTACGTTTCGCTTACTGCATCCCTCGCCTGCTCATGGGTCTGATCGGGTGTGGAAAATATGTCAAGTATGGTCGCAATGTCGCTGCCTATTGTTCTCTGGAAGTTCACTATTTCAAGGTTCCCATATTCCATGTCCCCGTATACATAACTCTGGAATGTTCCGGAATCTGTCATGATGGGGCCGTCGAATTTCACGAGAGAATGGACTCCGTCTTTCTCAGCCTTTTCCCTTAGATCAGGGTTTCTCCGTATAATGTAGCTGTTCGTGATTATTCCTTCTGCCCCGAAATCCCGCATCTCCTTTGCAGGAATGACTTTCAGGTTCGGGTTGATCACAGGCAGAACGGTCGGCGTTGTCATTGCACCATGAGAAGTGGTGAGCCTGGCCACCCTGGCCAGCCCATCCCTGTTTACCAGTTCAAAAGATTTGCCCTTCATGAGAATCAGGAATAGTAGTATTCCCCCGTTTCCTTCTGGGACCTGTCCATGCTGCTTCCAAGCTTGTTGATACGCGGTCTCTCAGTCTTCTCGTCTCGCCTGAACGTTATCCCGAGTTCCTCCAGAAATATGTTCATTCCTTCCCTCATCTGCATTGGGCCAATGGACTCTCCATGCAGACCCTGTTCTCCCCTGAAAACCATAAGCCTGTCTGATATCAGGTCGATGAAATATACATCGTGATCGATGACAACGCAAGGTTTTGCGGAATTCTCCATCACCCTTCTCAATACCTTTCCCACGGCCATCCTGTATTCGCTGTCCAGGTGCGCCGAAGGTTCATCCAGCAGGTAAAGATCTGCGTCTGCCGCAAGGGAAAGAGCTATGGAAGCCCTCTGGAGTTCCCCTCCCGACAGTTCCTGAACAGGTGAATCAAAAATGTCCTCGATATTCAACGGATGCATGATTTCCGCTTTCGTGAAGGTATCGGTCATCTTTTCCCTGAGTCCATGCATGAACAGTTCCCTTACTGTTCCTTCAAACCCCGAGGAAATATACTGTGGCTTGTATGAGATCTTGACCTTCTCGGTGACGTCCCCGCTGTCAGGTTGTATTTCGCCGGCGAGCATCTTCATGAAGGTTGTCTTTCCCAGTGCGTTCCTTCCGAGGCACCCAACTATCTCGCCTCGATACAGTTTCCCTGGGTTTACGTCAAGCCTGAATGCCCCCAGGTCCTTCGTCATCTCTTCCCAGGACGTAACCATGGCTGTTGAGATTGCCCTCTTTGTCGACCTTCTGGAGAATTCAATCTCGTAGTCCCTCATCCTTACGTTTTCCTCCCTGAGATAACCCGAGAGAAACGAGTTGATAGCCCTGTTGGCTGCTCGCTGTTTCGTTATCACTCCGTATGCGCCAGGCTGGCCATAAACTGGCGCAACCTCGTCTGCGAGCCAGTCAAGAATTGCAAGATCATGCTCCACGACCATGACCAGTTTGCCTTTCGCAAGCTCCTGGATTGCGGTGGCTACCCTGATGCGTTCCCCAATATCCAGATAGGATGAGATTTCATCGAACATGTATGTGTCAGCCTTCTTCATCAGGGTCGATGCGACTGCTATTTTCTGGAGTTCTCCTCCCGAGCAGTTTGTTATATCCCTGTCCAGTGCATTTGTGAGGCTGAACTTCTCCACAAGGTCGTCCATGATCCCCATCTCATCGACCCCGGAAAGGAGGTGTTTCACCTTTCCCTTAGCAACTTTTGGAATCCTGTCAACGTACTGGCTCTTTATGACGACACGGTTCTTTCCGTCGTACAGGTCCTTGAAATACCTTCCCATCATTGTTCCGGAATATCTTTCCAGTACAGCGTCCCTGTCCTCACTATCGTCGTATCGTCCAAAGTTTGGAACAGTCACTCCGGAAAGGATGTTGAGCGCTGTTGTCTTTCCCAGACCGTTCTTGCCAAGAATGGAAATAACCTTTCCCTTGGACAGCGTTGGAAGAGAATAGAGCCTGAATGAGTTCTCCGAGAATTGATGGACTATCTCCTTGTTGAGTTCATCAGGAACATTCACAATGGTTATCGCCCCGAAAGGGCACCTCTTCACGCATATGCCGCATCCTATGCAGAGTTTCTCCGTGATCAGCGGCTCATCCTGTCCTTCTATGAAATCGATTGTAGGGATGTTGTTTCTCACTGGAGGACAGAAATACTGGCACTCATGATTGCATTTCTTCGGGTGGCATTTATCCTTCCTCAAAACTGCTACGTGCAAGAGTTACCACCAGTTATCTATGCCAGATTTCCTCAGGTACCTCTTCATAGAAGTTGAATACGTTTTCCTCTTCTCTGACAATGTCAGATACGCTGATTGCGGAGAGTTCGCGGATCTTCCTCGTATTTAGGATCCAGTAATGTATTCTCCACTCCCTTCCGTCAAAGAGCGTAGTCTCTTCACGTTCAGTCTGCAGGACTCCGATATCCTCCATGGTGTAGAAGGCATCCCGGTCTTCTGGTTCCAGCATGTTGTCTATAACTCTGTCGTTGTAACCAAAAAAGTTGTTAATGTGCACTGCGGC
>JAJYUI010000012.1 GCA_021792595.1 Thermoplasmata archaeon | reverse complement strand
TGGCCAAAAGGATCCGCATCAGGAAAGGCACCATGCAGGACGCAACATTCATTGAATCCGATCGTGGTGAGTATGGCAAGTCCAGGGGTGATGATGCGAAGACACGCAGATCCAGGGATGGTTCATCAGCAACAAAGAATCATGGGCATCACTTCGGGTACAGGGCACATACCCTCGTGAATGAGATCAAGATCGTTGAGAAGCTTTCAGTAACGCCTGCGAATGTTCATGACTCGAGGATCGATCTCAGCCTTCCTGGCATTGTGTGTTACCCGGACAAGGGATATTTCGGATCCGGCTGCAAAGGCATCAATGGCACAATGGATCGTGCAGTGAGAGGGCATCCACTTCCTGTTAAGAGTATACGCAGGAATCTCAGAATATCCAGGATCAGATCGGCGATTACATGGAACATCCCTATGCATTCTTCAAGGGTATGTTCCATTTCTTCCATGTCATGGTCACGACAGTGCAGAGGGTGAGGGTGAAGACATACTTCACTGCCATGTGCTACAACCTTGTAAGGGCAAGATTCCTTGACAGGATAGCGTGAGCCATCGACCTTCAGGAAAAATACAGCAAGAATGGGGATGAAATTGCCCCCATCAGGGTGAATCTGAAGCTATTTTGCCTGAATTTCACAATCATTCCGATGAATCATTGAAAATTGGGTGGTTTTGGGAAAACCTCCTTGGTTCTTCAGTATAAGCGGAAAGCGGGAAAACGGGCGGATACCCAATCGTTTGGGATGATGGAAATTGAGCTCCATAACTCTGTGCAATAGTAGCAATTCAGAATCGGGAACGGTTAAGTAATGTCTGCACATTATCAACTATCATGGTGACTAAGGAGGAAATCCTTGACGAGCTCAAGCAGGTCTCTGACCCTGAAATTGGGATGGATGTGGTAAGCCTCGGCCTGATCTACGAAGTTCAGATCAACGGAGACAGGGTTTACATCAAGATGACTATGACCGCCCCCACCTGTCCTGTTACTCCATGGATTCTTTCAGAGGCGCAGCGCGTTGTGGAAAACCTGAAAGACGTTGAGGCGGCCGATGTTGAACTGGTTTGGGAACCACCGTGGAATCCCTCAATGATGAGCGATGAGGCAAAAGAACAGTTGAATATGTTGTGAGATATCACAAGTCTCGCACAAACTTGACTGGCTCAACCGTCTGTCCCGGCTATGTTTTATATATACACCTTATATGGGCTTAAATAGTGACCGATTATGAGTGAAAGGGAAAAGATAACCATAGAAAATATTGTTGCATCCACTTCTCTTGCTGAACATCTTGACCTGAGCAGGATCGCACTTGCCCTCGAGGGGTCAGAGTACGAGCCTGAACAGTTCCCCGGGTTGATTTACAGACTCCAGACTCCCAAGACCGCAGTGTTGATTTTCAGGAGCGGAAAGGTCAACTGCACCGGGGCAAAGAACCTGACCAATGTGAAACTGACCATCGAGACAATCATCAAGAAACTCAAGAAGGCGGGTATAGAGGTCTATGACGATCCGGATATCGTAGTCCAGAACATAGTGGCTGTGTACGATCTTGAGGCGGATCTCAACCTTACCGATATTGCCATGTCTCTCGGGCTGGAAAACGTCGAATATGAGCCTGAACAGTTCCCTGGGCTTGTATACAGGGTTGAGGAGCCAAAAGTTGTCCTTCTCCTGTTTGGCTCTGGAAAAGTGGTCTGCACGGGCGCAAAGGAAGAAAGCGAGATTGAGCAGGCAGTGATTAAGGTCAAGAAGGATCTCCAGAAAGTGGGCCTAATCTGAATACTCATCAATAATTTCCCTGAGGAAGGAGGTGGCATACGTACCCTTTCCAAGGGAAAATTCAAGGACATTCCCTGAAACGGTCCGTACTTCAAGAGGCATGGATGAGATTATCCTTCTCTCCCCCTTTGAAGACAGTGATGGAAATCTGTGTACCCTGAAGTTCGCAGGGCTGAGGCCATCCTTCTCGAGTATGGCTTCCACCTGACTTCTTTCTTCCTCTCCAGAAAACACGGTTTCATAACCCACCACGGGAAGTGTGGGCCTCAGCCTGTTTGACCTGGACATGTCGTTCAACTTCACCAGATTGAATGAATCTGCAGGGATTGGTTCTCTCCTGGAATTCATGTGGGTGTCTATAGGATAACATGTGTCTCCCTCCTCCACCTGATCCATCCTTTCGGACTCCTCTACCCTTTTAGAAAGCATCAGGTTAAAGACGTACGACTGGTAGGCGTGTACAAACATCATCGCAAGGCTTCTGGGAAGGCCTGAGAACCCTTCCTCTATTTTCCCGGTCTCCTGTATCCTTCCGAGAATAGATCTCTCAAATCCCAGGTGAGGGGGAAAATCCCTCAGCGCCTCTGCTGCATCCCTGGTGTCGTAGAACCTTCTCCTGTAATCCTCCCTGTCATATTCCGGATCATAGATGTATTCCATGACTGCATCTTCGAGGTTCCCCTGCAGTATCAGCTTCCCGATCCTGTGGGTTATGGGCCTTATGGATCCGAAACGCTGTATGCCGTAGAAGTTCGGAAACCCTCCGTTTTCAAGGAGGAATTGCACCGCTTCTGAAGCATATTGGCTGATTTCCTGGCCTGAGTGAATCCTGATGCGAAACCTGTTTCCCACGAGGCTTCCAAGGTTGAGCATGGTGTCACTTCTGAACTGCTCCAGGATTTCGATGCCTTCCCCTGCAACATTAAGATCCATTTGGCCAGTATTCACGCAGAAGTACTGCTCCGTTACAGCCTTCTTATCCTTTGTACCGCTGAATGTCACCCGAGACTTGCTCACGTGCATCGCTCTCGCAAGATGATTGACAAAAGATGACGTATCCCAGTCCGCAAGCCTTACCTTGAGGATGAGGTACTTACCATCCTCAGACCTGGGAATATCTTCAGGTATCTCGGTGACCATGAAATCCCCTGGTGTGAATTTGAGGGATGCCTTCGGCCTTTGCCCCTTCGTGAACCTCGCCGTTATTCCTGCTGATAATTCAGGGTTCATGCAGAAAATGTCCTTACTTCCCTGTAAAGATTATCCCTTTCAACCGGAACGAGTCCAAGAGACTTTATGCTCCTTATTATGGTCTCCTTCCTGAGGTTTCCGACTTCCCTGCCGGTTGCCGGTATGACTTTCTCGTCATAGATGGTCCCTCCCCAGTCATTTGCACCGAACATGATTGCAAGCTGTCCCATTCCAACGCCGTTTGTGAGCCATGAGGTCTGGATAATGGGGAGTTCTCTGCCGAAAACAATCCTGGATATGGCTATGTTCCGGAGCACTGCATCGCCTCCTGCCCGATAATCTATCCCTGATTCATGCTGCAACCTGGTGTTTCCGGGTTCAAAATTCCATGGCGTGAATGAAAGGAACCCCCCGTACTTTTCCTGCAGTTCCCTTATGGAGAGCAGGTGATCTGCCTTATCTCCACTTGACTCGACATGTCCGAACATCATCGTGGCAGAGGTCTTGATCCCCAGCGCATGTGCTGATTCCATGACTGAGAGCCACTCCTTCCCGGATCCCGCAGGCCTGCCGATCTTCTTCCTGACCTCGTCTGAGAATATCTCGGCCCCTGCGCCTGGTATTGTCTGGAGTCCGGCATTCCTCAGTTCCTTGAGCAGATCCGCCACCGTGATCCTGGACTTCTTGGAGATGAAGGAGATTTCTGAAGTTGATAGCCCATGGATCCCGAGCCTGGGAAATCTCCTGTGTATTTCTGAAAATAAGTCCTTGTAATATTCCAGGTCCAGAGAAGGGTTCACCCCGCCCTGGATCAGGAGCTGGGTTATACCGTACTTGTCGTGGTAAAGCGATATTTCGTCAATAACCTGGTCAATTGATAGCGTGTATGAGTCCTCTTCCTTCCCTGTCCTGTAGAAGGCGCAGAAATGACACCTGACATTGCAGATATTTGTGTAATTGAGGATCATGTTGGAGACAAATGAGACATGGTCTCCGGAAATTTCCCTGGAGATCTCATGTGCGATTGGACCCAGCCTGGAAAGAGGAACATAATCATACATGAAGATGATCTCTTCTCTCGAGACCTTTCCGCCGGAAACTGCGGTTTCCCTGATTCTTTCCAGCCTTGCATCCATTGTGGGCACCGATTGGAATTTGCGTAATAACCTTTATTCACAACATGGTAGTAAGTTGTTCGCGAGACTTAGCAGAAATATATTGAACTGGACAGGGATATATAAGGGCCAATGAAAGAGATAATCCGCATCGTGGCGGCAGCATACAGGACGGATGACGTTGCAGTCGAACTGTTTGGAAGAACAGCGGACGGGAAATCCGTCACGGGGCTCTATACAGGTTTTCTTCCCTATTTTGACGTGGTTGACGCCTCGGAAGAGTACCTCAAGGAGATTGTTAAAGATCCGGAGTTCTCCAAATCCGAAACCTTGGATCTGTGGTACCAGGGAAAGAAGAGAAAGATCGAGCGTATTTTCATCAGGTCTCCCTGGAAAGTTCCAGAGTACAGGAAGAGAGTGCCAAGAACGAGTGACGTGCTCGCCGCTGACATCCCGTTTCATCACAGGTTCATCTACGACAAAGACCTGGGAGCCTGCGTGGAGATGGAAGGCGATCCTGATGAATCAGAGATTGGAAAATTCACCACGGATGAAGTAATGCGGATCAAGAGCGTCAGGGCCACTTCACCTTTCAACCCAAACCTGAAAGTGCTCTCTTTTGACATTGAGAACCTGATTGACACGCGGGAAATACTCGTTATTGGATGGGCTCTGTGGAACGGCTCTGTAATGGAAACAGGGGCCATTAGCAAGGGTGAGAAAGAGATTATACAGGATTTTGTGAACCTGGTAAAGGAAAAGGATCCTGATATCATCACCGGCTACAATATTGACGGGTACGATCTTCCACTGCTCCAGGAAAGGGCAAAGGTTCACAACGTAAAGTTCGAACTTGGGAGGGATTTTCTGCCGCCCAGGAGGATCAACAACCAGTACTGGAGAGTCCACGGAAGGATAATCAGCGATACATGGTGGAATGTCAAGAAGTTCCTTCATCCCAAGAACGAGACGCTTAACTACGTGGCGAAGGAACTGCTTGGAGAGGGGAAAGACAACATCAACAGGCTCAAGATCGGCGAAGAGTGGAAGGCCAGGAAACAGGAGGTCATTGACTACTGCGTGAAGGATGCGAGATTGACCCTTGAAATTTTCAATAAACTGAGGGTCCTCGACAGGTACATGTACATGGCTGTTGTGGCTAAGCTTCCGCTGGATGACGTTACCAACGGTGGAACGAGCAACTACGTGGATTCAATACTCATACGGCAGGCAGACAGGTCCGGCATTGGGGTGCCGATGACGGTGTACAACAGGAAGGACGAGGCCATTGAGGGGGGTTATGTGCACACCATAGGGGCTGGACTCTACAGCAATGTAGTTGTCCTTGACTTCAAGAGCATGTACCCCTCTATGATCATGAAGTACAATATCTGCTTCACAACCCTGAGCCAGAACGGCAGCATTGTTGCTCCGAACAACATAAGGTTCCTTGGAAAGGATCAGAGGGAAGGGCTTATTCCAAGGATACTGAGGGAACTCATGGCTGAGAGAGACGAAGTAAAGAAGCGGATGAAGAGCGCCTCCCAGGACGAGAGAGAATTCCTTGATGGAGTGCAGGGTGCAATAAAAATACTCATGAATACGTTCTACGGCGTCCTGGCTTCATCATTCTACCGGTTCACAAACCCTGAGATAGGTGCCGCTGTTACGGCCTATGCAAGAATGACAATTACGGAACTCATCGGGAAACTTGAGAAAGAAGGCAACAAGGTGATTTATGGCGACACTGACAGCGTTTTCATCGAGTCGGGAGAGAAGAACCTTGACGATTCCATAGAGTTTGGGTCGAGTATTGCCGAAAGAATGTCAGGAGAACTCGGGATAAGCCTTGAGTTCGAAAAAATCATGGACCCGTTCTTCTCCCACGGCGCCAAGAAGAGGTATGCCGGAAAAATAGTCTATCCAAAGGAACAGGGAGGAGAAATCCTGATCAGGGGGTATGAGGTGAGAAGAACAGACTCCTTCGGTCTCCAGAGCCAGTCCCTGTCCAGGCTGTTTGACCTCATACTCGACCGCGATCTGGATGGGGCAAGGGCCTTCTCCAGGGACATTGTCTCAAGGATACTGTCAGGGGGTGAGGGCGTGGAAATTGAGAGCCTGGTGATCTCCAGAAGCGTAAGGAATTTCTCAGAGTACAAGGACAAGGATAACTCACTGGTGAATGTGAGAGTTGCTAAAATGCTCATGGAAAGGGGAGAACCGTTTGTGCCGGGTATGAAGGTGTCCTGGATCGTGACAAACAGCAAAAGATCGCCACAGGAAGTGGAACCATACATAGAGGGTGAGCAGTTGGCAAAATCACCTGACTGGAACTACTATGCAAGAAGGGTGGAGGAGACGCTCAACCGCGTTCTTGAGGGTTTGGGAGAAGTTGTGAACCTGACCTCGTCAAACAGGAACCAGACCAAACTTACAGATACTGTGGAAAGCAGGACAGGCGGAAAGACCCTGGACAGCTTTCAGTAATACTCTGCAGGATCGACCACGTTTTCCGGCCTTCCGTCCAGATACTTCTTGACATTCTCGCAGGCCATTATGACTGCATTGTCAAAATCCGCCGGAACGGAATCCGCGACATGGGGAGTTAGTATAACGTTCGGGGGAACTTCGTCCCTGATTGTAGGTTCATCCCACCACACGTCGGACAGATAGTACTTCTCCGGGTTCCTCTTCAAGTAAAACAGCATGTCGTTCTTGTTCACGATCTCCCCCCTCGCTATATTGACAATGAAGTTTCCGTTGAACATGTTGAGGGCATCTGCATTTATGATCCCCCTGGTCTTGTTTGTCAGGGGAAGGGTTATCACAATGATGTCTGAGAGGCTAATCAGTCTTGCAATGGAAACCACGAACTGGTCGACCCGGGGGTCATCCCTCTGGCTCCGGGTATAGGCGATCACGGTCATTCCAAAAGCCTTGGCAATATCTGCTACCGCCCTTCCAACACCACCGTAACCTATTATCCCTATCTTCTTTCCCCTGAGAGTGCCGACGGCCTCCTTCTTGAAAAGCTTGTGATGGGTCTTGTTGTTCAGTTCTATGATCTTCTTAGTGGTCGTGAGAAGCATTGCAAAAACATGTTCGGCCGCAGACTGTGCAAATGCACCTGAGTTCTTGCAGACAGTCACACCCGGGGGTATTGCCTTGAGCGCAAGTCCGTCAAGGCTTCCATAGACTCCCTGTATCAGTTTCGTTCTCTCTGTAACCTTGTACTTGCTGGATACTATCTGCAGTTCTCCCCCGGATTCACGGTCCACGGAGGCTTTCAAGCCTGTGATCTCTTCGCATTTCTTTAGGACTTCCGGTGAGACGTTGAATGTAAAAAAGAGATCCATGCTATTCCCAGTATATGGTTTGTCTTAATTTTATTTCGGCTTAAATTTTTTTGTTATAATCGAAGAAATTGCTCCAAATTCATCGCGATTTCAAGTTCAGGCTCAATGCGAAGCTGCATTTCAGTTCCGCTCCAGGCTCGAGAACTGACAATCCAATGCCATTGTTGAAGGCGTCCGGTGCTCCCGTCATCGGCTCTATTGCGACAGAATTGCTTCCCGCAAAAGAACCGTTGTAAAGCATGAAGTAAGGCATTCCATGCCTCTCCATGGTAACAATGCAGCTTTTGGACTCCATTGAGAGTTTACCTTGTGACACATAACACGTGTCAAATTGCTTCCCTCCTTGTGATGAAAGTAATCCAGATTCCACTTCAATGAAATTTCCTGTGGGGAAATATCCGTTCTCCACCTCCAATTTCATTATATCACTATCACTGGAAATTCTCCAGAATTCATCAAACAGGAGATAGGGATGGCAGCCTATCACCGCCGGACAGGGTTGTTCCCCCGTGTTCAGGATCCCCAGCCTGAATTCGGCAAAACTCTCCCCAATCTCTATTTCTTCCTTGCAATTTATACTTGATGGATATCCTTCATTGCTCGCCTGAACCTCCAGTGACACAAAATTATCGGATCTCTCCACCAGATTCCACTCAAGATCCCTCACAAACCCATGAATGGAATCGTTTCCATTGTTTGGTGCGAACCTGTACGATTTTCCGTCGAATGAGTATGTAGCACCCCTGATCCTGTTGGCATAAGGCATAAGAAGGGCTGCACCCCCGTGTGTTGCTATTCCGTCAGAAGATGGTTTGAGAATGGGAGTCCCTATCAGGTTCAAGTTACTTACGTACCCCCCTCTCGTTTCAACTGAAGCTTTCGATCCGTTTTCTCCCTCGATTTCCACGCTCATTCGAGTTCAGGTCTGGATGGATGCATTAAATATATGTGTTTAGCGATATACATCCCGAATGCTCCGGAAGAAAAAAGACGATTTCGAGGCCGATCTTGTAAAGTTCTGTCCTCTTTGCAACACGAAGTTCCCGAGCGACCACGAATTCTGTCCAAGGGATGGGCATAAACTGTACCTTGAGACAGAATATTCTGATGGGAATGAGGTTAAGAAATGCGTCTCCTGCGGAAGACCTCTCAGGCCGGGAACAATGATGTGTCCGTACTGCTCAGCCGTTCAGGAAACGACCGGATTATCAGGCAGCCAGGTCCGCCTTGACATAGATGGTTTTGGAGTAATATTTCTGGACCGGTTTCCTTCAGAGATAGGAAGAAGAGAACTGGCCAGGCATCAGAATGCCGCTTATGTGAATCCTAGACATGTCAGGTTCACCAGGGAAAACCAGAGGTTTTACATCGAGGACCTGAAGACCTTGAATGGCACTTCTGTCGGAGATAAGATCCTGGGCGGAGGGAGCAGGGAAAGAAAGGTGGAGGTCAGGGACGGAACCCGTATCACATTGGGAAAGAATTCCAGTGATGCCTCAATAGAAATGGTTTTCAAGGTGCTTGAGAGCGGAAAATGGCCAAATCTTTAGGAGGAACTGATTTCATGAACTTTACACAGGACTGGAGAAAATCCCTTGCAACGCTGTCGCTGACAGTGATAGGCATAGATATTCTGGGGCTGTATTTTTACCAGTCTTACCTACAGGGGCTTAACCTTCTTTATTACCTCATGGTCTCCGGGACCGTACTGACAATTGTAACGTTGATCTCGGCACCGTCGCTTGATTCCGGCATTACAAGGGGAGATGGCGAATTTCTGCCTGCATCCATCTTGTCTGTTTCCCTCACGGTACTATCTTCAGCGCTCACATACCTTCTGATCCTCAAGATGTTCGGAATTTTCTACGAGGGCCTTCTTCTGATTCCTTTCGTTGTCTTCGCCCCTGCCCATTCCGGAAGGAACCATGATTCACAGAACAAGAAGGAGAAAGCCATGGTTCCTGGATTCGCAGCTGCAACATTCATTTATGCGATGCTTGCATTCTTTGTACCGCTTCTTCCGGGTTCGAGTATCCTTTACTCTTTCCCATTTGTTCTGCTGCTTTCATTTGCCTCTGTCAGGTTCTCGATCAAGACCTCGAATCTGGGTTCTGCTGGAAGGAAGCCCCTTGTACCGGTCTTCTCCCTTGCCGCCTCGGAATTTGTCTATCTGAGTTACCCATTCTTTTCCGGATCCGGAATTGCCCTGTTTCTCGCACTGATTGCAATAATCACTGTACTTGGGGTTCTGGTAACCTCAATGTCCCGTGTTTCATTTATCTCACACCTCAGGGATTCAGTACTTCTTGTTGCCCTTGCCGGAGCATTCATATTCCTTCTGTTACAGTCACTTTTCTCATATCTTATATTATATCTCATCCTATCCATTGTATCCATCACGGTTTATGCAAACAACCTGATGGATGGGCAGTCCAGGTTGCTGACCAAATCCCTCAAGATAGGGAACAGTTATCTTCCGTCCCTTCCGGTAATCGGCCTGGCGGTTACCGGGGTTGCATATGTTTGTGGCCTGATACCCGATATTTTCTTTGCAAGAAGCTATCGGGATGTTATCATTCTTTCCAGTGAACTTATAGGGTTTTTCTCCATACTTCTTGTGCTGACCGGCCTGAGCAGGATTGGCAATGGCAAGTCAAATGCAATCCTGTTTCCTGCTACGGCAATCCTTTTTGCCATCGGGCTTTTATATATTCTCTCATTCAAAGCACCGGGAATTTGGGACCCAAGTTTCTCTGTAGCCGCCATAATAACCATCGTGATCGCTGTACTTGTTATGTATGAGCCCTCATTCAGGGTTGCGAAGACTTATTTCAGGAAAATCCCCATCACTCTTTCTATCTCACATCAAATGGGTGGTTCCCAGTACCTCCACGCGAGATACGACGTGAACCTCGAGAAAAATAAGAAGAGGAACAAGGACTTGCTGGGAGCGGGTGGATTTGCCTACGTTTTCAGGGGAAGGGATGTGGTTGAGAATGAAGATGTAGTCATAAAGATCCCAAGAGTTTATGACATTGAAAGCAAGGGAGAGAGGGAGAAAAAAGAACTCCTGCAGGATGCCATAAAGCAGCTTACCAGTGAAAGCAAGATCCTTTCATCGCTCAATCATCCCGGAATCGTGGGATATATCGACTTCTTCAAAGAAAACAATGACTACTTCCTGGTCGAGGAATACGCAAACGGGAAAAATATGAGCAGGTATCTCGGTAATTCTTTGAGGCCTGGACAGAGGTGGACAGAGGGCGAGATTCTTGATTTCGCCACAAAACTCCTGCTTTCAATCAATTATCTGCACATGCACGAAGTTTACCACCGTGATTTAAATCCCGGTAATGTGGTTATGTCTGAAGGTTTCCCGAAGATCATAGACTTTGGCACCTCAAAAAACCTGCTTGGAAGAATGACCAAGTCCTTCTTCTCTCACAGCCAGAGAGTTGGCGTACCTTGTTATCACCCGCCTGAACTTGATCTTGACCAGAAGATTACTGCCAGCGGTTCATACGATACGTACTCCGTGGGAGCCCTGATGTGTTCCATGATAACCGGGAAATTCCTTGACGACGAGGAAATGAGGAACAAATATGGGCTTCCATTCGTGAATGCAAAGTACCTGTCTGAGGAGATAGCTGGAAGAGTATCCGAAAGAATGTTTTCCGTGATCAAGAAGTCGCTTTCGTATGACGCCCGCAACAGGTATGAATCGGCTTTTGAGGTCATTATGGATCTGTTCGATCTTACAGGAGAGTTCATTGTTACCGACCTTGGGCAGATCCATGCACTGGACCCTGATTCGAGGTACAACGTAGTCCTGAACAAGGAGCAGAAACCTGCCCTTTCCTTTGCTAGGCCAATCGGAACCGGGGAAATCGGCCTCAGGGATTACGTAAAGGTGGGAAAAATCACGGCAGGCGAGATATATTTCGATGACGAGATTGGCGGAATGTCCATATCGACTTACCAGAGAAGGAACGTATACCGCAAGAACCTCGGAAACTCGCCGGAAAAAGGGCTCAAGCTCCCGATAGAGCCTGGTTACACTTACTCATTCAGCCAGGATCACTCCGGTGGCATATTTACCTATTACAGGAGGCTCTGAATTGGACATTGGAACTATCAGTATAAGGGGCAGGGTCAGAAGGAGGGACGAAGACTCAATCCTGGTCATGAGCGAATATATCAACTCTGATGAAGGACAGCAGGAGAGATGCCTCCTGGTTCTCGCTGATGGAATGGGGGGCGCACAGAGGGGCGAGAAAGCGAGCAGGATCGCGATTGAAGCATTCAAGAACTCGGGCAAGAAACTTTTCAACGGGGATCCGGCAAATCCCGTAGATGTCCTGCAGGAAGCACTGGAGGAAGCAAACAGCAACATAGTTGAATATGCGAGAAAGAACCGAATAAATGAAATTGGTACCACGGTCACAGCCGCATACTTTGACGGTGAGTTCCTAAATGTCGTGAACGTAGGGGACAGCAGGACATACATACTTAACCCCGAAATCCCGGTGTCCAAGACCGTGGATGATTCCTTCGTAATGGAACTGGTCCTATCCGGGGTGATTTCTGAGAATGCGGCGAGGATTCACCCGAGGAAGAATGAAATAATGCGTGCCCTGGGGTTCGACAGAGAAGTCTCGTCTTTCGTATACAAGTGGAGGGTTTTCAAGAACGACTCGATCCTGCTCTGCTGTGACGGTTTGTGGGAACCGTTATCTGAGAGGATGATGCTTGAATCCATAGAGGTGTCAAGAACAGCCCAGATTGCAGTTGAGAACATGACATACCTCGCAAACGAGATGGATGGTACGGACAACATATCCGCCATACTTTGCAGACCTGGCTCCGGCCCTGAATACTCAAGGTTTTCAAGGAAGCAGACGAAGTCAAAGAAATGACCGACGCTTTCATCTTTGGGTCGAAATCCCTAAATTTCCTGATCACTAAGCTGATCCTTGATTTCGGCGGTTCTAATTTCCTGATCAAATTCGTGGAAAAAAGAATGAAAGACGTATGTGAATTTACGGTGAAGAACAATGTACTTCCGCTTATACTGTACCGCATACCTGGCGAAACCTCCATGAGAAGGGGGTGAATGTGGAACGAAGGTGATGTTACAAGATATCTCGCGGCAGGTGACATGATCTCGCAGAGGATATCCGAACTCCTGGCGAAGTTCAAAGAAGAGTCAATCTTAGGCGGCCTCCATAAGACCTACCTGACACAACCGGAAGTTGGTATATCCATAGGCACCACGGCCCTCCCCAACCAGATCGATCTGGAAATGACACAGTGGTGGTATTCTTCTGAAGCGATGGATGAGGAGATCAAGTTCATACTGGTAATGGATCAGAAGAGGAACCACCCCTATTATTCCAGAAATATTCCGGGAAGCATCCATAGAGGCCATAGTGCGTAACGCCATGGGAATTGAGGAAATTGCGTTATAACTAGGTCAATGAAGAATATACCAAAAAATGTTAATATGTAGAATAACTGAAAGCATGAATACAGCATGGATTGCCCAAGTTATGTTAAGCAGATAGTTAACAAGTACAGGAGTATGGTGAAGAGTATGGATTCTTCACCCGACGTGGATCCAGGCGACTATGCCAGATCTTCTTCCGACTTTATCGAATGGCTTGAGGCAGTGATAAAAAACGGCATTGTTGATGAAGGAGACCAGACTATTCCAGGCAAGACGTGTATAATCAACGTTCTGAGCAATGAGAACGAGGATGAAGAAACTAAAGACCTGATAGATGCTTTGTCGCTTTTTTCCGATTTCAGGATCAAGGAACTGCTCGGCGTATCCATATTTTCCGAGTGAAGCAAATCCGGCATGAGTTTTACCACTGGGCAAAACCAGACCTACAAATCAGCAGTTAGGACTGTTGAATTCAATCCTGCATAAGTGACGAGAGCGGTGTTCCGGAAAATATGAGATTTCTGAGAAAGCATTTCTTGAGCTGATGGAAGAGCCTCTGGATATTTTTCCATGCCATGGAGGCATGAAGGAGCGATGATATCAAACATAACTGCTAAATCTGGGCCAGAACGCTGCAATGAATGACAGGAAGGAACGGGCTGAACTGGTTTCTTTAATCATTGCCACTCTTGTGACCCTACCCCTGCTGTCCGTTCTTGGAATTATTCCTTACATGGATTCAGGACAGACTGAAATTTCCCTCCGGGTTAGAAATGGGCACTCTTCAGCCAATTATACTCCTTGAATTAATTCCTCAATTCCGTAAACGTGAGGGGCCCCTCCGCCATTGCGAAAATTGCAGGAAGGGGTTACGGGAACTCCGCACTTTCAAGGCAGGTTGGAGGGATATTTCTTCATTGACACTCAAGGAACATGGTACGCTTGCGTTGTTATGATCTGGTGCCACCAAGAATTACTGGGTTCAATCACCTGGCAGGACACTTTCGTTCAAGTCCACATGCCTCAAGGTGAATGAGACCAACCATGATGCTACAATGAACTAGATGAACCATACCGGGACCAACGTTTCCTGCTCCTATGATCAGAATTGTTGTGTATCTGGTTTCAGCGCAGTAATGTGTTTGCGGGATTTGCAAACAAAGGCAATGGCAATTCCTTCGATTTCAGTTACGTGCCTTGAGTGATGATCATGAGGCTGGGCAATGGCAACACAATAATATTTGAATTCACTGGCTGCCTAACAGTTGGTTCATGCATCGTTGCAGGATCTACAATGATCAGCTTCACGATTAGTTGGTGAATGGGAGAGTGACCATTGAGGATGCGACGGAATGCATAGAAATTCAGGGATGTTTATTCCATGATTGGCCGCTGCCTTCACGATCCGTCATCGCACTGTTTTCATGCGTGATGTCCAGGAACTGCAGGTTTGCATGTCCGTATTCCATGAAAGTGCTCGAATGCGTCGCCAACGGATCTTTCACAGAAAGGAGGATTCAGGAACCAAGTCGCCAGTGGTCTGGGGGAGAGCATGGGAACGCACTCCTCAATAAATCATTGTAGTAAAACTCATCGAAAGTCGTATTCACCGATCCTGGCATGGATGACCTCCTTCACCTTTGAACCTGCCATTTGAAATCCTTTTCTTAAGAAGCTGCCCAGGGACGATTTTCCTCATGGGAATGAAGGATGGATCAGCATGGGGGTTACGAAACGCACAGGACAGTAAACTGTCCCGCTATTCACCCGGCAACCTTCCGTAATCACGCTGAAAATCCCATGTACAGCTATCTGGCCCGGGTAAGGTTTATCTATATAGAAGGTATGGAAACCGGAAATGGTCGATCCTAAAATAGACACAAAGGTCCATGGATTCCTGAAAACCCTCCCTTCGGAGGAATTATTCTTTGAGGCGGTAAGGGATCTAATGAAGGATCTGATCAAGGAGTTCCTCAAAAAGAGGATAAACTCCGACCCTGAACTTAAAGAACTGGTAATAGAAGCCCTCAAGGGGTTCATCGATGCCAAGTTGCGGGAATATGGTTCAATGGCCAAGATGGCCAAGCTCACGGCAAAGGTAGGGTTAAACGTGGCTCCATCCGAAATCAAGGACGAGGCACTGAATAATATCATGGAAACTTTCCAGAGTGAAATCGAGGAAATAATCAGGAAGACGCTGTAAGCCTACTTGAAGTCTTTTGCGAAATAGTTGCTTGAATTGAGATCGAAAAGTGTCAGCATGCATGGGTTAGGGCTGAAATTCATCATTTTCTGGTAATCTGTCTGGCTCTGCCACGTTGAGGAGTTTACATACCTTACCCCCCTGTAGTTTCCCATGGCATGGGAATGGACATGCCCGGTTATGAAAATATCAGGCACTTCCTCGATAACGTGGTAATCCTCCGGAGCTGGAATAAGTGGGGTCTTGCCACCATATCTCGGTGCGAGATGCCTCCTCCTCAGGATTTCCTCCACAGCTCTGCCTATGGTGTCAAAGTTCATTCCCGGAACAAGTTCCACAATATCGTTCAGGGACATCCCATGGTAAAGAAGTACCCTTCTACCTTCCAGTTGAAGATTAAAAGGATTCGGGAGAAAAGTCACGTTTGAAGAGAATTCCTTCCTGAGCCTCTCCGGAAGCACCGGCTGTGGTTCTGCAAGCCTGACAATATCGTGGTTGCCAGGCATTATGAAGACCTTGATCTCCTCCGGAATCTCCGATATGTAATCGTTCAGCCTGAGATACTGTTCAAAGGGATTCTGTATCTCAAGGTCCCTTTCCTGGGAAGGGTATACGCCGATCCCATCAACGACATCCCCACTGAGGACAAGATACTTCAGCGATGATGTTTCCTCACCCCCGGACTTGATCCAGGAGATCATCTTCTTGAATGAATCTCCGAGAAATGTTTTGCTCCCCACATGTATGTCAGAAATAGATCCTACAATCGCGGGTTCTCCCGAGTACTCCCTTATCGAACCTGCCGGAATGTCCGGTCTTATGATCTCCCTTGCAAAGATCACCGGATCCTTGTCCTTTGTGGAAATCCCCCCGACAATGCCGATTACTTCGTCAAGAAGGATCACTTCTCCTGCAAGCCCGTTCCTCTTCATCAGTATTACGGTGATGGAATCCTCAAGGTCTTCGACGACCAGTCTCCTGTTTCCGTTCACCGTGACATTCTGGTCCTGTACCATGCCAACAATCTTCACTTCACCGTTCATGAGTCGCTTGGCGCTCTTTATCGAGGTCGTGCCGCGCATTGAGATTGACAGAGTTATGAGTCGCTTGACTTTCTCGTACCTGCTCCTGAAATAGTTCCTGAAGTCATCGACAGAACTGTTGATCCTTACGTTTGCAAAATCCACCTCATATTCTGGAGCCTTCACCGTGTGTTGCTTTCTTATTGCTTCAATCACTATGTTTTCAGTAACATACCCTGAAGCAATGGAATCTTCGGAAATGAGTTCTAGCACGTATGAGCCCAGGCTTTCCCTTAGCATTGTGTTCAGGGCATCTGGCGCGATTAGAAGACCCCTCTCGGAGAAGTACTGGATGATCACTTCCTTTTCCTGGAATATATTTGGCAATGATACAAAATGAGGGTTTGGGATATATTAGTTCGCTGACACTTTCAGATACATTCCCTAAGCCTTTCGGTCACCCTTCTTCTGTCCATGCTTGAGAGGAAGAATCCAAGTCTAGGCCCTCGATCCTTGCCTATGAGCACCCTGTAGAATACCCTGAATACTTCAGGCGGGTCCATTGACTCCTCCGATGCAATTAAGTACACCAGATCGTGGATCTTCTGGGCATCCCACTCGGCTGACGTGACTGAATCGAGGAATCTCTCCAGCACCCTCTTCTCTTCACCGCTCAATTCTACTCTGGTACCCTTCGGAAGCATGCCAAATTTCACCATGTCGGGAGCAAAATTCTCCAACCAGTACTTTACCTTGTCAATCCTCTCTTCGAGGTTTTTGTCCATCACGGAGAACTCCCGGCCACCCCTCGAGAGGCTCCTGAGAATCGACTCACTGTCGCTGTAAATCTGCACTATTGTTGCCAGGTGCCTGAATGAGGGTTCAATTGGACCATGAAATCCAGAGATTCCAGAGTACTCAACGATTTCCCTGAAATCAGGGTCAGAAATGGAATCTGTTCCGGAGTATGCATTAAAGTACTTTTCACAGTCATCTGTCAGTGACAGGAGTCCCAGTCCTGGGTCAAAATCCAGGTGCCTTCCCGGGTTTCCTTTTGCTATGAAGAACCTCAGTGCTTCTTCCGGTGTGAATTTGAGTGCTTCTGAGATTTCAATCGCAACCCCAGTCGAGGAATGCATTGGTCCCCTTCCCTTCCACATTACTCTCTCGTATACTATGGTGTCAGGACCCGGTACCCCGAAGATCTCGCTGGCAATTCTCTTGCTTGATTCAAATGCTCCTCCTGCTGCACCGTGATCCTTGCCTATTGGCTCTATGGTCACACCCAGCAATGCCCACTTTGCGGGCCACTCAACCCTCCATGGCATTTTTCCCTCATCGCGCCTTATGTCGCTTTTTCCGGTATGCCCGCAGTTGCATTCATAATTCACATAAGGGTCCTCAAACGAAAATGGTATTGCAGAATTGATCTTCCCGCATTTCGCGCAGAGCGGAGAATATGGAAACCAGCCCCTTCCAATCTTCCTTCCGGATACCTCTTCTAGGATAGAGGCTATCTTCTCCCTTTCCTCTATCACTTTTCTGATATATTCGTAGAATTTCCCGGAGGCGTAGAGTTCCGAGGAGTAAATGACCTCAACATCTACTTCCAGCTTCTTCAGTGAGTCAAGAAAGGGAGCCACGTAATGTTGAGCGTATGTTCCATTGCCATCGGGAGACGGAATCCTGTAGAGAGGCTTTCCCACATGCTCCGAGTACTCAGGCTTGAGGAACGGGTATACCCTCCTTAGCGGATCGATGTCGTCGCAGAGGTAGAGAAACCTGCTCTTCATGCCGAGTTTTCGGGCTGCCCTGTAGACAATGTCGCCCGTAAGTATCTCACGCATGTTGCCCACGTGAATAGGGCCGGATGGGGAGATTCCGGTAGAAATGACCTGGTCTCCTTTCCTGCTGGAGAGAAATGAATCGGCCCAGTGCATCTACTTCACTAGTTCGTGCCCACTAGATGAGTCCTGAACAGCGACCTCAACCTGACTCCCATCACTTCGTCAGCGTTGAGTTTCGAAACAAGAACAACCACCAGAACCACTTTTCCACCCTCGTTTTTGACATCGGTTATTGTTCTCTTGAGAGTTTCCCCGGTACTTGCAACGTCGTCGATGACGACGATGTTCTTGCCCGCCACCTTTGCATAATTCTTGCTGAAGAATCCTTCCTGCCTTGATGGGTGTGGCCTGTACACAATGAGTTCCTTCCCCATAAGGTAAGAAACCATTGTCGCAAACGGTATCCCGTTGATTGTGACCCCGAGGATTGAGTCAACCTCAAAGTTCTCCCCGCTTGATTCCTCATCGATGAGGTCCGAGATAATCTCGGAAATGCTAGAAATCCTGTTTCCATATACACCTATGCTTCTCCAGCCGACCCGCACGTCGTTTATCTTCGTGTCTCCCAGGAATCCCTTGCTCAGAAGCCAGGTAACAGTATTGGATGAAACATGAAGTTCTGTCGCTATCTCTTTGTCCGATAGACCCTTGTTTTTAAGTTCCAGTGCTCTGTTGTAGAGCTCTTCAGCGCTTCTCATACTACAGGGAATCATATTAACGAGGCTAAAATATCTTATCCTTCTGTAACCAAACTCAGGTAACTGAGCAAAGTTGTGACTTGATTGTCTTAGCAACACGTTCAAGTTCTTCCGCCGTGGTCCCCTTTCTATCCCATGAAAGTCTCCTCTCGCAGAATCGTGGTATCACGTGAACATGGTAATGGAACACAACCTGGTTTGCACACCTTCCGTTATTCTGACCTATGTTCATTCCATCAGCCCCGGTTGCCTTCATCACTATTGGAGCGAGTTTCCTGGCCATCTTGTGGACTTCGAGGTAATACTGCTCATCCACAGTGAAAATATCCCTGAAGTGTTTTTTCGGTATGACAAGAATATGCCCCTCTTCAACCGGGGCATGATCCATGAATGAGATTGCCATATCATTTTCCGTGATTATCGATGCATTCCTTCTGCCAATTACCTCTCTGCAGAATACACAGTCCTCTTCCATCTGTTGAGTTAGATCGCAACCTTGCTATAAACTTGATTCATCTTAATCCGGGGTCCGGAAGATAGTTGGAGAGGCCAGGCTCACTCCATCTTTGCACAAATTGCATGCATCTGGGCACTCATGCCGGCAATTCCGGGATCGGCCGCCATATGCTCATGTGCGTCAAGGAGGTTCTTCCGGGCCACCTGGTCTTTTCTTGCAGGGATGTCCACATTTTTCCTATTGGCCCCTATACCCTTAGGGACACCTGCTAGTTCCCTTATTGCCCTGCCCCTATTGCCGGTTCCCTCTATCTGTGAAAGTGGACCAGCAAGGCGGAGGACTGAGTCATATGCCTCATTGTCGAGGAATGGAAGATCCTGAATGTCTCCCACGCATGATTTCCTTATCCTTCCTAGTTGCGAACTCAATATTGGCATGGATGAGATCAACATCTCAACTTCGCATCCCGTGCCGGCAAATTACAATGAATAGCGTCCTAGACCGCTTCCGGCATCAAGCGGTACCGCACCCGGGGGAAGATGCATTTCCGCATACCTGATCGTGGCATTGAGCTCTAGTTTGTGGTATGCACCCGGTGCCAATCTTTACCATCCGTATTCTACGCCATATGTTTATCAGTCAATCTTGTTTCGACGCTCTTCCGCTATTCCATGAGTCGGTTTAATGAAGTGGTTATACTTGACGGTCCTGATGAAGTGGATTCTGCGACAAGCCCCCTCCAGATTGTCAGAATAGAGGCTCAATCAATTCTAAAATAGGATAATGCAATCAGTGGCTGCATGGCGAAAGGCACGATCAAGATGGATAATCCACCTCCACCACCCGTGATACAGGCTCCAGGAAAATCCGTGAAATATAAGGGCGTGAAACATACAATACTAGTAATGAGCGGAAAAGGCGGCGTTGGAAAATCAACAATTGCTGTTAATCTTGCTGTCACCCTGTCCGATCTGGGATTCAGGGTTGGACTTGTGGATGCAGATATTAACGGGCCGGATGACCCGAAGTTACTTGGTGTGGAAAATGAGAAAGTGTACGCGGATGAGAAAGGAATTGTTCCGGTTGAAACAAAGTATGGCCCGAGAGTCATTTCCATGGCCTTTCTGCTGCCATCCCAGGACACTGCGGTGATCTGGAGAGGCGCCCTGAGACACAAGGCTGTGCAACAGTTCCTTGAAGATGTCATTTGGGACAACATGGACTATGTCATCCTTGACTTCCCGCCTGGAACTGGTGATGAAGCACTTACGGTGGCACAACTCATACCAGACTCAGATGGTGCTGTGATCGTCATAACCCCTCAGGATCTTGCAATACTCGACGCCGTAAAGGCCATCAATTTTGCCGGTCAGCTAAAGATGAAAGTTCTCGGGCTTATCGAGAACATGAGCGGTTTTGTCTGCCCTCACTGTGGTGAGAAAACTGACCTCTTCAAGTCTGGCACGATAGGAAAGGTGGCAGAGAAGTACGGTGTGGAGTTGCTTGGAAGCCTGCCTTTTGTTCCTGATGTCGTATTGAATGCTGACAATGGGGTTCCAGCCGTAAGGTCTAGCAAAGACATCCAGGATACTTTCATAGAGATCGCCAAAGCGCTGATAAACAAGACGGCGGAAAGTGTGAAATAGTCCGCATTCAGTTCACAATGTTGATTGCTCACGTGCATGCTCAAGCGTTTATTTGCGACATACCCTTGCCTTATCATGCGCCTAAAACGACACGGTTCCCATCAATACAAGGGCTAACCAGACCGTTAAAGACTTTGAAGGAGCCGTGGGTGATCACCAGAATCGACGGGACAAGGGAACCTAATGAGAAAATTCCAAAGATATTGATCATGCTTGGGTACAAGCCTCCTTGCATCAGGAAAACTGGAAACCGTTGTCAGAAGGCTTACGACCATGGGATAGCCCATCAGCCTCATGAAAAAGGCGCAAAACGGGCCTTCATCATCTCAGTGGGTGTTATACTTTAGTTTGGGTTTCAAGTGATCCAGGAATATGATCCCATGGTGTGAATACCTATGTTCCTGGTGCATTTGCCACAAAAAATGCAGGAGAACGATTGATGGCGGGTACCACAGGTACGCTGAGCGGCAAGAGAGGGGGCAGCCACTCTGCCAGCAACATAATCAAAAGCAACCTGGAACATATGTGAGATCATGGGACCTCTTCCCCCATGTGATGGAGATTAACTCGCCAACAACGATTGCTGCAATAACCGGGTCAAATACCCCAGCCAATACCATAAGAGGCCGCGCTATTTGACCCACACCCTCCTTACAAGGGTGACCGTGACATGCGAGGAGTGAAACACCCTCTTCGTGAAAGCATAAGGATATCCAATCGGTGATCTTTTTTGCGATCTCCTGATATTTCTCCTCACAGATCCCACAGACAGTTCATGGTTTCTGACAGATCCGTCCATTGTGCCAGCAGTGTCCCTTGGATAATGACCGAAGTAACCCCTGCCCCTGTGGACTATGATTCCACGCTTTGGAAGACCGCCCCCTGTGTCATGATCCTTTGCTGTGGTGACAGAACAGGACCGTATCACGGGAACAGTATCGTTGTCATCCGTGATTGTATGGCTCTTGTAACCGAAGAACGTTCTGCTTTTCTTCTTCGTGAATGAGCCGCCCTGGACCCACGGGCCTTTCATTCCTCTCTTGGTGCATCATGCTTCACATGACAGGGATCTGATGTTATGAAACTGGCATCCTACGCAGATACCTTCTTCACCTTTTTGCCTTTCAATTGGAGCTGTCCCTGTAATTCATTCCATATGATCCTGCCCCATCCTGTCTTCGACATAGTCCAAGAAATTCATGAATGATATGCGGCCATGCATGAGTGTTTCCGCCTGTTAATCCGCAGGATTGTACAGGGACCGGGGATAAAGTGCCTTCATCAGTGTTATGACGGGAGTATTCAGCCTTCCTCCCCCTGTCTGTGCCACAATGGCACAGATCATTCAGGAGTTTCAGGAAAGGCAGTCCACCCTGTCGGATCCTTCGCGAATGCAAGTGGGGCCTTGATTGCATTTATTCTGTATTTTTCCTCCGGGACTTGGTCAAGAAGACTGCTAATTCAGTAAAATGGCTATTTCATGAATAAATGTTATCGTGGCATAACCCGTTCAGAATGGAGTGCTTTTAGTAATCCTCAGTTGGTATTTTGTTGGTTCCGTATCCTGGTTAACGCAATCAGGCTGGACACCTTCCCAATTTCGTGCATATAGATAATCGAATCACCTGTAGTCACATTTGCATTATAACCGCCTCCGCAATATTGTTAATGTCTACAGGGGCATTACCAACATATGCAAGGAGGAACGTATAACTCCCACTGAAGCCCACGGATACCTTATACGGAATGATCGAGACTCCCTGAAAATAAAAATAGGTAAATCCAAGCTTGGATAGATTGACAGAGATGCTGTCTTTCGATTTGTTGCCACTCCAAGTAGTGTGGTACCTGGCATAATAGTGAGAATAAAAGCTACTGCTACTGTCGTTGCTGGACATCTTGAACTCCAAAAGCTCGAAATAACCATCTGAGGTGCTGTTGTAGTAGGCATATTCCCCGGAAACAATGCCGGAGTTATAGGCAAGTGCGCTTCCATTGGTTGGGCCTGGGTTCCCCCGCTCTTCAAAGTTGGCGTTGATTCCTGAGGCACTTGAGATGTCGGAAGAAGATGGGAACCCGAATGTAGCCTCTGAGGATCCTCTTTCCAAAACATGGAGAAAGGGAGCAAAGATGATTCCCATTATTACAACGAAAACAGCAAGGGTGACGATGATCCCCAATCCTTTGGCAACTGAATACTGTCTTAGAACCATATGCACCTGTCTCTAGTTTTTGAACACAGACTGTGGCCACTTAGGGGATTAAGTACAGGTAAGCCTAGTGTGGAGCCATGGACAGAATTGCTAGGGTGACCTGTAATTACAGAACCCTGAATAGTGGCACTGCCACATCTTTCGCTTATCCGCGATAAGCAAAAGATGAAGCTAAAAAAAAGTGCCAATGCGAACAATGCCCACAAGCGGGATCACCTTCTCTTTCTCATGAACGCAAGCGCCGACACGATCGCCACGGCCAATATCACTACTCCAGATATTCCATATAGCTCATCTGCAGACATTCCAGATGCCGGGGATGATTTCTTGATGGGCGAGAATGTGATGGTAATTGAAATTGATGTGGTTCCATTGACAGTTATCGAACCAGACGACGAACCAGAAACAGAATACCCCGAGACGTTACCGATGGTAAAAGAATATGTTCCATTGGGGGCCGTGAATGTGATGGTGTCTGTAGTAGATGATTTGTTTGCTCCGTTGAAGTTCACATACCATAGCGTGCCAGAAGGAAGGCCAGTTTCGGAGAACATTACAGTATAGCTTGCTGTGGCCAACTGGTAGAATTTTATGGACACAGACACCGATCCTCCGTTAACTGTGAATGAACCTGAAGCCGGTGAAGGCCTGAATGTCTTGTTGGACGAAGCAACCGAGTATGAATATGATCCATTTGGTTCCTGTATGGATATTGTGCCGGATGTTGATGTGTAAGTCACGCCATTGCTCAAGTTGACATACCATTCCGTGCCTGCTGGGAGGCCTGACTCCGAGAATGATACGGTGTAATAAGACAGGGCTGTGCCGCCTTCCGGAATGTTTGTGGATGTAATGCTGGCAGTGAAACTGCCAGTTGTATTTGTCACATAAATAGCCACTAAAATCCCAGAATACATATCAAAGTAATAGCTCACATCTTGTCCATTCAATGAAAAAGCCACTCTATCCGTAAGAAACATTCCGTCAGGGGTGCTGATTTTTACTGAGGTGCTGACACTGGCATTTGGGCCCAGTGGGCTGGTACCGTTGTTCAGCTCTGATATCGGGCCCTTACCAAGCCAGATAGAGAAGTCATTCCAGTTAATGTACAATACAGCAACGCTTGTTGATCCAGAAGGTGCGCCTTGACTAGTTATCCTCACTTCTACAGTATTGTTGGTCAAATTGACGGCAATTGCCTGGATTGTCAGATTACCGCTGGAATTACTGCCTTTGTAGACTGCGGTGACACTGTATTTTGCGTAGGCCCCGACGAATGCCCACACTGGAGGAGTTGTAGCGAATGGAGTGAATCTGACTGTCTGAACAACGTTGCTTCCACTGACAGTTATATTTCCGGACGGTGGTATTTGTGTATACCCACTTACGTTACCTACAATGTATGGATAGGTTCCGTCCGTTACAGAGAAAGTTATCGTGCTACCGGTGGATGATTCCACGCTTCCGTTAAGCGTTACGTACCATGAGGTTCCAGGCGAAAGGCCAGTCTGCGTGAAGTTCAAAAAATAATACCCGCTTGGCGGGGACGGAGAAAAAGTTACCGCGACTGAAACGTTTTTGCCTGCGACATGGACAGATCCGCCGGAAGGATAGGCAAAGTATCCACCTGGCACAGAGGTACTAAAGCTGTAGTACCAGGTGCCGTTGAATTCCGGCAGCATATAATTCGCCATCGTAGCATAAACGGAATTGAAAACACCTTTGCTCTCCATCGAGGAATTTGCGATGTTTATTTTCCAGATGCTGTTTGCGGGCAGTCCTGTTTCTGTAAAATTGACATTATATGACCTGATGAAATGGATGTATACTGTCATTGGCGCTCCATTAATATTTAAATCCTGGTATGACTGGTCGGAATTGTTGAAATACGCTTTGTAGCCGCTGTAACCGCTGACAAATGGGGTAGCCGATGCGATCCACGTCCCATTCACCAACCCAAAAACATGGGTGCTGCCGTTAGTGATGTTGGATGAACTCACGTCATTATAACTGAGGTCCGTTAAGACTGCCATCCAACGCATCCCCGAAGGAAGACCGCTCTCAATAAGAGTGACGGCGTACGTCTTGTTGAAGTAAACGTTGTAAGTCAGGTCACTGCCGCTGATGGTTACAGTATCGGGTTTCTGATTCGGAGTGGTCATGGTCACATTGTTCGCATAACCCAAACTGGCAGGGGTAAAGGAATAATTGCCGTTTGCCAGTGTGAATTGAATTATGGTGGAATTTGAGCTATTGATTGCTGACACGAATCCGCCTGAGCCATCTCCTCCGAGAGAAACATTCCAAGGATGCCCCAAAGGAAGCCCCGTCTCCTTTATGGTAAGCGTATACTTCCCCGATGCGCCCTGAAAAGGCGAATAACCTCCAGTTGAAGGTGAGCCCTGGTTCGTATGGCCGCCTGTCAATGCGAACGATGCACCCAGAAGTGCGATTACTACAACCGCGGAAAGGACATTAAACCCTATCTTTCTAATACGATTTTTTCGATTTTCCACGCGAAAGGAAACCAGTATGAATATATTAGGTGTTACAACACCAAAAGTGCTGGAATGTGACAAATATTATCAGAAGAAGTTCTAGGGGTTGTGCTCATCTCTCACTGTCAGTACTCAATCCATGGTTGCAGGCAATTTCAGTCGTATTCCTTCAGCTGGCGCTGGCTGTTTAAACTCTTAATGAAATGATGCTCAACCCATTGGCCTCATTCTCCAATGTCGGGTGGGGGGTATTTTACATGTGGATTATTGTATGACCCGTTTCGGTATGTCAACATGCTTGCCGGATCAATTTCTCTGGCAGTCGCGATTAGTTGATCAACTGTAGAGAAGGTTTCTGCGTAAAAGATGAAAAAAGAAAACCTGGACCAGTTCTTATATAACAGTAATCTATCTCGCAGGAATTTTGACTCATTTATGGCGGGTAGCCATTTTCGGAAGTCACCCGTCATGATGATGCTGGGCAACAGAACACCCTGGGCCGTGTCGGTGTCAAATGAAACCTCCTCGTAAATTACGCCCGCATCAAGCATTTTTGTAACCTTTCTACGAACTGTACGGGCAGGCACTCTGAGCTCCTGAGCTATTTTATTTATGCTCATTGACAAAGGGTCTTGGTACATAACGGCATTCAGGACGAATTGCTCGTTTGGAGATATCAACCTTTCTTTTTGAGGAGAATCGTTCATAATTTCTACAAAATCCAACGAGTGACCAATGGTTTTTTCAAGGTTGTACAATTGCTTTTCCATCTCTGAATCATCTGATGCAATCAGGGAAATGCTGGAAAACTCTCTTTCGACGTTTACATTGCCTCTAGCCTCTGCGAAGTTAGACATCAAAAGGGTACCAAAAATCACACGTTCTACCAGAGGAAATTCTGAAAAGTGGTCACATATTTCTTTAGCAAAGCTTTTTCCGCCACCAGTCAAAATAAAGTAACGATTCCATGGCATAAACCTGCTGTCTGCGTAAAACTTTACCCCTCGAATCAATCCTGATTTCAACAGGTTGGTTATCCTGTTTTTAATCACCTTCGGATGCACGTGAAACTCCTTTGCCATTTTGTAGACAGAAGGCTTGTTCGTAAAATGTGAACCTCCACTGATCGGCCATTGGAATTTGCGTATAATCTTCTTTGACATTTCATCAAGCGGCAATTTGCTGCGCATCCCCCTTAACATCTGTGGTTGATGGTTTAACTGCCTCGCATGTAAGCGTCTAATAATAGACACCCAAAACAATCTAAAATGAGCCCAACCGTATTTATGATTTTCGACCCCTTTTTTGTAGTATTATCGAAGATAATACAGTATAACCATTTGAATTCTGCTGTCTTTATCCTGAAGCTCAAGATTTTTATGGCAATCCACACAGTAACAGCATTTTCCAGTTTAATTCTGCTGATTTTCCTTAAATTTCAGGGAAATCTTGGAACCATCCCTATTCCTCCAGGATATTAACAGAATGAACATTGTCCGCAAAGCATGCGAACATTAATTTTGCTCTCACCCTCCTTACAAGGGTGACCGATGTCAATGATGCTGTGTCCCTTGTATCCGAAGAATATCCAGTTCTTCGTCGTGAGCAACCCGTCAATTGATCTCCTTGTAATTCCTTCAGACATGGGGTCCTCAGGTTTCACACGGCCGGGATCAGAGGTGATGAATACTGCATCCTAGGCCTACCCTTTCTTCACTTTGATGCCCTTTTCCTCCAGCCTGTGTTGAAGATCATTCCAAATAATCCTGTCAGGTCTTCCAAAATGTATCGCTGGATTACCGCCGTGTCTTTGCACCTAATAACAGATCGGAATAGCCAGGGAATTTCCCTCGCTGCCTGTTCCTCAACACGATTGTACAGGGGCTGGAGATATTCTATATCTCCACCATCGTAATGATGTTAATGAGTATGGAACACTATCCTATGACATGCCCCATGTTGAACAAATTGTGCCATGCGCCCATGCGAAATAGCACATTGTCAATCCTTTTGTCCCTCCTCTGAGCTATATTCCATCCGAGCATCTTCTTTTCCTCAGCAAACCCGGATTCTGAATTGCTCCTCTGGTGGTACTCTTCCAGGTAGGCATGGTATTCTCAACAAAATCCTTCATTGTGTAACGTCCGTCCTTGAATAGAGTTGGATGTTATCAGACCTAACAGTCAAGTAGCTCTTTGGAAATCATCTTGAATCTACATGCCAGCGTTAACTAGCAATTATAACGAAAATAAAACATTACAATTCAAAAAAAAAAGCTCTGGTAAGAGAATCCTACCAGCCATTGCGTTCTTTAGCATGGATTGTGCATTCGGTCGATTAGTGGCAGTGGACTGA
>JAJYUI010000011.1 GCA_021792595.1 Thermoplasmata archaeon | reverse complement strand
AAAGAAGGGGAAGGGAATTGAGAAGATACATGCTGAAGCATATGGATGATTACGATCCATTTGCGGTAAAGAGGAAGGGATTCATGGTTCTCATGAGTTCACAATCAGTTGAGAGGGATGAACTTATCCCGCTATATTACACAAGGCAGTTCGTGGAAAAAGCATACTCATACTCCAAGGATGATCTTTCGTTGCTTCCACTCAGGGTTCATGGTGAAGAGGCTCTGAGGGGATACCTGTTCATAATATTCCTTTCCCTCATAGTATATATGGAGGTGCAGAGAGAGATCGGATCAGTGGAAATGGCATTTGACACATTACGAAACCTGAAATGCAAAGTGTTCGACAAAGAGATCGTGATCCAGGAACTGACCAGGGATCAGAAGAAACTCTTTGAGAAGATAGGAGTCATAGTGCCTAATACCATGGGAATTTAGGAAATTCATAGCATAGAGGAGGTCTCGTCGCACCCTTCACGGGTGCGTGGATTGAAAGTTTCCAGTACACAGATATTCTGATTGAAACCTGTGCGGGAACCAGACACAGGATGTTCTGTGAGAGTGGTCAGTATGTCGTCCCACTATCATTCCTGCCAGTATCATTGCATAGGAACCCGCCTGTTCAAGCAATCCGCTGCACCTTGGCTCTGCATGAGAGACTGGCTATTTTTCGATTGCCAAAACTGGATACTTTTCGTTTGCCATAATTGGACAGAATTCACTTGCCATTTACATCCGAGGAACTCATCTGGCACATTCTTCTGTATCACTGGGCATCTAGGTTGTATTGACAGTAGCCGTGAGAAACCTGTCCAGCATGGTACCGGCGATGGCCACCAATGTCACTGGTACTATCACCATAATGATCAGTGGCATTCCTCCACTACCTCACATCAATAGTACTCATACTCCCGGCATCCTTTCTGTCCTGAGCTTCCCTGTCACAATTGCCTCCACGATAAATCCGATCGAAGTAATTCCCACCATGATTCCGAACACCGCAGCACCCTGGTGCAACAGGCTGGTCACGTGCACCACAATACAAAGTTGGTAAAATGAGAAAAATTGAGTTCCATGAAAGCGACCGTCATGACATGTAGCACTCTCTTAGACTGACGACAACTGAATCCGGATATTATCTCATGCATGAGTTTGCCACGGTCATCTCCCCTAGCATTTATTTCCGAGACTATTCTGGGAATTGTTAGCATGCTTATGGCAATGGCTGAAATTGCAAACGTGATGGCGTTGTAGAAAAGGCCAAAACCCTACGCCCACGAGTACAACCAGAGTTCCTCCAACTGGATTCCCAATCACTCCTGCAACTGTCTCGTCTGCATGCAGGATTCCGTTGCCGTCAGACAACTCCCCATTGCCCAGCAGGGGAAGACAACAGAGCGCTGGAAGCAGGGTTGAATGTTGTTCCGTAAGAGGAAATCACCAGTACAGTTACAAAGACAATGATGGCATCAAACCCTACAAGAATTACCCACGCTGCCAGTACTGCCATGGTGAAGACCCACAGGAAGACTAAAAAGACCTTCAACCGCTTCCTGTTGTACCTGTCTGCCAGTGCACCGACAAATGCCCCCGTCGTAATTATTGGAATGAATTCCATGATGTCGAGAGTGGTCAACAGAGAGGTATCATGAGTGTTGTTGTAGATCATCCATTCTATTAGAGCGTTACCGAGAAATATCCGCTGACCGATACCACGGTACCAAGCCACATGAACCTCAAGTTTGCATTCCAGAGTACCCTGATCGGAGAATTTCGCCCTATGTGAACCGGTTTTCACCATTCTGATCAGGTTCAGTATCAATTCCTGAACAGCTGCCAAATCCAGCCAGCACTCATGAATGAGGAGCGCCTATCATCAATGACAGTTTGTTTCCAGGTAAAATGAAGATTGGAGACATCACGTCTCCACTCAAGCCGAATAATGCCGATCGATCAGACGGTGATTTCCGAAGATAGATCCTCTTTCAGTGAATCCGGTATCCGCACTGCCTCTGAATAGTTCTGGTGCCTTGTCTCGAGGAACACATTCCTGGCAGACCTGAATCTGGTCGCATCCTCTGCAGTGAACCTGAACTTGAGATACTGAAGGGTTGATTCCAGCGTCTCCGTGGACCTGCCCTCTTCCGGTATGGCCTTTACCTCATTTCCATCAAACTGCAGGTAAACAGTGTTCTCGATCCCAGACAATCTGGGCATCTCCCTAAGCAGCACGTCCGGATCTGAGATCTCTATGAACATGGAAACGCTGAGAGTGTCTCCCGATGGCATCAGGTCGTTGTACACGTTGATGAGGTAGCGCACTTCCTCAGGGTCCTTGATGTTCTCTATGAAGATCATCTCGTTGATCTGGTTGATCACCGTGTCCCTGTTCTCGAAGAGAAACGTGAATGTCTTCGTGGAAACGCGTCTCCTCTTCTCCACACCGATGACTGCTCTGTTCTGGGACTCCCTTTCCCTTCCGTACTCTTCGGGTGAGAGGACCTCAGTTGCCTCTATTGGCAATTCCAGTTCACTGGCTCTTCAGTTTCGCAAGAGTATCTTCATACTTCTTTGCGTGAGACTTTTCGGCCTTTGACAGTATTTCAAACCAGTGTGCGATATCCTCGAAGCCTTCTTCCCTTGCAACTTTCGCAAATCCTGGGTACATCTGGCTGTACTCATACGTTTCTCCGGCGATTGCTGACTTCAGGTTCTGTTCAGTGGTGCCTATCGGCTCTCCCGTAACAGGATCTCCTGCAGCCTTGAGATAGTTCATGTGCCCGAAGGCATGTGCCGTCTCGCCGTCCGCCGTGGACCTGAATGTGGAGGCAATCTCCTGGTATCCTTCCTCATCAGCCTTCTGTGCAAAGTAAAGGTATCTCCTGTTGGCCTGGCTCTCACCGGCAAAACCTGCCTTGAGGTTCTCGAGTGTCTTTGACGAATTAAACTCAGTCATGATACTAAATCAGAGTTGAGTATTTTAGTCTTGCTTATATGAATGACGAATTAATAATTATTTTAGTTTACACTTCCTCTGTGCAACCATGAACAGTGCGAGATAGGTTGGAACGCTGTTCTTTCCCGCCTTCAGGGAAAAGTCCTCTCCGTTCATTCTCATTGTGAAGTCCTTTTCCAGGACGACCTCAACGCTTCCCGGCCTGAAAACATCGGGGATTGCGGACGTAAGCGGATCAAACTTCTCCAGATCCTTTATTTCCACAGGCATTACGCGAAGTCCAGTCTTTCCGTGGAGGCTCCCCGGAAATCGTATGAGCCTGTGAATGTCGGTTGTAACTGGTTCGTCGATCTCACAGGCACTCATTTCCTTGAATGATGCCAGCAGGGTCTCCATGATGTCCCTCTCCTCCTGGGAAAGCACGAATCCCTTCCTTCTTGGCCGTTGGATCAGAAGCGCCGATCTCTTCTCGAACCCCTTGCCGGTGGAAACGTTGCTGGATAGCCCCCTGATCAGCTTCTGGAACCGCCTCTTGCCCAGCGCCTTCTCCGCAATGGCTGACTCTTTCTCCCCTCCGGTGACCAGCCTGCCTATGAATGAGGAGAGGAATGCGTTGAAACGTACAGTGAATCCAGTTGAATTGTTTCCTGACCGTTCCATCAGCTTGAGGTACTCGCCGATTCCGAACCCCTCTATCCTGCAGTAGTTCGCGACCTCCCTCCTCATCTCTGAAGTCATTCCGTATACATCATCCCCGTGAGCATGCACATGGTATCCGCGCCCTCCGGAGAAGAATACCTGCAGGGATTTCTCGCTGAAGCCGAGATCTCCCAGCAGATAGTCGTTAACCAGTCTCATGGTGTGTACCTTGACTTCAGCGAGTATCTGCTCGTAAGTCATTGAGGAAGCATTCTTAAGGTGATCAGCGTCAAGATCGAAGATCAGTTCAGCCCCAAGCCACTCCTTTCCCTGCATGTTCCTCTCATCCGGTTTCCTGTAATATGCAGTCGAGTAGTAGAGATGCTTTGGAACATTCTCCGATACGAACTTTGTTGCATACCTTGTGTCCGGAAAGCCAATGTGCCTCACCATGGTGCCTTCAAATGGAATGAACCCGATCTCCCTTGCCTGGATCCTGTCGGGGATTACCAGGACATTATTCCTGTAATAGGACTGGAAATTTGAATGAAGGAAGGCTTCCTCGTCTATCAAGCGGGATCGCTTTCCATAACTTCAATCCAGTCTAAATGTTTTGCAGGACGATCCGTTTGAACTCTTGCAAGATTCATTAAGGTGAATACGGATCAGGCAGGATAATGAAGGGCGCCATCTCCATGATGATCCTGTCCATGCTGATTCTTGTTTCTCTCAGTTCGCTCTCACTGGGATCATCGCCGGGAGTCGCCCAGCCTGTTATTCATGGAATATCTTCAGGCAATATGACCTCCACGGAGCTTTACCTTGGTAACAACTATGCAAACGCCTCCTCGGTGGTAATGAGCGAATTTACCGGGCTCAACGTTACAGTAAGGAATTATGGATACATCGACGGGATCACCTATCCAGCTTCCATGTCAGGAGAGGTCGCCAGGAGGGTTTCATTCCTGTCACATTTCCTTCCCATAACCTCCTTTTCCCAGAAGACCCCTTACAGCCCCATGGTTGTTACTGACAGTTCGTCCAACGCCCTCAATCCCTACACCCCGTCCCAGCTGGCCTCCTACTATGGCTTCAAGTGGGACTTTTCGCACGGCATCAACGGCAGGGGGTTGACGGTAGCAGTGGTTGATGCATACGGTGATCCCGCTATAAACTATGATCTTGCCGTATTCGACAATTTTACGGGCCTGCCGTCCTTCAACCTCACGATCGAGCAGGTTGGATCAGGCACGTTCAACTCAAACAGTTCATGGGCACTTGAGACTGCGCTCGACGTTGAATGGGTGCATGCGATGGCCCCCATGGCCCGCATTATTCTCTATGTATCCTCTGACGCTTCCGGTGGATTGGACAAGGCACTCAGCCTGGCGGTGACCCAGGGGATCGCAAACGTAATATCAGTGAGCTGGGGATCCGCAGAATCACTCCTGTCTCAACAGGAGGTATCATCCATGAACTCCATCATATCCAGCGCCACCAGTTCTGGAATTACCATTGTTGCTGCATCTGGGGATCAGGGGTCAAATGACGGCACTTCCTCCCCCACAGTCAATTTTCCTGCTTCCGATCCTAACGTGCTTTCTGTGGGAGGGGTTTCTCTTTTCAACGGTTCATCCGGGTTTTCTGAATCTGCATGGGGCGGGGTAAACAAGGGCGTAACCTTCGGGAGTGGAGGCGGGTACAGTAAATTCTTCAATGCTCCATACTGGCAGTCTGGAATAGTGCAGGGTACCCATCGCGGTGTCCCTGATGTTGCGATGATAGCGAATCCCCAGACACCGGTAGTGGTCTTCATGAAGGGGAACAGGTACAACGTGGGAGGCACAAGCCTCGGAACACCGATCTGGGGAGATATTATCGCACTGATGGATCAGTACAACGGAATGAGGCTTGGAAACACGGATCCCCTGCTTTACCAGATATACCGGTCTACGGAATACAGCAGCGCGTTCTCGGACATAACCACCGGCACTAATGGAAAATATGCTGCCGGCACCGGATGGGATCCCGTTACAGGACTGGGCACTCCTCATGTTTCTGCACTGGTCAACCTCAGCAGGCTCGTGATCCAGGGGTATTCGAGCACAGTCCTTTTTAACGGATCCAATGACACTTTCAGTACCGTGTCGGGCAACATAACAATACATTATAACGATGCCATGGCGGGTGCAGTCGGAGGATTCTATTACTACCTTCAGTTCTTTGCTTCAAAGTACAGTTGGGTCAGGGGTGGACTTCTGCTCTCAAATGGAAGCGAAATCCTGGAGCTGGAAGCTGACACCATGCGCGGAATTGTTGCATTCAAGCAGCAGATTGGGGTAGTTTCGCCAGGAACCTTTACTTCCCAGATCACCCTGACGATCAACCAGACATACCTTTTGGTAACTGATGGAAACCACCGTGAAAAAGCAAGCCTCTTCTTGCCATATCTCGGGTCAATGTTCCCCGGTGCTGGAGCCTCTGCCTATCTTCCATTCTCGGACATTGCCAGCCCTTATTATGCAAACATTTCCGGCATAAGACTTGCGGGGAAGAGTGGAACCGTTGAACCTGCCTACGCTTACGAGAATCACTGGTCTGGTTTCCCTGATCCAGCGTTCAACCACATAAACATCATCTATGTGTCCAGGGGAAATCTCTCAGTCGTTCCTTCATACAACCTGACCTATGGCGACATTGGCGGCGGACATCCAAACACCACGATCGTCTACACACTTTTCCTTGCCAGCCCGTTGCTGGCGATCTTCTCTCTCACAGGTTCAACACGGGCAACCTGGAATGTCGATGGTACGGCAATAAACGGCGTCGCATATTACTTCAGAAAAGGGGGCAACTATAACGTTACGGCAACGTACGGTACCCCGTCGGTCAAGGTCAGCAGGATCGTATACGTTCCAGTGGTGAAGAATGCATCCATATCTGTGACAAGCTACCCCAGCTATTACAGGCCAATGGCCACCCTCCATTACGATCTCTACAGTTCGTTTAACTTTACACTTGGCAATTCTACTGTCGTAAAGGTACCTGTATATCTTGGTGATATGCCGATTGGGCTCAACGCCAATGGATACGTGCCCATTTCAACCACAATCAACGGATCCATGTCCCTGAACTACGCCTTAAGCATGGTTCCTGAACCGGTCAATCTCAGATTCTATGTCTACCCGGATAATGCCACGATCAGGGTTGGGCCACAATCGAGAACAATAAACAGCGGATATGCATATTTCAACATCACGCCGGATATCTACACCGTTACGGTCAGCCATCCGGGCTTCAGGAATCTCTCGTTCAGCATAACGCTGTTCCCTGGAAAGAACGCCAGCTACACTGAAGTATTGTCACCCACCTTCCGTTCTTACCTCGTCAGCGGGACTGTCAGGGACAAGGGATATGGGATTCCCATTCCGTCAGTGAAGGTAACCTCGCCGGATGCATATGCGTCCTACAGTTCGGCGAATGGAACTTACTACATTTACCTCACGCCGGGTTCCCACAACCTTACGTTCACGAAGATGGGATACAATTCCACCTCGGTTGAGTTATCGGTGAATTCCAACATGACACTCAACATCAGGATGCAGGCCGTGTTCCTCGCAACAAGCTACTCCATAAAATTCGGTTTCAGCTATCCGTTCCTCTTTGCCTTCCTCTATGTTTCATGGAGCTATTCCGGCCCAACTCCTTCCTATTTCGTGATATATTACTCCAGCAACTCATCGATGGACAATGCCAATTCCGTGAGTGTCTCTGCATCCAGCAGCTACAAGTTTATCACTATGTCAGATCCCTTTTCTGTCCACTACATGCAGATCATGATCTACTACCCCAATGGGGTGATTGGCTGGAGTTCGGTTGTATCAATCAACCCGGTTTCGGTGTACAGCATACTTGGGAATGCTGGCATGTTCATCCTGATTGTGACATATATCTTTTTCACCGTGAGTTTCCTGCGGAAAAGACGCCGGACTATCCAGTGAACAGCCAGCGTGCACGTGTCATGTTTTCCAGTTTTTTTAGGCCTGTATCCCTGCTCCTTGTCCTAAGGCCGCAATCCGGGTTGAGCCTTATCCTTCCCGGGTCAAGGAATTTTGAGGCATACTCTATCCTGTCCCTGATGAGCTCAGGCGACTCCACGTGGTCTATGTGAACGTCTGTGACGCCCAGTCCGAGGAACCTGTCCGGAAGTGCGTCCGCAAAATCGCTCACCTCCTGGTAGGCAGGCCTGCTGTCGGGACTGAGCCCCGGGGACAGCGTATCCCTGTTGGCGAATTCAAGGTTGTACCCATGGAGCCCCGTATCTGCCAGAGCCTTGTAGAGGAGCCTGTAGTCGGTGCTGTAGCAGACGTGGATTGAGAACTCACAGCCCTGTATCCCCTCAATGCTCCTCTCAACCGTGTCCCTCAGCATGTCCATCTCTGCGGGGTGGGTTGTCGCAGCCGGCTCGTCGATCTGGACCTGCAGGGGCCCATCCCTGCCTGACCTCCTCCAGATCTCCTTCAGTTCCACGATCTCGCTGTGAATTGCGTCCGAGAAATCCATCGCAAGATCGTACCTGCCGGGATAGCGCTCATTGAAGGACCAGTCGGTCATGGTGTATGCCCCTGTTATGGGGACCTTGACCTGCTCCTTCCTGTCGGTGTTCTCAAGGACGTATTGAAGTTCGTCCGAATGAAATGGACTGATCCTGCTGACCTGTGATACAACACTCCCCTTCCTGAAGTACCTGTTGTCGAATGAGCGGACGAATCCGTGGAATTTGATGCCTGACAGGTGTTCCGCTAGGTGTTCATACATCTCCCACCTGAACATCTCTCCGCCCACCCCAAGGTTGTTCAGCCCGGTCTTCCTGAACAGCCCGAGCGTCTCGTCTGTGGCTCTCCTGATGAGTTCATGGACCTCCTTTCCACCCTTCCTGAATTTTGTGGAAAGATACTCCGGCTTCCTGAAACTCCCTATCTCCTGCGTGATGAGGTCACCTGTCACAGGACCGCCCCCGCTTCTCCAAGAATTGCGAGTTTCCTGTCGGCAATCACCCTGGGGAGGAAGTCAAGGTGATCGCTGGTCGTAATGATGAGTTCCTTGAGTCCCCTCTCATTCATGATCCCTTCCGCCCTGATCCTTGCATCTGCAGACGATTCAAGGAGCGTATTTGAGGCATCTATGACCGGAATCCCCGGGACCTTACCCGCTTCTTCTGCAAAGCCTATGTCCTGATCCTGCATGATAACGCTTTCAAACCTGTTCCCCGAGTGGCTGGCCCCTGTCTTCCCGACTCTCCCCTTCGTAACAAGGGAGACCTCGAATCTCCCGTTCAGGTATGCGGCATAATCTGGTAATCCGGACACATATGGAAACACCTCGCGGAGGATGATCTTCCGGGCCCCGGTTTCCTCGGCAATCTCTGCATAGGCGTCCATCACGGCCCCGGCAAATCTCCCCTCGCCAACTCCGGATGTGTCCTCAGATGCCCTGTAGAGTGAGTATGGGGCAGGGAGGAGGAGTGAAGATCCAGGCTCAATGCGGAAATATGGAGCAGGAAGGTTCTCCGGGAGATCCTGCTTCAACCTTTTCCCGTCATATTCCGGCAACTTTTCTATGACCGGTTTCCTGAAGAACGTGTTGGTTTCCGTATATCGTTCCAGTCTTCCCGGGGAGATGCCGTCAAGGACCCCTGCGATTGGCCTGAATATGTCATGCCAGTTCACGCATGGATCCGTATAGATTTCCGCACTTTTCCTGAACCTTTCCAGTATTTCCGAACGCTCCACAGATATTGCGTTTCTCAGGTTTTCCGTGGTTTCCTTTCCTCTTTCCCACCTGCTTATTGCCACCCTCAGGCTGTCGCTCCTTGGGTAAATGCCGTATATCATTGTTCTCAACTTTCCCATTCCTAAACACACTCCATGATTTTTCTGGCTGTCTCGTAGTCCCCCATTGTCATAAGGTGTATTCCAGACACTATTCCCTTCAGGTCATCCACTGTTTCCAAGATTGCCCTTGTTGACTCCATGAGGGGGTCCTCGCTCTCCGCGATCCTCTCAAACCTTGTTCCCCTGACACTGACTCCCATTCTCTCAAGGAACTGCACATACGATCTCTTCCTCATTGGCATGAATCCGGCGAACACCCTTGCATTTGGCGGGATGGAACTGCCATTCCTGAACAGATCCGCAGAGGTAAGTATCTGCGTGATGAAGAACCCAGAGCCTGCTTCCATCTTCCTCGCCACGAACTCTGACTCTCCGGCCCTGTACGGGTTCATGGCTGATCCGACCTCGAGATTCACTCCATAATCGTTCCCCACTGACTTTATCAGGTTGATGGTCTGGAACACATCCAGTTCCCTCACTTCCCTTGACTGGATCTCTTTGGATATCCTGTCTCCCCCTATGACGAAGAACTTCCTGATCCCGAACTTCATAGCCGTCATGACCTGGGAACTGATGTAGAGGGAGTTCTTGTCCCTGGGCGAAATATGTGGAACAGGCTCTATGCCCGTTCCCCTGGTCAGATGTATGAGTGCAGAGACAGGGTCTATGCCGGGCTTTCCCATCGGGTTTTCCGGGGCTGTAGCCATGTCAACCAGTCCATCAAGGAGATCTGCAGCCCTGGTTATGTCATCTAAGCCGGTTCCCTTCCTGGGAGATATCTCAACGGATTTCACGAACCTGGGGGCGGATGTGGGGTTTGTCAACCCTCCTGCTATTTATTCACGGTAATAATCATTCACTGGTTAAAAATGAGTGTGAGTAATAACACTCACACCCTGAACTGCACTCCCTGGGCCAGTGGAAGGGTTTTCCCGAAGTTCCTTGTCACTGTCTGCCTTCTCATGTAGAGCTTCCATGAGTCACTTCCGCTCTCCCTGCCACCCCCGGTCTGCTTCTCCCCGCCAAATGCACCTCCGATCTCTGCTCCAGCCGTGCCGGTGTTCACGTTTGCCAGGCCGCAGTCTGACCCGTGGGCTGAGAGGAATTCCCATTCCTCCCTGAGGTCGTTGGTGAACATTGCCGAGGAGAGACCCTGCGGAACCGAGTTGTGGATCTCCAAGGCTTCGTCAAGGGACTTGTACTTGAAGAGGTAAAGTATTGGGGCGAATGTCTCCTCCTTCACAATGTTCATGGACGGGTTAGCCTCGATGAGCGCTGGCGTCACGTAATTCCCGCTCTGGAAATTCTTCCCCTTCAGCACCTTTCCACCGTAGATGAGCTTGCCACCCTCCTTCTGGGCTTTCTTGATGGCTCCCTGGAAATTCCTTACTGCCTCCTCGTCGATCAGGGGCCCAACCAAGGTTCCGGGTTCAAGAGGGTTCCCCACGCTGACTGATGAGTAGATTTCCTTGAGCCTTGACACGAAAGTAGAGTATATCTTTTCGTTGACTATGGCCCTCCTTGTGGTGGTGCACCTCTGCCCCGCGGTTGCGAGGGCGCCGAATGCAACCCCCTTGAGCGCAATTTCCATGTCGGACTTCTCCGACACTATGGCCGCATTGTTGCCGCCAAGTTCCAGGATCGTTCTTCCGAACCTTGATGCCACCTTTTCCCCAAGGCCCTTTCCTGTCGGGATTGATCCCGTGAATGAGACCAGCGGTATCCTCTGATCTGAGGCGATAAGATCGCCGATCTTTTTTCCTGATCCGGTTACGAGGGAGAATATCTCGTTTGCCCTGAGCCTCTTGATCACTCTCTCCACGACCCTCATCACTGCGATGGCAGTTAGTGGCGCCTTTGAAGACGGTTTCCATATAACCGTGTCCCCGCAGACCGCAGCCACGAATGAATTCCAGGACCAGACGGAGGATGGGAAATTGAATGAACTGATCACGGCGATCGGCCCGAGAGGCTGCCACTGCTCAGACATCCTGTGCTCTGGTCTTTCGCTGGCTATGTCAAGTCCATACAGCTGCCTGGAAAGACCGGTGGCAAAGTCGGCCACGTCTATCATTTCCTGTATCTCCCCTTGCCCCTCGGTTATTGTTTTTCCAACTTCAAGGGAGACAATCATCCCGAGCCTTTCCTTCTCCTTCCTGAGCTCATTCCCGATCTCCCTGATCAGTTCCCCTCTCTTTGGGGGCGGGACTTCCCTCCATTTCCTGAACTCATCCATGCTGTGTTTCACCACTTGTTCATAGTCCTTCTCTGAACTCGTGGAAATCTTTGCCAGAACCGTCCCGTCTATGGGACTCCTGGATGCAATCTCCTCACCCCCCTCCGAATGCCACTCTCCTGAATAAGTACCGAAATTTGCCTTCTCAAGCCCCAGTTCCTTAAGCAACTGGGAAGCGGTTTTGCCTGCTTCCATGCTACTATAATGCCTCAAGAGTTTAAAATCTGTTCAGAAGAGATCGTCAAGTCTCTGTATAACGACCATCGAGAGATCCATCAGGGTATCCAGGTTTGGGGACTTTCCAGTGCGGTGCAGGGCGTCTATGGAATCCATGACATACCTCTTGGCCTTCCTGAAGGATTGGTCTATGGAGCCGGACTCAACGAACAGATTCCTCAGGTCTTCCTTCGAATTCCCGACAAAGCCCTCCTTCAGTATCTTCTTCAGTCTTTCGGCATATCTCTCATCCGACCTCAGGGTATATATGATCGGCAGGGTGATCGCGTTATGCTTGATGTCTGCGAAGACGGTTTTCCCTATGCTCTTTTCCTCCCCCATTATGTCAAGGATGTCGTCGGTTATCTGGAAAGCCATGCCCATGTTGAATGCGAAATCGGAAAGGCTCTTCCTCACCTCATAGTTGCTTCCCGCTGCAATGGCTGCCCCCTCGGAGCAAACAGAAAAGAAGCTGGCAGTCTTGTTAGAGATTATCTTCAGGTATACTTCCTCCGGCATGTTGAGGTTCCCGAGATTGACAAATTCCAGGGTCTGCCCCTCTGCAAGCTTTATGGCCCCATGTGCCAGGATCTTTGAGACTTCAGGTCCGTACCTCGAGCCAAGTTCGTAAGCCCTGGTGAACAGGTAATCGCCGACCACTATGGCATTGAATACGCCGTACTTCTCTGAAAGGGTGATAAGGCCGCGTCTTGTGGTGGCTGCATCTATGATGTCATCATGGATCAAACTGGCCGTGTGCACCAGTTCAGTGCCTATCGCGAGATCCATGATCTTTTCGTACGGTTCCTCTGATACAATGGAATGGCTCAGGATGGTCAGGATGGGCCTGAGACGCTTTCCGCCTGCCTCGATGGTGTACCTGGCCATCTCCCTGAGGTTCTCTTCCTCGCAGTCGACAGCCTCCAGAAGCGATCTGTTAATGCTGTCAATCTTGCCATGAAGGCTCTTTTCCCACTCTTGCAGGCTATTCATCAATATCCAGGCATCCCTGTGGTGAATCGCAAATTTTCATTTAACGCTTTAGCCTGGTTCCGGGAACCGTAATGACGGCGTGAATCAGCGCGTGATTGTTATCTCTATTGAAGAGACGTTGGAGTCTCCGCGCTCCCCGTGCAGGACCTCAGTCTCGAGCTTTATCGCGCCATACTTTATTTCCTGGATGAACTTGTGGCGGGTTATCTCGGCGATGTCAACTGCCTTGCTTATCGACTTTCCCCGGGCCTTGATTGTAAGGTGGTCCACGTTGTTGTTAAACTGTGTCACTATTGCAAGTACGTAGTTCATTGTCGGTTTCTTGCCCACGTAGATGATGTTTTCTTCAGCCATGTTGAACCCTTAAGTTGCAATAAACAGGCATTATATAATCCTATCTGAAACAGCCCATAAAGCACTGCCACTGAGACCGTGAATGGACTGATTCCGCCAGTCATTACAAGTTCATACATGCTTCCAAATAATAAATACTATCTATTAATTAATAATCATTATAAAGAGGAACGTGATTACCGTGTATGACACCAGAAAAATATGGAAAGACATACAAGACAGGGGTGAACTTGGAGGAGAACCTGAGGGAGGGACTGATCAGTCTCCTGAACCAGCAGCTTTCTGATACCTCAGATCTCTACTCACAGACAAAGCAGGCACACTGGAATGTCAAGGGAGAGACTTTCTACCAGCTCCATGAACTTTTCGACAACATTGCCGGCTCGGTCCTGGAATTCGTTGACAAACTGGCTGAGAGGATAACTGCGCTCGGCGGATATGCCAAGGGAACATCAAGAATGGTTTCTGCCGCTACAGCACTGGAAGAATTCCCTTCGGATGCGGTGGAAGGAAAGGACCATTTGAGCGCACTGGCTGCAAGATATGCATCACTGGCCGCCAGTACCAGGAAAGCTATCGATCAGAGCAACGAACTGTTGGACGCAGCTACCGCCGATCTGTTCACCGAAATGCTGAGGGAGATCGAGAAATCACTATGGTTCCTTGAGGCACACCTTCAGAAGTAAACCGCACTATGAGGCCTGCACGCCCGCAGGGGATGCAGGCCTTTCGTAGCCTGCCTTGAAGATGAGCATCATAACTATTGCGATTATCCCGAAAGAGCTTATCATGGCCCAGGCCATGGGGAGGTTGGAACTCTCGAAGAACAGTATTGCGGTGCCCACTGATGGCCCCAGTGCCCGCGCTGTAGAGTTCATCATGCTGGTGAATCCCATGTAAAGGCCGGTCTTTCCCCTGGGGGCTATATTGGATACCACGGTGTTTATTCCGGGGCTCGTGAGGTTTTCCCCGGTGGTGATGATCACCATTATCAGCATTATCTGGAGAAGATTGCTCGAGAAACCTATCAGGGTGTATCCAAGCGAGTAGAAGAACATCCCGGCGATCATCACGTTTGTGTCCTTCATCTTCCTGGTGATCAGGTTCATCGGGATCTGCCCCAGGACCACGACTGTCCCGTTGACGGCATATATGTATGCAAGCTGCCATTCGAGTACCCCCGCGTACTTGTTTGCATAGACGGGGAGCGTGACAGAAAACTGCGAAGAAACCAGTATTACAAAGAATGTAGCTAGGCTAAACATCACCAGTTTCAGGGAGAAGGGGAACCTCCTTCTGCCTGTGTTCACGATAACCCCATTCCCGGGTTCCTCCGCCTGCCGCCGGTATGACTCATGAACAAAGAGCGCCACCACAGAGAACTGCACTATGGATGCAATGGACAGGAAAGCAAAGATCCATTGAAGACCAAGTATCAGGATGTATGAGCCTGTAATAGGCCCAATCGCCCACCCCAGGTTTGTCATCACCCTGTAAATTGCGTAAGCCCTTGACCTGTCATTGGTGGAAGTGACGTCCGCGATCATTGCTGATGAGGAAGGAAAAACCAGCGATCCTGACACTGCCGACAGCACGAAAAATATGGAGATAAGCAAAGACCCGGCTCCTGAGGATATCAGGAGCGCCAGAGTCGCATAGATGAGGGCCCCTATCATGCTTCCCGCGAGAATCGTGCTTTTTCTTCCAATCCTGTCGCTTATTGCCCCTCCGAACAGGTTGAAAAACATGGAAACAACTGCTAGGAGGGTGAAGAGTATGCCCACATAATAGAGAGGAAATCCCAGGACGGTGTTGAAATAGACTGCCATGAATGGCCAGCTGGCACCGAACGCAAGTGATCTTGTGGACGAGGCTATCGTGACAGCCCAGAATTCCCTGTTTCCTGTCAACAAAAGTGACGAACTGTTCTCTGTTATGTCAGGGAAATGGTAAATTCACGATAAACATTGCCAGGTGATGGCCGATTGTCAGGTAAGCCTGACGAGCGTGTCGGTCTCGAGGATGCCTTCCATCCCCCTGAGATCGTCCAGGTATCTGTTGAGTGCCTGGAGGTCGGATGCGGAAACGGAGACGCCAAGGTCATAATCTCCTGAAAACTCGAAGACTTCCATGCCGGAACTCCTGAGCCTTGACATGACAGTTCCGGTCTTCTTTGGCTCCAGCTTCAGGAGCACGATCGCTGTCACTTCCTCCTCCGCGGTCCTGATTGTAAATCCCTTGATGTGTCCCCTTGAGATGAGCTTGGAAATTCTCTTTCTGACCGCGGATTCAGAGATGCCAATCTTTTCTGCAATCCTCACGTTCCTGGTCCTGGAGTCCTTTCGCAGGATATTCAGAATTTCCGTGTCTTTCCTGTCCATGGCTTATCCTTATCTGTACATGGAGTGGGTCTTGTTGTCGTCAGTCTTCTTCTTTGCCATCAGTTCCTTTGGTACGTTCTTGAGCCTGAGTATGTTTGTTGCCTGCACCATGTATAGCGGGAGTCCTGTGTTGATGTCGTTGCCTGCCCTCAGGATGGAAATAATTTCCATCTTGATTTCCAGCTTCGAGCCGTCCTTAAGGTTAACCACCGCCCAGTTGCTGTCCTTCTCAATCTCGAAATCCACGAGCTCCGCGTTTTCAGGAATTCCACCAGGGATTGCCATAAGCCACATTATGGGGATTTGGGTATTAATGTATCATCACTCTCTTCTTGGCAACCTGATTGCAGGGATTGTTGTCTTGACCGCTTGAGAGTGGTAATCAAAGACATTATACCGCTATTCTGTATGTCTGCAGATGAAGTGGGTAACCAGAGAAAAGGCGAAGGTTGACAGGATCGCATGCCCTTGGGTGATATCCAGGTTTGTGGACAGTGAACCTGTGTTCCTGTTTGTTCCCAGGGAAAAAGTCCTGGAAGTGGCCAGGACGGAAAACGCAATACCGTTCGATACCCCGGGAGCAGAGATCTTCCACTATGAGGAAGACGGAAAGGAATACGTGAGCTTCGACGCGGTCATCAGGAAGTACGATCTCAGGGACCCTGCACTCCTGGAGTTCGCCAGGATTGTCAGGGGGGCAGACGCAAACATGCCGGATGCACCGCCGGAATCTGCGGGGCTGGAAGCCGCTGCACTTGGTTTCAGGCAGATCGCGAAGGACGACCATGAGAACATGAGGCTCCAGTTCCCGTTCTACGATGCAATGTATGCATTCGTGAAGGAGAGAATGGAAGGCAGGGCAAAGCTTGAGCATGCGAAGAGGTAATCCAGCAAGGGATGCATCCAATTGTATATCCTGATGGCTCATGCCCTGACCTCCGCGCCTGGATTGCAGGAACAATTGTTCTGGGCTTCATGGCCGTCAAGAAGTCCCATGGTGTTTCGGGAACTTGCAGAGCCGCACCTCCATTTCAATTCTCAGTACTCTTGATATAATCCAAGTGTATCATCCGATTGGCAGCGAGGGTAGCTAAGCCTGGCTAACAGTGCAGGACTTAAGATCCTGTCCCGAAGGGGTTCGTGGGTTCAAATCCCTCCCCTCGCACTCTTGTTTTCTCTAGACCTGTATGATCCGGTTGGAACTGCCGTTTCTCTCTTGTGGTTGACTTAGAGCCTCCTGGATTCGTCTGGGATATGATTGCCAGTCTCTTAAGGGACATATTCCCGTCTCCAAGAAGGAGAATCTATGGATAACGTGAAAAGAAACAATGAGTGCACTGAGGCACCAATCATGGTGTACATGAACTGCGGTGAGGCAGCGGTTACTGGAAATATCTTCATTACGTCAATGACTGGAAGAGTGGCATACATTATCAGAAAGCATCTGGGGAGGAATACTGCCAAATCTGAAACCTTGTGGCCGTTCATGTTTTCACTCCAGATTTATCATAAGGACGAGTAAAGACAAGTGAGCCAGCAGATTGAATCATCCTAGACTGCTGTACCGATCACAGCTGCGGGAGTGAGGAGTACCCAAGGGCCAGGCCAGGCAAGGAGCGTGGCATCAACCTTCCCGGAGTCGCGGATGATTGGCGTCAATATCATCTTGGACGTGGTTCAGCCGCGGGAGATGGGGATCATGAGCATATGGGTTGACAACAAGCCGTGCCAAAGGAATAATGCGGAATGGTTCACGCAATCCAGTAGGGCGAGGAAATTCGATGAAATCCTAGGTCTTCTGTGAGAGAAAGCGTAGCACATTGCTCTCACGCCCATTCATTCCTGTTTACAATGCCGGATCATGACTCCTGGAAGAGTTCACAAGGTTTACATTCAACCTGCAATTTAGTTGGAAGAATCCAATGGAGAAATTTGACGCCGTCATAGTAGGGGCCGGAACTGCAGGACTGAGCGCAGGCATTGCCCTGAAACGTTCAAGGAAGAACTACGTGATTCTTGACAGGAAGGGAGAGATCGGGCTTCCTGTGAGGTCGACCGGGGCAGTGAGCCTCATGTGGGTAGACAGGATCGGCATGCCTAGGGACCCAAAGATTGTCTCGTCCGAAATCAGCGGCATAAGCTTCCGTACTGATAGCGGAAAGGACGTGTCTTTGCAGTACGATCGGCCGGTTGGCCTAGTTTACGACTTTACGAAGTACGAGAAATTTCTTGCAGATGAGATGGAAGGGGCTCTGAACTACAGGTTAAAGACTTCTGTAAACTTCGTTGAGGGAAGCGTTGTACACACCTCAGATGGAGATATTGAAGCAGATCACATCATTTATGCTGCCGGGCCGCAGTCGGCATTCGGCAGGAAACTGGGAAAGAGCGAGGCACTGGTTGCTTATGAGGAGACAAGGGAACTTCCGCCGAGGAAGGATTTTCAGATGGTACTCTGGTTCTCGGACCTGGTGCCAGGAGGATATGTATGGGACTTCGCGGAGTCTCCCACCACTAGGAAGGTCGGGGTCTGCTATTATCCGCTGAAGGCATCGCAGCCCAAGGCAGTTCTGGATGAGTTCACCAGAAGATTTCCGGAAGTGGATGGGAAGATGCAGCACACGATGGCCCACCAGATTCCGCTTACGGAACCGGCTGCCACGGTCGTGAATGGAAAATCATACTACACCGGCGACATGGTGAATGCCGTCCTCAATACAACGGCCGGTGGGCTCCAGGGTGCATTCTGGTCCGGATATTCTGCCGGGATTGCTGCTGCCAAGAATGATCCGTCATACTACCAGAAGAAATGGGACGAGGAGATCAGGCCCTGGCTGATGAAGCATCATCGCCTGCATGGCAGGATGCACAGGAAGGGCGTAAGATCGGTGGAGAAACTTATGACCCTCTCCAAACTCATGCCCATGTCTATCAAGAAAAGGGTTTTCGGGGGCCTCTGATCAGAACTTTATTCCCGTCAGAGTCTTGGTCTCCACGATTCCTGGAATTGATCGTATCCTGCTCAATACAACAGTCTCTAGCTCCTTGTAGTCCTCGGCCTCAATCTTCGAAATGAGATCGTATTCTCCAAAAAGGGTATAGGTCTCCTTTATGCAGTCTATGTCTGTTAGCTTCTTGGAAACCTCGTCCTCCTTTCCCGGAACGCAGTTCATCAGAATAAAAGCCGTTACCGTCTGTTTCACCTGTTCCTCTTATCTCATTTCTAATATAATACTTGTTTTGTTGATCGTATTACCGGTGAGAATTAAATCCCGTGACGGACTGGCGTCCCCGGAATGTACTACCTGCTTGTCGCACTGATTGGCCTCCTTCTCGGCGTATCGCTTGCTGCCCCTCCCGGCCCGGTCACTGCAGTGCTGGTCAACAGGGCATCACGCTCATCCATGGCAGGCATAATGGTTGGAATGGGGGCTATGACTGCCGACTTCACACTCATGATAATTACGTTCACGTTGCGCAGACTGCTCCCACTGGACTCATACGAAACGTATTTTTACCTGGCCGGAGCGATATTTTTTGCGATACTCTCACTGCTTATTCTCCTCGGAAATGAGAAGGAGGAGGAGCATGTGCGGGGAGGATACCCAACTGGGCTATTCATGGGACTTGTGAACCCTTTCCAGATTGGATGGTGGCTTACGGCTGGTATTGCGTTCGTGCAGAAGTTTGGCTACTACCCCTTCTATTTCCTCTTTGCGGGAATAGTTGCCTGGGTAGTATTTCTTTCGCTTACTGTCCGGTACAGCATCATGAAGTATGGAGAAAGGGCGAGGAACGCTTTCAGGATATTCAGTTCGGTTATCCTGATCTTCTTCTCCGCATTTTTCTCCTACTACTTCCTTGTGTCACTGCCCTGACTCCAGGATGTCTCCTGACACCTTCCTCGTGAAGGTTACGAGAGTGTCCAGGTATTTCCGCAGCCTTTCCCTCAACTCTTCGTCCACGATCATGCCATCACTGCCAAACTTTGACCTTGCGTCATGAACGAAGAATTCGGGGCGTGCAAGCGGGATCACTTCGAGATAGACCAGGACCTGCCTCAGGTGGTACTGTGCCCTCATGCCTCCAAAATGGCCCTGGGATGCACTGATGATCCCGGCCGCCCTGTTCCTGAACGGAGATGTGCTGGAAGGTATGGAGGCGACATCTATTGCGTTCTTGAGGAATCCCGGAATGGAATAGTTATACTCAGGGGTTGCAAACAGCAGCCCGTGACAAGATCTTATGGATTCCCTGAAAGCATCGACTACCTCGGAACGACTTCCGATCCTGTCTGCGTTGAACATTGGAAGACTGGAAATGTCAATTATCTTCAGCGCTGATCCTTCCGGCATGAGACGTGCAGACTCCCTGAGCAGGAACGCATTGTATGACTCCTTCCTAAGACTCCCCCCAATTCCGGCAATTATAATTTCATCCGACAATTCTTATCAGCGCGTCCAGTGATGAATGGATAAGTATTTTTAGTAGCGGCAGCGTGGACACCCTTACGTTGATCACCGCAGTGCGGTAATATATGGCCGATTAGGCAAAATACGGTCTTGCACGCTAAACTGATAAAGTTATATAACAGGCAAGCACGTTAGGGTTACCATGTCATACTCATCCGAGATAAGCAGGAGAAGCCCAGGACTTTTTGTATTCCTCCTGGACCAGTCAAGGTCCATGAGCCACAAGCTTGGCGGTTCCGACAGATCCAAGGCACTTGAAGCGTGCGACGCGGTCAACAGGCAGATCTATGAACTGATCTACCGCTGCACTAAAACTGACGGAGTGCGCGATTACTTCGATATCGGCATAATAGGCTATGGATTCCAGGCGGAAACTGCCGATTCCCTGATCAGCGGATCCACCCTTGTTCCTATTTCCAAGTTATCGGAAACTCCACTCAGAATGGAGAAGAGAACCAGGAAGATGACTGACCCTGAGGGAAACGAGATGGAGACCGAGTTTGAGTTCCCGATCTGGTTCGAACCTATCGCGAATTCCAACACCCCTATGGTGAAGGCTCTCGAGCTGGCGAAGGGCTGGGTTGATGACTGGATAGCTGAACATCCCGACTCGTTTCCGCCTGTACTGATTAACATCACTGATGGTGCGGCAACTGACGGCGATCCTCATGATTTGTCGCTTGAACTGATGGACATGTCCACCAGCGATGGGAATGTTCTGCTGTGGAACTGCCACCTGTCGGAGTCCAAGAATGAGCCTGCGCTTATCTTTCCTGACACAGAATCAGTGCTGCCGACGACGGATAAGTTTGCAAAGCAGCTGTTCGAGATGTCAAGCGTGCTGCCTGAACCGTTCGTCAGGTCAGCGGAAGAGAGGGGACTGACTGTATCCGGAGACTCAAGAGGGTATGTTTACAACGCAGGACTTGACGAGCTGATAGAACTGCTGGACATCGGTACAAGGACACCGACAAGCAATCTTCAGTAAGGGTGGATAGAGGCTGAAAATCAACGACTTCCACATGTGCAAGCTTGGCAACAAGGAGAACGAGTATGAGGATTCCATCAGCTACAACCTCGATGCCCTGAGGTTTGCGATAGCTGATGGTGCGAGCGGCTCGGCGTATGCCGAGCTGTGGGCTTCCTCCCTGACTGGAGCCTATGTTGATTCAGGCGACAGCCTTTTTGAAGATCCAGTGGGAGTCGTGGCATCGGCGCAGCAGGATGCAAGGAAAAAGTGGTACACCGGAATCAAGTGGGAAACCCTCCCCTGGTTCCTCAAGAACAAGGCGGTGATGGGTTCGTATTCCACGCTGCTGCTCCTGGAGATGAGGTATGTTGGAGACAGGGTTGAATTCGTTGCTTCCGCAGTTGGAGACAGCTGCCTCTTTGTGGTGGACAGCAGCCTGAAAGTGTCCTTCCCCATATCGGATCACAGGGAATTCGGGCTGAACCCCAAGCTCCTCTGGAGCGGACAGGGATATCCAGCCAAGATAGATGCAAGGACCAGCACGCCGCAGGTTCACACCGTCAGGGGGGTCATAGAGGAAGGGGACAGGATGATCCTCGCCACGGATGCCGTGGCAATGTGGCTGTTGAGGAACGCGAGCGACGATCCGTGGGAAATTCTCCTAGAAAACCCCGGCGATCTCAGGAAGGCCATAGCCGACCTGATTAACAGGCGTGTCATGAGAAACGACGACATAACCGCGGCGGTCATCACGTTTTCAGACTGATGGAAAGACTACCTGACGGACCTGATCTGTGGTGCTGAACATCCTTTCCACAGAGGGTCCTCGGCAATGGAATCGACCAGAAGATATGTGAGTTCCTTGACCCTCCTGCCCCCGTTTCTTTCCAGGTGCCCTATGACCTTGGAATTCCCGGGGTCCTTGAAATCTGATTTCCTGAACAGGAGGCAGTCCGGATCATCGTTGTTGAATATGTCCCATAGTGCCGGCTCTTCTGATACTGCAATCAGGGAGAGGTAGATTACAAGGACTGAGAAATTGTCAGTCTCCTGTGAATAATCCGAGCTAGATCTGGAAGGGTGCTGGAAATCCGCATGTCCCAGTTCGGTGGAAGCTTTTCCTGAAAAATCAGGGATGAATGCACCATCATAATCTATGAGCCTCAGTCTCCCGCTGGAATCTATGATGAGGTTATCACCCGCAAGATCCCCGTGAGCCATCCCCGCCTTCCTTAGATATATCTGGTTCTCAAGGAACTCGTCCGCAAGCGACCTTATGATTTTCGGCTTTGATATGTTCTCCGTGACAAACCTGTTCAGGCCCACACCATCAATCCACGCCATCTTAAGGACCGGGTAGTACCTTGATGGATCCTTCATCGTTCTTATTCCCTTCTCGTAATACTGGAAGTCAACGAGAAAGTCCAGCTTCTTCTTTACCTTGCCCATGTAGTCGCTGATCTTCTGGTACCTCCATGAAAGGTTTGGAGTCTTCCTTGTAAAGCACTTGAGTGCATAGAAGCTGGAAGGGGTCTTCATCTTGTAAACTGCCCCGTAATTGCCAGAGGCGTAAACGTACCATACGGGCGACTTCGGGTTCTTGACTGCAGTTCCGTTTGCTATGTCCCCCAGGGACTTGTGCAGGCTGTACTTCACAGACTGGAAGCACTGCTCATAATCCTGCCCGGATGGCCATGGTTCGCCCGTCCCACGTGATGCGGCCGGCCCCGGTGGCGGTTTCTGCACCTGTTTCGGCGCTGCAGGCTTCACCGGAGGCGGGGGCTTGCCCCTAGCCTGCTGTGGCTGGACCACTGGAGGTGGCGCAGTAACCCTCGTTGGCTGAGCATGGACATTCTTGGCTGGCGGAGGTGTTCCGGCAGGAGGCTTTGCAACCGGGGGAACTGTTCTCTTCATTCCTGCCCCCGTGAAGGACCTGTAAATCTTTGCTGCAATTGCGGTGTGATCCTTCCATGTGTCAGGTTCATATACTGAGAAATAGTGGCTCTCGGGAGGACTCCCTCTGGCGGTGACCACGAGTTTCTTCCTGAGTGATCCTTCAATGGACACTGAAACTAGATTCTCGAATTTCAGGTCAATACGGTACTCCTTCTGCCTGCCTGACTGCCTGGAAATGAAATTGATCCCTTTCGAATCCAGAGTAAGTATTCCCTTCCTTCTCTCAACACGGCAGGGAGAGACTAGAATAATATCGTCGTTTGATCCGGGAACCATGTGAACTTTCAATGAACATGTCCAATACATACACTTCCATAAATTCTATTGTTTTGCTTCAGGCGCCGTGGTGATGAAAATCTACAGTTTCCGCTCAAAATCCAACATGAATTGCGTGCATCATGCAAGAGGTGAAGACCTGCGCTTTTCCACAGCCAACACCACCATTGTGCAGAAGAACGCAAGTACCACGGAAGAAGAAATTGGTTCAAGAAGGAGATATAGTATAAGGAATGTGGATGTACTAAGATTGCTTGGGAAAAGAATTTGTTGTACAGTCAGAACGTATATGACATTACCCAGAAGAGTACTAAGATAGGAAACCATGAAGAATGGGAATAACAGGAGCAGACTTCCTTTGGACCCCGTTGAGTCTTGGTGCATCACACTAATCAAGAGATACAGAACAATGAACAGAATGACATCATAAACCGAGTTGAAAACGATGGTACGGAGTGTGTAAGATTGATAAGTTGTTGTTTGCGTACCGTTGAAAACAAAAAATAACACACCAAGATTGGAAAAGAATGCAAATGCCAGTTCAACGACAAATACCAGGATCATGGTAGTGAGCAGCCGTGATGAAACGCCTGGATAATTGAAGACATTTTCATTCTCAGGCATTGTTATTGGTCTTTCAGCGTGGATAATGTTAATGAATCTCTTCAGGATCGTGTGGGTAAGTTTGCTCCAACTGGTAACACGGGAACCAGTGGAGCAACCTATCTGAACTAAATTCTATAGTTCTACCAGGGAATTCTAAGGCGAAGTATCAAATCTCGCTGTAAATCTAATATTTCCGGAGTAGTTCTGGCTTCCAAATCTATCCACTATATGTTGAGGAGATCCATGTTAATTAACTTTCAATCGTGGAAGTGCAACTGATAAACATAAAGTCATGTTTGGTTGCAAAGTTGTACAAGTGGGACAATGCCATTCATGGCGATGGTCGCAATATCCAATTTACTGCTTTTAACGCGTATAAATGCTCCGGCCGAGAATTTGAAATTTGCTTCCAGATAATCTTTTAATAAAAGATAAGGTTATCATTCTCATGGACACTACAGTATATGATATGAGATCGAATCTCGAAGGGGAGAGGGCTCGGCTTGAGAAAGCGGATATTTCTCAATCTGCGAAGGATGCTATAACAGAATTTCTTGATTCCGTCAAGATTGAAGATGTGTCATCGCATCGAATCTTCTTCTATGCGGTAAGATTGAGGTTGACAACTGAAATGATGCAAGATTCGTTCTTGCATCCTGATCTTAAAAGTGTTCAGAAGTTTGTGGCCAATCTTAAAACGACAACATCAAGGAGAGGATCTGAATACTCACAGAACACAATCAACGACTTCAGGATAGCTTTAAAGCGATTCTACAAGTGGAAAGGTCTTCTGACGCCTGAGATTGCAGAAATCCTGAAGAAGCGGGAATTAAAGGCTAACAAACGATCGGAGGATATCATTACACAGTCAGAAGTGAGATCACTCACAACTCATGCAGTATCGCCCAGAGATAAGTTCTTGATCGCTTTGGCTTATGATTCTGGATGCAGGATATCTGAGCTTCTGACAATGAGGATAAGGGATGTTATAGTTGATGAATACGGCTTGATTCTGCACGTCACTGGCAAGACGGGGGAGAGAAAGGTAAGATGTGTTGGCGACTCTGTAGCATTATTCAATGATTGGATAGCGAGACATCCTCTGAGAGATAATCCATCTGCATGGCTTTTCATCAAGATCGATTCCGGGAAGTACAAATTCAACGGAGAAGCGATGGACTATGATACTGCTGTCAAGGTATTGCAGAATGCATCTGTAAGAGCCGGAATCAACAGAAGGATTCACTGGCATCTATTCCGACATACGAGGGCAACATTATTGGCGAGGGATGTTAAAGAAGCGCCTCTCGAGAGACAGATGGGCTGGGTTCACGGTTCAAAGCAGACTCAAACGTATGTGCATCTTTCTGATCAGGATGTTGACAATTCAATTCTTAAGGCGTACGGCATTGAAGTCAAGGATAACAAGAAAATGCATATCGATGAGCTTCCAAGAGTATGTGAGAGATGCGGGACTGTGAATACATCTGATGCTGTTTTTTGCAAGAGATGCGCTCTTCCTCTGAACAAGGCGAAATTGCAAGAGATAACCGAGAAAGAAGAGAAGACTCTGAATATATTGGAAAAGCTTGATCTCAATGAATCTGAGAAAGCGTTGCTTGATGCAATCAAGGATGATAAAGAGTTGATGGACAAGCTTCTATTAAGGATTCTCAGGTCATTGAAGGAGAGAGAGTAATATTAACTCACTCCTCCAGATTATTTTGATATTCTTGATGTTCTATGAATTTCTTGAGCTCTTCATTATAGAATTCATCGTATTCTTCCTCTTCTTCCTCACTGAAATACGGTTCTTCTTGCTCCATAGTCCTCAGATATTGCATTCTCATTTCTTCTGGACTCAAAATGTCTTCTGGCTGAGGGACATAGGGGAATTGGTCTCTTAAGGTCTCCTCTGGTGAGATATGAGAGTAGAGATCGCCTATCCGTGCATAGACAATCTCATCCTTAACATGCATCTCTTCGAGCCAGTGCAATTCGATTAACGGCTTTATGAAGAGCTTCCTGATGTCTGCCGGACGCATTCTCTTCTCATGGAATCTCTTTGCAATTCTGTAGGAAAGGTCGTATTCGTTGATATAACCTACATGCCTGAGAAGGTTCAGGATGTATGCTCTGGTTTTGCCATCTCCTCTCTTCTTCATGATAATTTCAGAATATTCTGAAAGTATTTAAATTTCTATTCTGCACCATTTATTTATCGTGGATAACGAAGTTCTGACATTCTCGAAATATACTCTACTTGTATTCTATATTTGGTGATAAAAATGGATATAAAAATCCGGAGAAAATTCTTAAATCGGGTTGGCGACAGTAGGATGGTCTCGATCCCTCCGGTGCTACTTGAAAACATGGATGCACTGGATTGTGATCAGGTCATCATATCGGCGTTGGACAAGGATCATCTGCTTCTTGAAGTGGTGAGGAAAAATGATGCAGAGCAGTGAGAAGCAGGAGCAGATGAAGGAGCTTGAAAGTCTGTTAGATTGGTTTCTTCAGAAGTACTCACAGGAAACGGTGAATTAAAAAAAAGGGAGGTGATAAAGGATGACACATAATAATCGGAATCAAGCATTTAAAGGTAGTGAGGAAAAGCCACACAGGTACACAAAGGACAGCTTCACGAAAGAGTTAATCGGCAAAGTAGTGAAGATTTCTCTTGTCAACGGTTCTACATTGCAGGGGAGACTTATCGAGCTTGGAATGTATGATATCAGAGTTCAAACATCCCAGAGCCAGTTAATCGTGATGAAATCCTCAATTCTGACAGTGGAGGTGATCTAAATGGAGTTAGTCACCCTTGTAAATTCCGAACTTCTTAGGGATCCGGAGTTTCAAGACTTAGCCGGACCGTTGCCTCCGGATGATTTGAAGGAACTAAAGAATGATATTGCTGAGCACGGGTGCATCTCTCCAATCGTAGTGTGGCGGGAGGAGGGGATAATTCTTGATGGAAATAATCGCTTTCAAATCTGCAAAGAACAGGGGATACCTTACAAAGTAGAGGAGGTACCATTCACAAGCAGGGAGGATGCCTTGGCATGGGTCATTACCCAGCAGATAGCACGGCGAAACCTCCCCGATTTCAGAAAAATTGAGCTCCTGCTAAAAAGGCAAAAGTTGTTGGATCTTGCAAAAACAGCAAGGGAAAAACAGCTTGCCAAATTAAAGCAGTTTAAAGATGATTCCGTTTTATCAATTTTTGATAAAACGGAGCCCATCAACATCCAAAGGACCATTGCTGATGAGCTCAAAATTTCAACCGGCAAGGTAGGCATGGCGCAGTACATCCTGAACCACCAGGATCGGATACAACCGGTAGATCTGAGGAAGCTACGGACTGGTGAGGAAACCATCGGGAGAATTTATAATAAATACAGCAAGAGAGAGGAATACGAGGCTCGAATGAAGAAACTCGAGGAGAGAATCCGTCAATTAGAACCTCCCAAGAGGAGATATTCCACAATTGTTATGGACGTTCCCTGGGACTACGGTGACAGAGGAAGCCCCAACGGAGATGCGTGGCAGAGCAGGGTCATTGGGGATTATCCGAGAATGAGCATTGAAGAGATTAAAAATATAAAGCTACCAGCAGAAGATGACTGCGTTCTGTGGTTTTGGACTACCAACGCATTTCTGAGAGTAAGTTTCGATATTATTGAGGCTTATGGTTTCGAATACAAGACTACACTTACATGGGGCAAGGATAAGTTGGGCGTAGGCGCATATCTGCAGGGTCAAACAGAGCACTGCCTTTTGGCATTCAAAGGAAAGCCGTTGTTCAAGGGTTGGACAGGAGCAAGCACATTACTGCTGGCAAAGAATAGGGGTCACTCCAGAAAGCCTGACGAATTTTATGAGCTCGTGGACAGGACTGGCCCCGGGCCAAAGCTAGATTATTTCGGGGGAAAAGAGAGACCAGGATGGGATATCTACGGCACCGTCCGGGAGTGGAAACTAAAGAAAGGAGAACAAGGGCAATGAAGGAAGATATGATGCTCAAAGAAATCATCGCAGACGACCTGCAGAGATTGACGCATGCTTCACCAAGTGTCTGCAAAGCTGGGGCAGAGATTCTAATCTCAATGGCCCTGAAGGATGTGATCTTCAGAGATGATGCGCTTGCTCCGGTCAGAGCTAATCTTCAATTTTTACTAATTGCACCGAGCAGTTCGTACAAAACCCCATTCGTTGATACACTGGAAGAGTGCTACAGGCGCTTCTTTTCGGGTTCCTCGGGTTCCATGTCTTACGAATCCCGGTTCACCACAGAAGGTCTCCAGAAGCATCTTAGCCAGTTCAAATCAAAAAATCCAGAACAAATATACTTCGTATTCATAATGAGAGATGAGATTTCAAATCTGGTTAAAGAGGCTACGGGCAGAGGTGGAAATATCTACGAGTTCCTGAGCCTTTTGATAGATGGCAACATACCTCCGTACGTCACTAAGGAGAGGGGAAGAGAAGAATACCCACCGGTTGTTGCGTTCGTTATCTTTCTCGGTACTCCAGAGTTCTTGAAGATTATCACCGACTCTTTCTGGATGCAAGGATTGGCATTCAGATTGCTCTTCATTCCAGTGGAAAAGACACCATACCAGAGCATTTTTTATGATAATCACGACAGGGACTATTATATTGAAGAGATCGGCAGAGCGTTGGCTGAAATCAGAGAGATTCAGAACGTGAGTGCAACTGAGGAATTTAAGAAATTATATGATCAGACTATGGCACCAATTCACGATCAGCAACAGAATGAATGGGAAGACATTGAGAGCGTACCTATCGAGATCCAAGCCATGAAAAAGTGGCCGAAGATCACTCTCAAGCTATCGATGGTAAATTGTGCTTCCAGAGGGGGATGGACTGAAATGAATGGAGTGAAAACTCTGCAACTCGATGCCGTGGATCTTGAAAGAACAATGAAGGAGCTTGAGGCATACAAGCAGGCGATGGTTGAAGCCTACGATAAATTCACTTCACTACAGTCATCTGACAAGGCACAAACTAAGAGGATTGATGGTCAAAGGAAGAGCATGATCAGAAAATATCAGGAAGCACCGATTGAGGAGAGATTCTGCATCAGGACGAGGACAACAACAGACGAGTTAGGAGAACCGATTGTTGAGTATTTCATAAATGACGAAGCAAAGCCTGAGGACAGGAAATTTGTCAGAAGGTCGTATCTCATGAGGAGAGCTAATATAATCGCACGAGACATGGATATGATATTACAGACTCTGGAGGACAGGGATGAGATCGTGATAATTGAAATCAAAGTGCTTGGAAGGAAGCCTACGGTTTACGTTGGATTCAGGAATATAAACTTCATTCAGAAGCAAAATTCATAAGTTCAGAGTAAAGTTCATAAAAATTATTGCTTGGGGAACTTAGAAAATACCTAAAATTCAAAAATTCGTAAAATTCAGAGTCAAGGGATGGGTGGACAGTGGTGATCCTTATGTTGCCAAAAGTGTAGTAAATTCATTTTGATTTTTATGAATTTAGAT
>JAJYUI010000010.1 GCA_021792595.1 Thermoplasmata archaeon | reverse complement strand
ACTGTACGTCTGATTCGTACGCGGCAAGGGAACCTTGTGAAGATGATGCGGGCTGCCCATTGAACCCGTTTGCAGGGTCATTAAGGCTCATGCCTGCTGTCTGCAGTTCCCAGCTCATCAGGGTTGCAGATATCCCTGAAACAAGCCACTGTCCATTCGCGTTAGATATGCCGTTCAGTCCGCTGTAATATACCCATGATTCTGTATTCAGCATTACAGGTGTGCTTGCCGCGGTGGAAGTATAACCTCCCGCATGCGCCTGATGCACAACAGGAACAAAAGCCTGGAATCCGAGTATTGCCAGTATTGTAAACACCATGACAGTCAGAAGAATCCTTCTAGTCATGTAAGATTTCAGACGTTTGATGTAGATAGAAGTTTCGGTTCTTCCCACCATTCTGTGGATGATGGGCAAGTTTATTCACTGACAGTGACAGAGCATTGCAGATCAATTATGGAGAAACAGGGAGAATCCTTGAAGAGAGAACAGTTTGTCTTTTCGTTCGCTTTGATGAATCTCGGTACAAGGATATACATCGGCTGTGCCGTTTCTCTTGGATCGAGAAGGATGCATACAGGAAGGCACTTGACACGATCTCAAGACTCAGGATGGATATTGCAGGTGCCAGACTGGACAGATATTGCTCAGGTCAAAGCATACCTGATGGCTTCTCAGAAAACACTGGCATATCCATCATGCCCAAGAAGAACTCCAGCATAGGATGGGAGAAAGGATGGAGGGATATAATCCGGAGATTCATGGATGATCCCGTTGGATACCTCAGGAGGAGCAATTCTGAAGCTGGATTCTCTTCTGACAAACGACCAACATGGCGAATGAGGTTCCAGAGGAGAAAGGATCGGATCGATATATCATGATTGTGTAAGGGGCTGCTTCAGAACCTGATGCTTGTGAACGGATAGACCACTTATGTCACAGAATCTTGGTTAGTGGCACAGTTCAAATTCCCTCCACAAGAGAGGACGAGAAAAAATGCATTGCTTCCATAACACGAATGCGGTTCGTAAGGAAACTCCACGATCAGGCCAATTCTCGCTACAGATCAGTAGTCTCAAGTAAAAGGCATCATATCGTACAGGACGCGCGGAGATAACGAACAGCAAACACCCTGTTTGAGAGATCGGTCATTCAATGCTCAACACTCCCCATAACCCCTCCCAATAAGGTTAAATCACCAGATCAAATCATGAGTCAGCTAGGGGAGCCCAGGAAAATGCTGAGAGGGCAGCAATAACATTGCTGTCGACCCTTGAACCTGAAGCGGGTAATGCCGACGAAGGAAAGCGTGTTTCTGAAGCGTCTACTCTGGCAGGATGATATGATGGATCCTGTGAGAGAAAATGATACAGATGGAAAGAAGTATAGACCGTATAGCCACAAGATAATAGCACTTGTAATAGCACTGGTGATTGTTGTTTCTGGCTTCACCGTTTTCTACACCATAGAGAATGGAAGACAGGACCAGGGTTCCAGAACTCTTGTCGTCTACACCTATGACGGGTTCATGGCATCTGGAATCAACACATCGCATGCCCTGAGCGTAGTTTTTGGCACATTCGAGAAGAAGTACAACGTGAACCTGGAAGTGAAGAATGAGTCCAACCTGCTTCAGTTGCTCCTTGCTGAAAAGAGCAATCCGAAGGCTGACATAGTGATTGGGCTTGACAACATAAACGGGTTGACAGCTGTTTCAAACGGATTGCTGGTGAAATATGTTCCTCCAGCCGAGAAATACGTGAATTCAACCCTTCTCAGCGAGATGGGTTCCACGTCGGGTTACCTGACACCTTATGAATACTCCTACCTTGGAATCGATTACTACAAGCCATTCCTGCATAATCAGACTTTCCAGCCGTCCTTTGGAGACATCATCAACAACACCACCCTTGCATCCAACCTTCTCGTGGAGTACCCTCAATTTTCAGAGACAGGCCAGGAGTTCCTCCTATGGGAAATAGCCTACTATACCTACGTATTACATGAGAACTGGACTAAATGGTGGACGTCCATGGCACCATACATGAAAGGACACATATATGACTCCTGGAGCAGTGCCTGGAGCCAGTATTCCACTGGGCCCGACACAAACCTCCTTGTCAGTTACCTGACTGATCCGGCATACAACAAGGTCTGGGGTTACAACAACACTACGGGTTCCACAGTCACGTTCCATGCAGGAAAAGCCTACGGCTGGAGATCGATCTACGGCCTGGGCATAGTCAACGGGAGCAGGAACCTGAACCTCGACAGGGAGTTCGTCAATTACTTCCTCAGCCCAACGGTCCAGAACGAAATCCCGAATAACGAGTTCATGTTTCCCGCAAACTCCACCGTGAGCCTGCCTGCTTCGTTCCGCTCTGTGCAGAACCAGGCGGACATATTGGCATTGAACCAGTACATGAGTTCATATACGGTTGAACAGAACCTGACCCAATGGGAGACTGAATGGCTGAACGTAATGGTATAATCACTGGAGGAAAACTACCGGCATGGGTATTCGTCTCCATGCCCACAATTTTCATACTTCTGGTCGCCGTATATCCATTCCTGGTGCTTGTGCATGGAAATTTCTCCCTTTCATTCTTTTCCGAAATCACCGGGAATTCCCCAACTGCGCAACTGGTAAGAAGGGGCATCTGGAACTCCATCACCCAGGGCGTATTGAGTGCACTCGCCTCTTTTGTCGTTGGACTTCCCCTCGGGATCTTCCTTGGCAGGTATGAGTTCAGGTTGAAGAGGGCGTTGAATTCACTCATACTGGTTCCATTCTTCCTGCCTTCCCTGATTGTGGTCTTTGCAGTTCTCTCCGGCTTCGGGAATGGATCAGCGGCAAGTTCAATACTTCCTTTCTCAGGCTACCTGTCAGGCGGGCTTCCAGGAATCCTTGTTGTGAATACCTTCTTCAACGCCCCCCTCGTAGCGTTCTTCACGAAGACTGCTGTTGAGAGGGCGGATGTATCCCTTGAGGAGGCTGCCTCCACCCTGAACTCCTCCACATTCAGGAGCTTTTATTCTCTTTGGGGAAGGGACGGAATAATCTCGGGACTCGGTGGCGCCATTCTCGCGTTCATATATTCATTCACGGGGTTTGCTGCCCCCCTGATTATCGGCGGAATAGGGTCATACACGCTGGATGCATGGATTTATTTCGAATACAGGACATACAACCTGCCGGCTGCGATATTCTTCTCCATAACGGAAGCGTTGATTCTCCTTATTCCTGCTGCAATATACCTCCTCTACTCGTCCCGCATGGTCAGGACAACCTCGACCGGAAACAGGGAGAGAAACGGAACACCATACCGGAGCCTCTTCTTTCTTGCAGGAATTGCATACGCAATACTATGGGTGGCAACAGAAGTTTACCTGCTTTCTTCACTGATCATAAACTCACTGGAGGTCCGTGGATCAAGCGTGCTGGGCCTGGATAACTACAGGTATCTTGTCTCCCGAGAGATCTCTTCCTCCATAGGAATTTCCATTCAGGGAGCAGTCATGAACACCTTATTTTATGGCACGGTTACTGCGACCATGGTCACCGCCATAGGCATCGTCTGGGTGATAGGCAAGAGAAGGCTGGGAGGCGGAAAATTCCTGGCGTCAGAGAGTTTCCAGTACGTGCCGCTGGTTATCTCCGCGGTGATAATGGGATTCGCAATACTGGTGGTTTTCGGGATCAGTGCACCTGGAAACCTGATCTGGGTCCTCATTGTTGCTGCGCAGGCATCGGTCGCCATCCCTGTTGTGCTGAGGATAATAGACAACGGGTTCGCCACCATCCCTGTATCACAGAGTGAGGCCTCAATGATCCTGAAAGGCATCCCTTCACTCGAGGTGGAACTCCCGCTGGCAAAATCCGCGTTCGCCACATCGCTAATGTTCGGTTTCGCCATAAGCATTGGAGAGTTCTCATCCACGAACCTTCTGGCATCAGGGTCGTTTATTCCGCTTACCGTGATGCTCTATTCCCTGCAGGGTATTAGGCTCTTCGGCCCCGCCTATGCAGTGGGCACGATCCTCCTGATCATCAGCATACTTGCATTTGTGATCATCCAGAAACTGGGGGAGAGATTCGTTGCCTTTCGTTGAGATAAGTGCGCTCGGGAAGTCCTATCCGGGTGGCTTCAGCCTGAGAGATATCGATATCGCCCTTGAAAGGGGGCAGATCCTGACGCTGATGGGACCAAGCGGGTCAGGCAAGACTTCCCTGTTGAGGAACATATGCGGACTCGATACTCCTGATTCGGGAAGCATCATGGTGGGCGGAACTGACATGACCCATTTGCCTGTGAGGCGGAGGAATATAGGCATGATCTTCCAGGACCTTGCGCTGTTTCCGCACATGACTGTCTACGACAACATTGCATATGGCCTGCGATCCATGAGAGTGCCGGAGAGAGAGGCCAGGGAAAGGGTGAGGGATCTCTCAGAAATGCTGGGCATACTTGATCTCCTCAACAGATACCCTTCCAGGATCTCCGGAGGACAGAGGCAGCGTGTGGCGGTTGCCAGATCCGTGGCACCCTCACCGCCTCTTCTCCTGCTTGATGAGCCCATGAGTTCACTCGATTCCCAGTTGAGGGAGAATGTGAGAAGCGAAATCAAGTCCTTTGCGAAAAAGATAGGGCTGACCATGATTTACGTGACACACGACAGGAGGGAAGGGTTCTACATGGGAGACAAGGCAGGCCTCATGTTCAACGGTGTCCTTTCCACCTTGAGAAGTCCTGAGGACATCTTTTCCGCCCCTGAGGACGAGAAGTCTGCAAGATTCCTTGGATACAATGTCATGGAAGATGGCGGTGAAAGGTTCGCATTCTATCCGACCGACTTTGAGTTTTCAGACGCCGAACCACATTTGGAGGGAACCGTGATGTCGTCAGGGTTTGAAGGGGACATATACAGGATGCACGTCAGCATGCCAGACGGTAATTCTGTGCAGTTGTGGTTGCCAGGAAACAGGGCGGGTTCCGTTCCCGGGCAGGGAAGCAGGGTCTCCTTCAGCATAACCAGGAAGGAAAGGATCAGCGGTTTTCACAATTCAAAAGAATATTAGGCGGCATGCATGCGCATATCCCTGATCCCAATGAATATGATGATAACGAGCCTGATCGTAACTCCAGTGAGCTTTCCCATTCTGCCCGTATTTTCTTCAGGGCCCGTGCTAGTCCATAGAATGGAGGAGAGAGTAGGGAATGCCTCCTCTGCTTCATAGACAGGCACCTTTGCCCCATACTTCAAACTTGAGTTCCGCAGTTTGATTTTTTTGAGAATGCATGCTTAAGTGCTATCTTGCTGTCTTTTCTGAAGAATTTACGTCATCCCTGTCCGTGCACCATCAATGATTTTTTCCGGGTATGGAATGTTCATCTTATTGAGGAGATTTAGAACCTGTTCTGATTCAGACCTGATCATGATGATTCCTGATTGAAGACGAACCGGCAAACAGTTCAAAAGTCTTACAGCTCATTGATCGCAGCGTCTCCTCCTGTTCAGGAGACAGGTACTTGAATGCTGCTATCCCGTACAGCAGAACGGATCTCTATGAGAATTACAAACAGCTTGAGTTCCAGCAGTTTTCGCAGTATTCCCATAAGCCAGTACAGCTTCAACCGGTCACTTTACGGAATGGGTTACGGGAATTCCACTCTCCCACTCACATCGCTCAATGAGAGCTGCATGCCCCCATTTGCCCTGAATGTCCCGGTCACGTGGAACTTCGGATACTACAACAACCTTGAGAGTGGATACAGCCGGATTGGCTGAATTTCCACCTTGTTTTTCCATTCTTCATTTTAGCCTGTAAGCGGGATTCAGGGCAACAGTCCACTTCACTTCCGCATTCCTCTTCCCGACATGATCACGCTTCAGCTAATCTGGAGAACTAATCTCCAAACGGTTCTGCCAATGATTATATACAAACTTTGACTATGTGCCGGACTACGCAAAATGGAAAAAGGAGAATTACAACAGTTCAGATCGGAAGATTACCTCCCGTTTCTCGACGAGGTCATCTCAAGATGGTTCAACCAGAACTATTCCGAGATAACTGAGCCCCAGAGAAGGGCCATACCCCTGATACACCAGAAGAACAACGTTCTTGTTTCGAGCCCAACAGGCACGGGAAAGACACTCACCGGCTTCCTTTCCATCATCAACGAGCTCCTGACCCTTGCCAGGAATGACGAACTGGAGGACAACATTTACTGCGTTTATGTCAGCCCGCTGAAGGCACTTGCGAATGACATCGACAAGAACCTGAGGAAACCGCTTGATGGGATTTACAAGATCCTCAGGGATGAAGGACAGGACCTGAAGAAGATCACGCTTGGCGTTCGCTCCGGCGATACGCCGCAGAGCGAAAGGCAGAAGATGCTGAGGAAACCGCCGAATATACTCATAACGACTCCGGAATCACTCTCCCTCGCACTCTCTGCACCGAAGTTCAGGGAGAAGTTTGCCTCCGTTAGATGGGCAATAATAGACGAGATCCATGAGATATCGTCAACAAAGAGGGGCTCCCTGCTCTCCGTGAACCTTGAGAGGCTGGAAGCACTTTCCGGGAACCTGATCAGGATAGGCCTGTCCGCTACACAGGCACCCCTCGACCTCATTGCTGAGTACCTGTGCGGTTTCAAGGATGGGAAGCCAAGGCCCCATGAAATCATAGATGTTGATACCAAGAAATTCCTCGATCTGCGGACAGTGACACCGGTGAGTGACCTCACGCAGTACAGTTCAGAAGTCGCTAACAACATGATGTACGACGTGCTTGCCAGGTACATTGCTGAGCATGTGACAACGATCGTATTCACCAATACCAGGAGTTCAACTGAGCATGTCGCCATCAGGCTCAAGGCCAGAGGCGTTGAGAGTATCGAGGCACATCACTCGTCCCTCGGGAAGGAAACTCGCCACGAAGTGGAGAACAAGCTCAAGGATGGCGAACTCAAGTGTGTTATAACCTCCACCTCGCTGGAACTTGGGATCGATATTGGTTACGTGGACTTGGTTGTACAGATCGGGAGCCCGAAGTCTGTCTCAAAGGGACTGCAGAGGATCGGCAGGTCCGGCCATGGCATCCATGATCTCTCGATGGGCAGGTTCCTTGTCTTCGACCTGGACGACCTGATGGAATGTGCCGTCCTGACAAAGGCTGCTTATGACAAGGACATAGATCTTGTCAGGATACCGAGGAACCCGCTGGACGTGCTGGCACAGGTCATCGTGGGAATGTCTCTTGAAAAAACGTGGGATGCGGATGAGGCATACAGCGTCATTACGTCATCATTCACCTTCAATACTCTTTCCAGGGATGATTACCTTTCTTCCCTGGATTACCTGTCCGGCTCGCTTGATGCAGGCGGGATATACCCCAAGATCTGGTACGACAAGTCTGAGGGAAGATTCGGGAAGAAGAAGAGCACCCGGATGATATATTACATGAACATAGGAACGATTCCTGACGAGTCCGACTACAAGGTGATAAACGAGAGGGGGAAACACCTCGGCCAACTCAGCGAGAAGTTTGTGGAGAGGCTTAAGGCCGGTGATGTCTTTGTGCTTGGAGCCAGGACGTATCTATATATCAGGACAACAAGGAACAGGATTCTCGTGAAGGATGCAGTCGGGTTGCGCCCAACTGTTCCATCCTGGACGGGTGAGATGCTCCCGAGGAGCTACGATCTCGGAAGGCTGATCGGCAAATTCAGGCTGGAACTGTCCGGGAAACTTGCCCAGGGCGATGACGTCAGGAACTGGCTCATGGAGGATTACATGCTTGACGCGTCCGGTGCGGAAAGCATGCTCTCCTACATGAAGAACCAGTCAAAATTCGACATTCCCACAGACTCGCACCTGTATGTAGAGGGGTACACTGACGATTCGGGCAACTACAATATAATTTTCCATGTCCCTCTTGGGAGAAGGGTGAATGATGCGCTGTCACGTGCTTTTGCACAGGCAATGTCCAACAAGTACAACGTGAACCTGAGGATAACAGTGACAGATGACGGCTTCATGCTGACATCATCTGTAAGGATTCCCATCAGGGAGGGAATCAAGACAGTCAGCGAGGCCAACTTCGAGGACATGGTCCGGAGATCGATATGGAACACCGAGGTGTTCAAGCAGAGATTCCGCCACTGTGCGGCAAGATCCCTGATGGTACTCAGGAAATACAAGGGATATGACATATCCGTTGCCAGGCAGCAGTTGAGGAGTGACAAGGTGCTGAAGTACCTGGAGTCATTCCGCAATTTCCCGGTCCTGAAGGAGACTTTCCGCGAAATAATGGAGGAGATGATGGATGTCCCGTATGCCCGGGAATACGTGAAGGACGTGATAGACACCGGGAACTACACTATCCGCGAATATTCTCCCGAACCCAGCCCCTTCTCGCACGGGATAATACTTGCAGGAGTTTCGGACATAGTCCTCATGGAGGACAGGGCGAAGCTGCTCAGGCAGCTTCAGAGCAAGATCCTGGACAAGGTGTACGGCCCGGGCACATTCCGGTTCCTTCTCGATGATGCAAGGTCGGTAGAACTGTACTTCTCCGACAAGGTCCCGAGAATAATGGATGAAGATAGCTACATAAGTTTCTCCCGTTATTTCCTCCTGTTCGATCCGCACAAGAGCAAGTTCAATTCCCCGTTCCCGTATGCGGATGTGGCCATATCAGATATCACCGAGGAGCTGATTGAACGGGACGAGATTGTTTCCGTATTTGCCAGGGGCACACAGTGGACCCATATAAGCAGTTACGGAATATGCAGGAACCTGTTCGCTTCCAGAAGGGAAGTCACCGACCTGGACACCGGCATCCTTGAGCTCTGCACCGGAAGGACGTTCAATGAGCTCAAGAGGGAATCCATGGCAGAGGAAAACGATCTTAGGAATTCACTCATAAAGCTTGAGTCATCCTACCTCATCAGGAAGAAGTACAGATCCGGCACGGTAACCTACGTGAAGAACGAGCTTGAGGTGCCGGAGAACCGAGAAGCACACTCCATTGCACTGTATAATGTACTGTCCACATTCGGTCCTCTGACCGTGGACGAGATACTGATAAAGTTGCCGGTTGACCAGGACATCCTTACAGCCATACTTGAAGATGGCGTGAGATCGGGAAAGATCGTGCACGACTACATCACGCCAGTCTATTCCAAGCAGTACATACTGCGTGAAGATCTCGATGCACTCCTCAAGAGCGCCGAGAGAGATGTGCTCAGGGAGAGGAACCTTTCCATCACCAGGGAAGTTTCATCGGCAGACGAATATTACGAGCAGTTTGGTTTCTCGTTCGATAACTGGAGCCTTATGGTGCGCGGGGTGAAGAACCCAGACCGGGAGATAGAGAGGCTTCTGGAGGAGAAGAAGATCTTCTTCTGCAGGGCGATAAAGAAGAGACCCGGATACCTGGGCAGGTGGTTGCTAGACTCCATATATGCCCTGAGGTATGAACAGCCTTCGAAAGAGGAACAGGCGGTACTGGAAAGCATTGCTTCCGGATATGACTCTGAAGGGGAGATACAGGCAAGGACGGCCCTTGAAAAGAGGATAACAAGGCAGGTGCTTTCAGTCCTGGAGTACCATCTCTTCATAAGAAGGGACGGGAGCCATTATGCCCCGTTCATGGTGGGGCCTCCCAAAATAGGGAGGGAAGAAGCTCTCAGGAACATCATATCGCGCTTCGGTCCTGTTTCCTCCAGGGAAATTTCCCACTATTTCTGGGCAGACGTGGGCCAGGTGCCTGCGGACATAACCAGTTCATACTATCGTGGAGAGGTCTATTACGGTGAGGCAAGGATGTCCGGTAATGAGACTGCTCTTATCCTTCCCCTCAGTGATCCTGTGGGGATGTACCTCGAAAGGAACTACTCAAGGGCATCGTCAGTCAACGGTATCCTGCTGGTTGACGGACAGGAGGCTGCCGATTTCGAGATGGAAAGCGGAAACGGGGTCTGCTGGATCGAGGGAGTTGAGGGCAGGGAACCCGGGCAGGATAGCATGCAGAAAGCCATGGAGAATATGGTCGGATCAGGTTACGTTGATGCTGCAGTTGCAAGCTATTCTTCCGGAGAGAAATCCATCTCTGTCGGATCCATAGAGACGGCTTCACTTGACCGCCCCCAGATTTTCGAGATGTCCGTTTCAAGCTATCTGGGTTTCGAGTCCCGGGAGCAGCAACCCTACCTGATCCTTAAGAATTCAAGACTCGGCTTCAGGATCGAGTCTGAATTTTCTAGGCTTGGCCTTAACGAGAGGCAGTATGACACATATTACAGGTCGAACCTTCTGTTCAACTTCTCGGGGCCTTATTCCAATTCCTCGATAGGGTCGCTTGATACAATTTCCCTGTACAGGGACCTGAGGGGCCAGTTTCACTCTGACATTGAAAGGGACATTGTTGAATTCATCGAGGGAAACAGGTATGCAACCGAGCACGAAATACGCTCCTCAGTCAGGGGTGCTGGCATAGGGCTCAGGGCATACCTCAAGAACCTTTATGACCAGTGCATCATGGCAAGGGATGCAACAAAGCGCTATGTGTACGTTCCGCCGGGAAAGGGAAGGGAGGACTCGCTGGAGCAGATCATAAGGTACATTGCAGACAGGTTCGGGTATTGCGAGGAATCCAAGCTGCTTCTCGCCATACCGGGGGCGACAAAGCCTGAGGTGTCTCTGGCGCTCAAGGAGCTTGTGAAAAAGAAGGTACTTCACGAGGTTATTTCCCCAGCCGCGAGATCGGTACTGTACCTGGGGAGAGAAAAGGCCGGGAAGGTGAAGGGGGATGCCGTGATATTCCCCAAGGAGTCCTTTTCCCTTTACCACAAGGATTACATAAAGAACACATATGGTTCCCCTTCACTTTTCCTGTACGTGAAGGATGGAAAGGTTGAGGCCGTATTCAGGGCAAGAAAGAAGGGATACACGCTTGCCATCTCCAGGCTTGAGGGTGATCGCTCCTACAGGGACTCCATCAAGAAGACCCTGAATAATATGGGGTATGCAGTAACTTTCACCTGACAGGATCGAATCTCTTATCTAATCTGCATAGATTCTGGAACATGCCTTTTGACAATGAGAACACGTTTATCAAGGCCTCAGAAAAAGGTGAGGAAAACAGGTTTCATCAGGAATACGAGAAGGCCCTGGAGGAAGTGAAGAGTTACTTCGGCCGGGAATACCCGAACATCGTGGGAAGGGAAGTGGTTGAGAAGGAGAAGCAGGCGGATATTTCCCCGATTGACGGCAAGGAAATAGCGAAGTTCCAGGTCGCCTCTGAGGAGACAATAAACTCTGCTATAAACATGCTTCATTCCGGTTACAGATCATGGTACGCGCTTGGTTACCTTGCGAGGGCAAGGACAATCCTGAATGCAGCGGACATCATGAGCAGGGATAAGTACAGGTTTGCGGCCCTTCTTGCATACGAGCACGGAAAGACAAGGATGGAGGCAATGGGGGACGTGGATGAGGCTATAGATTTCCTCAGATACTATTCGATGAATCTCATAGAGAACCAGGGGTTTGAGCACTTCACCGGCAAGGCATACAAGAACGAGGAGAGCCGGAGCATAATGAAGCCATACGGCGTGTTCGCCGTCATAGCCCCGTTCAACTTCTTCTCAATCACTGTCGGCATGGTGGCAGGACCTCTTGTGGTGGGAAACTCTGTACTCCTGAAGCCCTCAAGCGACATTCCGCTCTCCTCATACCTGTACGTCAAGCTCTTGCTGGGCAGTGGGGTCCCGAAAGACGTGATTGCCTTTGTATCAGGATCAGGTTCCAGAATCGGGAAACTGACTTATGACAATCCCAGAATTTCGGGAATCGTCTTTACCGGCTCAAGGAACGTGGGCATGAGCATATACCACAACGCCACGAAGAACACCCCCAAGGTGGTAGTCACAGAGATGGGGGGAAAGGACACGATCATTGTCTCGTCAAAGGCAGATCTGCCTAAGGCGGTCGAGGGAGTTGCAAAGGCGGCATTTGGGTATGCGGGACAGAAATGCAGTGCCTGCTCAGTCGTTATCGTTCACGACCAGATATATGACAAATTCAGGGACATGCTTGTGGAATACGTTTCAAGGATCAGACCTGATGATCCCAGGAAAAAGGAGACATTCCTGACACCAATCGTTAATGAGGAGGCGTTCAGGAAGTACCGCGACCTGCTTGCGAGATTGCCCGCAGAGGGAAAGATCCTTAGTGCAGGGAAGGCGCAGGAGAGGGAGGGCTATTATGTGGAGCCTGTCATAATCAGTGACGTCAAGTGGGACTCCTTCGTGATCCAGGAAGAGCACTTCCTCCCGATTCTCGCCGTTGCGAGGTACTCTGAACTCAGGGAGGCGGTCGAAAGGATCAACACACTTGACTACGGATTGACCGGCGGCATATTCACCGAAGACGAGGCCGAGATTGAGTACTATTTCAACAACATAGAAGCGGGGGTAATCTACGCCAACAGGAGAAGAGGCGGAACCACCGGCGCCATGGTGGGCTCCCAGCCTTTCGTTGGGTGGAAGATGAGCGGAAGCACCGGAAAGGGAACCGGATCATTCTACTACCTGCAACAGTTCCTCAGGGAACAGTCAGTCACTGTTGCGCATTAGGGAGGCACTGCCTCCTCATCCCTTCTTTTTCATAGAATATTCTTACTTCGCTTGAGTCCATTATCCCCAGAATCCTAGCAAGCAGTTTTCTTCGCACCTCTTCGTATGGAATTGCCCTCTGAAGTTCATTCTCCATTGAGGTCATCACATCTCCTGAAAAGCCGCACGGTCTGATCTTGTGGAATGCCGAAAGATCGGTGGAGACGTTCAGGGCGATCCCATGCATGGTGGAAAACTCCTTGAGCGAGAAACCGGTTGAACTGATCTTCCTGCCGGAAACCCAGACTCCAGCATCTTTTCCAGTCCTGGATTCCGCCAGAATTCCATAGTGTCTGAGCAGGGACACTTCTGCTTCCTGTACAGAACTGACAAACTCACGAATGTTCGTTCCCAGTGACCTGAGATTCACAATCGCATAGACCACGACCTGTCCCGGTCCATGGAATGTGTAGGAACCCCCTCTTTCCACTTCAAAAACACTGACGGATCTGTCCACCAGATCCGCCGGATCCGAATGTCTTCCCGCCGAGTATACGGGTTTGTGCTCTACAGCGAGAATGTAAGCCTCCCCGGAAACAGAGTTCACCCTGTCCCTGAGGCTTCTCTGCAGTGAGAGCGTTTCAGCATAGTCGCTGTTTCTTTCCAGGAGGACTCTGGTTATCAACACTCTGACATACCCCCACAGTTAAAGCTTGTGTGGTTCTGAGGTCGCTATCGCCCATGACGCTGCCTATCTGCTCACACCTTGAACACTCCTTTGAAGTGTGGTATGGGTCAACATATGCAACGGGTATTCCATGTAGTCTGTCATTGTATTCCATCATCCGCTCAAGCTTATAGAATGACCAGCAATTCAGGGAATACCTGAAATTCCCGCCCGACCTTGCTTCTCTTATCCCTTTGAGATATTAGAGCCTGATTCCCATTCCATTCTGTCTTGCTTCCTGCACTACATTTCTCGATACCTTATGGTTAATGACAGATTCATTGCTTATTTTCCACCTTTAGTATACTATCTATAACTACATGCCTGCCACATATGCATATCGCATTCATCATACGACGTAAGCGATAGGCTTTCTGCTCGGATGATCGCGTCTTTATTCTGCACCAAATCGCTATTGCACGTATCGGGTATGTAATCTTCATCCAATAATCAATCAATAAGACTGATCGCTGAAATGTGCAGCAAACTCAGGCAGTCAATTGTGTCGCGACACAATAAGCCTGCTTGCCTTGGTCATGTTCTGTCAGGCGAATCGCTGCCATTGCGAGCGATAACTTAAATATAATTCAGCCTATCAAGAATCACGGTGGTATCTTGGTAAAAGTTGAAACGCTTGACTATAAACCTAAACCAATAGACGAGAATTTTCTGGAAGACACTGGCAAATATCCCGTTACAGGAAAACACCACGAGCATGAAGTTCGAGCAGAAGGCATCCAGAGAATGGACGCTGCTGGAAAGGCAAATCCCACTAAGCTCGGAGTTCATGGCACTAAGGTTGCCATTGACTGGGAAGCCTGTGTTGCTGACGGGGCGTGCATGGATGTCTGTCCTGTTAGTCTCTACGAGTGGTTCCTTAACCCGGGTGAGATGGGTACTGGAAACGATAAGAAAATTGCTGACGACCCTGAGCTTTATGGAAAGTACAGGACTGACAAGTGCGACCCAGTAAGGGAGAGCGAGTGCATATTCTGTATGGCTTGCGAGAGCGTTTGTCCAACCAGAGCTATAAAGATCACGCCGTAAAGGCGTGGCATACTTATTTGTCATAAAAGGAAGGAAGCCGGCACTGCACAGCCCGGTTTCCTGACATTGTTAATATATCCTCAAAGGCATAAAGGTGTAGTTTACGTGATGTTCTGATGCCCCTTGACTATGTTTATGTCGGCCTCTTTGCACTTGCCGTCCTGGTTATATCGTACGGGGCGGTGGATGATATATTCAACAGGTCAGTCAACCAGTTCCTTTTTGTTCCAGTCCTGGCAGGAGGCCTGGTTTACGCATTCGTTACTGGCGGCGATATTGTGGTACCGCTCGCCCTTGCGGGAATGTTTGTAGGGTGCTTCTTCTCGGAAAAACAAATACACTTCCTCGTTCTTGAGACTGTCATATTCGCAGTTGCGGTCGCGTTTTCCATTACTCTCGGGATATTTGGGTTTCCGCTTGTCATCGGGTATGTTTACGTGTTGGTGGCCGGGCTCAGATATATGGGGGTAGGGGATGTTAAGGCCGTACTTTCCCTGATCACGGCATTCCCGTATCCTTTGTTTTTCCTGCTTCATTCAAATTTTATGCAGGCTATACCGTTTTCCTTTTACTTGATGCTGAATTCCTCACTGGCCTCACTATTCTTCATACCATACGTACTGGCTCTAAATTTCACAAGAGGGGCTCTAAGGGAACGCTGGTCCTTCTATGCGCTCCCATATGATGAGGAAGAGTACAGGAAGAACGACCATAAATACAAGCTAAGAGAGATAAGTGGAAAGAGGGTTATGATCTACCAGATACCTGCCCTTGTGCCAATCACAATAGGATTCCTTGCAGTTGCATTGATGGGGATTTAAATGGTGGAACCACTCGTCCTTCTTCGTCCTGAAAAAATACTGACAGGTATCAGTAACGGGGGCCGTGCCCTAAAGGGGAAGGAGATGGACAATGTTATGACAATTACCGGCAAGTCACTATACTTGAGAGATGGCAGGATTTCAGGAATTCTCGCCAACGCTGAAGCATCAGGGCTTGTCTCAGGAGGTGTAGCAAGCATTGACTGCAGCGGGATGATCGTTATCCCGGGTTTGATAGACAGCCACACCCACATCCTCTATTCCGGGGAAAGGAGGGATGAATACTACATGCGGCTTCATGGCAGAACATATTCTGAGATACTGGAGTCTGGTAACGGAATCTACAGAACGGTAAGGTCGACGAGGGAAAGCACTCCTGAGGAAATTGCACGGCAGACGGCCAAAAGGATTTCCAGGGCGTTGCTTAACGGCACCACCACTCTTGAATTGAAGACCGGATATGGCCTTGATATTGAGGCCGAAAACAGGATGATCGAGGCAATCAGGATACTGAAGAATACATGCAGTGTTACGCTGCGCGGTACATACCTTGGTGCTCATGCAATTCCAGCCTACACAACCGAGGAGATCTATGTTAAGGAAATATGTTCCAGGGTTATCCCTTCTCTCCCCTCCTGGATAGATTATGTGGACGTATTCTGCGACAGGGGTGCATTCAGCGTAGAATCTACTGACAGGATCTTTGGCGCTGCCGCCGAAGCGGGAAAAGGTCTCCGACTACACGCAGATGAACTTCAGTGCATTGGATGTACGGGCCTTGCAAGGAAATACAGCCTGAAATCTGCTGACCATCTTATCCTGTCAGGCGAGAAGGAACTCATGAACCTAGCGGGCAGTGATACCATGGCCACTCTCTTGCCCACCACTGCTTATTCGCTTGACAGGAATCACATGCCGGATGCTTCCAGATTGGTGAGGATGAACATACCCTTTGCGTTGGCCACAGATTGTTCTCCAAATGTCCCGAATACAGATCTCATGGAGTCCCTCTACCTGGCAGTGACCGAGTGTGGAGCATCCGTGCACGAAGCCTTCAACGCTGTTACCGTGAATGCAGCCTGGTCTCTAGACTACCAGGAGAGGAAGGGCCAGATAGTCCCTGGCTTTGACGCAGACATCTGTGTCCTGGACGCTGGCGATCTTGGGGATCTGGCATACCTGCATGGCAACAGGCTCGTGCGGGATGTCATCTCGTCCGGTGAGGTCCTTGTGGAGAATTTCTCCCCTCTGCCAACAATCAACTCTAAATCAGGGCCGGACATGGAGTAGGAATCATGCCATTCATTGACCCGGAGCCGACTGTGAGGAAACTGCAGGACATGGGAGCAAGGAAGATCCTCCTGCAGCTGCCGGACGGATTGAAGCCTCACGTCTTCGATTACTTTTCTGCCCTTTCCAGGGAATTTACAGTGATAGTCAGTTCTCAGCCCTTTTACGGAGCATGTGATATTGGGAACCGGGAAGTTTACGACGATGTAGACTGTATAGTCCAGTTTGGTCATTCCCGGATACCAAACGTCGATTACCCAAAACCCATGATCTTCGAGGAGTACCAGTACCAGCCTGTCTCAGAATTTAGGGAAGGCTTGTTTGCGCCCCTGAAAGAAAAGGGATATCTGCGAGTTGGACTGCTGTCCTCCATCCAGTACATGGAGACCATGGAGCCCGTGAGGAAGAAACTTGCTGAAGAGGGTTTTGAGGTTTTCATAGGCAGGAACGACTCGAGAATAAACTACCCCGGTCAGGTCCTGGGATGCAACTTCAGTTCCGCTCATTCAGTGTCGGAAGAAGTGGACTGTTTTCTGGTCATAAGCACGGGGAAATTTCACTCAATGGGGGTTCAACTAACCTTCGATCTTGAGACATTCGTGCTTGACCTCAACGAAATGAATGTCACCTCGCTGAAAGAGGAGAGTGATCGCCTTATCAGGCGCAGGTATGCCGTCATGGCAAAGGCACTTGATGCAAGGAAATTCTGTGTGGTCATGAACACCAAGATCGGGCAGAGAAGGAGTTCGCTCACAAATTTCATTGCCCGCAAAGTGCGAGAACTGGGAAATGAGGCAGTAATCGTCACTTCTGATGAGGTCAATCCGTCAGACTGCCAGAACATGAAGTGCGATGCCATTGTCTTTACTGGATGCCCAAGGGTTCCCGTGGATGACTGGGAGAAGTTCACTGTTCCCATCCTTACCCCTCCGGAATTCCTTCAGATATTCGGCTTCAAGAAAACAAATCGGTACATCATGGACGAGATTGTTGCTGTTGACTGAAGACTGCAGGTTCAGAGTAATGGGCCGTTGCTGATCGGATCACCTGTGCATCGTTATGAGATAGTGCCCCTTGTGGAACCTGTCCATGTTTATGACACTGTCAATGGAAACACCCGTGAGGGAATCAACAGACTTCTGCAACACTTCCTCTGCGGGCCTGGATGAAGAAATAGATCTAAGTTTCAGGAAAAGCAATCCCTGCCTTGCCTCACTGAATATCTCGGAATTCCTCATGAAAATCTGCACCTGGTTTCTCTGGGATACGTCCTGGTATATCAGTTCAGCGTGATCAACAAATGGCCTGTACTTCTCCGGGCAGTTTGCATCATCCAGGATCGGATAGATGTTGGTCCTGTTCCTTGAAAGATCGAGGAGCTTCAGGAACGGTTCATACGCCAGTTCTACTGCGTATACCTTTCCCGGAAAAACCAGGTCTGCAATGTGGCTGACTCCTGTGCCAAACGATGCCCCGAGGTAAAGAACGTTCTGTCCCGGACGAACATTCGGGTCAGAAAGCCCTAGGGAAATGGCTGCGCTCAGCTTATTCCTCTTGGTCTCCCATCGCCTCTCATACACACCGTTCCTCCTGAAGACATCCTCGCCGTACACGCTCTCCCCGGACTCGCTCACGGTGAAAAGGCTCCCATCCCTGAACTGGAGCCTCTGGTTATCGTAAGCTGCCTGTCTCTTTCGTGTCCCTGAACTTCTCCGACTCAACCTTGATATATCTTTCAATGATAAATAGGAACCATGTTCTGTGAGATGTGCGGAGAAAAGACTCCAAAAGCCACAAGAGTCAGGATTGAGGGCGCAGTCATTGAAGCCTGCGACAGATGCGCAAAGCTTGGCACCCCGGTAGATCCGCCCAAGAAAGCCCCAGTAACCTATACTTTCAGCAAACCTGCCTATTCTCCACCCAGGCCCCGTGCCACGGCACCGGCAAGACCACAGCGAAGGAGGTCCACTCAGGCGGTCAGGCCGGACAGGATGGATCTTGATCATGTGGAAGTGACGCCAGACTATGCCGAGATCATCAAGACTGCAAGGGAGAAGATGTCGTGGTCGCAGGACGACCTGGCTGCAAAGCTCATGGAGAAGAAGAATGTGCTCTCTTCAATAGAGAGAGGGGCACTCAGGCCTGATATAAAAGTCGCAAGGAAGCTCGAAAAACTCCTTGGGATCAAACTCATTGAGACGATCTAGTCGGTGTGCATGGTTCGCGATTCGAACTGATGCGCACACTTTAAGTATACGGGAATTCAATTGGCAAAACCTGTAATAAGCATTAATTCCTCACCATCACAGAGAGCATTTGAACTGGAGAGGTAGCTATTGAAGATTGCAGTTGGCCAGCGTTTTGACCTGGAGGTTGACCGCGAGGACATAGACAATGTCCAGGAGGGTTCAATCATAGCAACCTGGTATCACATGGGAGAACCCATCTACGTGGAACTCCAGGTCAACAAGTCAATGCTGTCTGAGATCAGGAAGCTGTTCCTGAACAAAAAACAGAGGAGTGCACTCTTTTCAATCACCAGGGTATCGACAAGCAAGTACGTTGTGGAACCTACAGTTGTGTTATTGAAGAAGGGTGCTGGGGACCAGGACTACCTCTAGTAGTCGAAGAACCCAGAACCTGTTTTTCTACCGAGCCTGCCCGAACTTACAAGTTTCTTTACAAGCAGGGAAGGTGCATACTTGCTGCTCGCGTACTCGCTGTAAAGGACCTCCATGACATACTGTACCACGTCAAGCCCAACCATGTCGGACAGTTCGAGCGGGCCCATCGGCATTCCTGCTCCCAGTTTCATTGCGAGGTCTATGTCCTTAGCCGATGCACCGCCTTCATCGAGAATTGCCGCAGCCTCATTCATCATCGGAACCAGTATCCTGTTGACGACAAATCCCGGCATCTCCTTAACCCTGATCGGAACCATTGGACCTCTGTGGTTCATGAGAGAACCGAGGAATTCAATGAGTTCATTGAGGGTCTCACCGTTTGACAGCACTGAAGGCACAACCTCGATCAGCCTCAGGGTGAATGGCGGGTTGAAGAAGTGAGTGACAAACACCCTCGATGGATCCGAAAAATACCTGGAAAGACTGGTTATTCCCAGGCTGGATGTGTTGGATGCCAGTATGCATCTCTTGTTCAACACTCCAGACAGCTCCTCGAAGAGCTTCTTCTTGACGTCGTGACTTTCGAACACGGCCTCAATCACGAGGTCGGCATCTCTCAGGTCGTCGTATGATTCAGTCGGGTGGATCCTGGAGAGAAGAGCATCTCCCTCCTCCCTCGTGAAATCCGGCTTGATTGAGCTCATGATCTTTCCTTTCTGTTCCTGGGAAAGCGTAATGCCAAGCTTCTCGATCCTTTCAATCTCCTTTCCACCCCTGGCCGCCTGAAACCTGACCTGTGAATTGACCACCGACCTTATCCTCTGCATTCCCCTTCCCACAAGATCCATCGAGGTATCCTTGAGAGCCACTTCAAAACCGTTGAATGCCATTACCTCTGCTATGGAGGCACCCATGTTTCCTGCTCCTATCACCGCTACCCTGGAAATCTTCATGTTCAAAACCGGACGGTGATTAACGGAGAGAAGAATAATCTTTTGAGTTCATGGAGAAATCCTGTTCCTGTCCCTCGGGAATACCGTGGCTTCCCTGATGTTCTTCAATCCAAGGACTATCATTGTAAGCCTTTCCAGCCCAAGTCCCCATCCGGCGTGAGGAGGCATGCCGTACCTGAACGCCTCCAGGTAGAAAGAGAAGTCATCCGGATTGAGTCCTTTGGCAAGAAACCTGTTTCGGAGCATTTCCGGGTCATGCACCCTCTGTGCTCCAGAAGTGATCTCATTTTCCCTGAACTGCAGATCGAAGGAATTTGTGTAGTTGCTGTCATCTGGATCTGGCATCGTGTAGAAGGGCCTCAGTGATGCAGGCCATCTTGTAATGAAATAGAATCCCGTGAATCTCTCTCCAATAATCCTGAGTTCATCAGGTGAAAAGTCCTCGCCATCCCTGTGAGCCATGCCCTTTGACGATAGATAATCAACGCACTCCTCAAACGTAATCCTCGGGAATGGCACTTCAGGGACCTTCACTTCCACCCCCAGCGCTTCCTTCACTTCCCTTTCCCCTGCAGATACCTCAAGGATGCCTGATCTCACTGCATTCTCCAGCATAACCATTGCATCGTTGTGATCTGAAAAGGCCATCTCTATGTCAATTGACGTGAATTCATTAAGGTGCCTCACGGTATTGTGTTTTTCAGCCCTGAATGCAGGACCTACCTCAAAGACACGGTTCACTCCTGATGAAACAAGAATTTCCTTGTATAGTTGGGGTGACTGGTTCAGGAATGCCTCCTTCTCAAAGTACCTGACCGCAAAAAGATCAGATCCCCCTTCCGTGGAGGTCCCCACGATCTTTGGAGTATGCACCTCCGTAAAGCCATTCTGGGACATGTGTTTCCTTATCCCCCACAGCAGATCGCTCTCCACCCTGAATATGATCCCGACCTCCCTCTTCCTGAGATCCAGGAACCTGTTGTTGAGCCTGGTCTCGATATCTGAGTTGACAGGGTCAGAAACTGCTAGGGGGAGTGGGCTCCCGGCTATGTTTAGGATCGTGATTTTGGACGGGGAAATCTCCGGTCCAGTCTTGCTCTTTCCATGCACCATGAAAGTACCAGACACTGAAATTGCGCTCTCCCTTGGAATGTTATCAACTTCAATTCCATTCCAGGAATCCCTCCTTATGGTAAGCTGGGCAAGTCCAGTATGATCACGGAACACCACGAAGATCAGGTTCTTTGTTGTTCTTGTTTCCTGAACCCATCCGTGCAGCAAGACCTCTGTATCCTCCTTCAGATCGCTCAGCTCTTTGACGGAAAACAGTCGCATTCAGCCCCCAATGTGTTTGGGATATTAAAACTAAGACAGGTACACATCCCTAACCTAAAATAGGGCAAGTAGGATAATGAATGGTGAAGATCGCGATACTGGCCATGGTGTTGCTGGTTCCACTCATGCTTCTTGCCGTTGCTGGAAATTCTTCGGCGCAGGCTTCTTCGGGCAAGAGCGTAGTCCTTATCAACCTCAATGAGGAAATAGATCCAGGGTCTGCTGCAATGATACAGAGTTCGCTTTCCAGCGTTAATCCATCCAACACTGCTGCAGTAATCATTGTCATGAACACACCCGGTGGCCTGCTTAGCGACATGCTCACGATCGTCAATGCGATTAATCATACAGAGGGGCAGGGCCAAGCAGGAGTTCCTGTTTACACTTACGTTACACCAAACGGGATGGCTGCTTCCGCTGGATCCTATATAGCAGAGGCATGCGACAAGATCTACATGGGGCCTGGAAGCTTCATAGGTCCATCTACGCCTATTGTTGTTGGCGGGACTTCCCTTGAGCAGAATCACACTCAGGGGGCCATGGTAGCCCTCATGATTTCGATGGTGCAGGCCCACGGAAGAAGCAACACCACAGCAGTTGCTGCCGCAAAGAACATGGTTAACAACAATGTTGCGTATTCATCCATCAATGCGACCAGGGTTGGCCTTGTAAACGGGATGAGCGCGAACCTCAACGACTTCATTGCGCTTGAGAATCTCAGCGGATATCCCCAGTCACAGATCTCACCATCGCCTTACGATAATTTCCTGAGTCTCCTGAGCAACTCGTTCATTGACGGGCTATTGATTACAATCGGGACACTCGCAATCATCCTTGATCTGTATCATGGTTCCGTTGTTCTCTCGGTGATTGGGATTGCAGCCATTGCGCTTGGCGCCATAGGGCTGGAGATTGTAGGGGCTCAGCTCATTGGAGTCTTTTTCATCATAGCAGGAGGAATCGTGATGGCAATGGAATTTAAGACCGGGCACGGCGTTGCTCTTGTATCCGGCATTATACTGGCCCTGATAGGGGCCTTCCTGCTCTCGCCTGAATATATCAGTTCCGGAACCACGCAGAATTCAGTTGGGCCGTTTACGACGGATAATATTGTCATTGCGGTCATAGTTGTGTTTATCTCAATCTTTATCGCTTTCTACATAGTCCAGATCCTCAAGGGCTTCAAGAGAAGGAAATTCACGGGCATTGAGTCTTTGGTGGGATCCATGGGCGTTACTACGAGCAATCTTAATCCCAAGGGATGGGTACGGATTGAGGGGCAGATCTGGCAGGCCAAGACAGAGGACGGTTCCCAGATCAAGGCGGGGGAAAAGGTGGAGATTGTCGACTCACACGGGCTTGTTCTGACTGTAAGGAAACTCAATGGTTCCAAATGAGCATCCTGGGATTCGATGTCGGTGGAACCAAGATTTCCTGTTGCCTCGGCGAGGCTGATGGCACCATAAGGAACCGGATCGAGAGGTCAACCGGCACAAGGATAGATTCTGATAGAATGACGAAGGCCCTCATAGGGCTTGGCAGCGAGGTGCTTGACGTCTCTGACGTGGATACTCCGGAGGCAATAGGCATCATATTCGCCGGCCTTATAGATCAGGGAAGGGGGATGGTGCTCAAGTCGCCCAATATTCCAGGGATTCATGACTTCCCTGTGTCAAGCATAATTTCTGACTTCTTCCAGACTGGAGTATACCTTGAGAATGATGCAACCGCCGCTGCAATAGCTGAACGGCTATATGGCTCAGGCAGAGGCGTTGATAACTTCGTCTACCTTACACTCAGCACGGGCATCGGTGGAGGAGTGTTTGCCAATGGAAAGTTGCTGAGGGGACAGAACGGGATGGGGGGCGAAATAGGGCACATGGTCGTTACAGATTCACCTGTCGTTTGCGGATGCGGCAGAAAAGGGTGCCTGGAGGCAGTATCCAGTGGAAGTGGCATCTTGAAAAGGACACTGGAAAGGCTGAAGAAGTTTGACGGGAACACGACGCTGAGAAATTATTCCAGAGGTGATCTTGATGCAAGGATCATATTCGAACAGGCCCACCTGGGTGACCTTCTCAGTTCGCAGATAATGGAGGATACTGTGAGGTATCTCTCAATCGGGCTGGCAAATGTCGCCATGATATTTGATCCTGAGATCATTGTGCTTGGCGGGGGACTCATGAATAACGGCGACTGGTTCCTACGTGACCTGAGGGAAAGGTTCGAGAGGGAGATGTCAGGATTGCGAAGGGAAGTGGAACTTGTCAGGGCACTTCCTGACGGCAGCGACAAGGCCGCAATATCCATCCCCGTCTATTACGGAAACGTCCAGAATGTCTAGGAGTTGTCCTTGTCCTGGGGCTTTCTTCTCCCTTCCCTCAACGCTTCCCAGAACTGGTCCGGCATTCCCGAAAGTGCGTTGAACTGCCCAGCACCCATCAGCCACTCTCCGCCGTCTATCGTGACGACCTCCCCGTTGATGTATGAGGCCCCGTCGGAGACAAGAAAGGCCGCAAGGTTTGAGAGCTCGGAGTGCTCGCCCAGCCTGTTGAGTGGATTCCTGCTCTTCAGAGTCTCTTCCACGGAGCCTGATGGCACCAACCTGTCCCACGCCCCCTTTGTAGGAAACATCCCGGGCGCTATGGCAACGCTCCTGATCCCTTTCCTGCCCCACTCAACCGCCAGTGATCTGGTGAGGGCAAGCACTCCCGCCTTCGATACCGCCGATGGAACCACATATCCGGATCCGGTCCATGCATATGTCGTGACAATGTTAAGCATCACTCCTCTTGTGGAAGAGGCGATCCAGCGTTTCCCCAGTTCAAGAGAGAAATAGACCGTGCCGTGGAGAACTATCCCGAGAACACTGTCGAATGCCCTGGATGAAAGGTCCTCCGTCCTGCTTATGAAGTTTCCAGCGGCATTGTTTACCAGCACGTTTATTGGCCCTAGCCTCTCTGTCAGTCTGTCTATCGCGGTGGAGATCTGCCCTGGGTCCCTGACATCACATGTCTCAAACTCGGCAATATGCCCGGATTCCCTGAGTTGGTTCGCCGTGGGCTCAAGATTTGAAGCACTCCTGCTTACGATCCCGATCCTTGCGCCGAGGGATGCAAACCTGGTGGCCATGGACTTTCCAAGCCCGGTTCCGCCTCCCGTTATTATGATCGTCTTCCCCTTGAGTAAATCTTCCGAGAACATCACACTTCATGACAAAATCAGGCAGTTGCTCAAAAATGTGATCATGAAAATAGACGATCTGCAAGGGAAGATCACTGGGGCTTGAATTTATGAATTCCCTTGCTGGGTTCCTGTGAAGAAACCTCCAGCGGCAGTCCCTTGGTCTCACGGATGGTGAGAAGCGTCACGACAGCACCTATAACGGATATTGAGGAGAGAAGCAGGAAGGTTCCGTTGCTTCCGATCGCAGTCTGCAGTATGAGAAAGAGGAAAGTGAAAATTCCAGCCCCGAGTTTCGCGATTGACGAGGCTATCCCATGAGCCGTTGAGCGTATCTGTGTCGGGAACAGCTCTGTGGGGAGTATGAACGTGGTCGTATTGGGTCCTATGTTGGCGAAGAGGTAGGACAGCCCAAAGACCAGTATGAAGAGGGGCAAGTCACTTCCTAGCTCTGAATAGTACAGGCCAATAAGGAGATACGAGAAAGCCATCACCGCGAAACCAATCCACTGGAGAGATTTCCGCCCGACGGTATCCACCAGGGCCACCGCTATGTAGTATCCAGGTACGGCAAATGCCGCCGCCAGTATGGTATCACCGATTGCGATATTGAAAACATGTGTCCTGAGGTTTGGCGATGACCCGTACCCAATACTGCTCAGGACTAAGCTGTTGTTGAGCGTCGTTCCATAGAACGCCATGTCGAAAATGAACCATGTAACTGAAGTCCCTATGAGGAAAATGAGGTATTTCCTGAGGGTAGCCATGTAGTTCACTTTACCAACAGAAACCGTCGAGTCGCCGTTCCTGTCGACCTTTCCGGTTCCGACGATCGTCTCTGTTGCCTTTGAGGCATATTCAACATCTCCCTTGACTTGAAGGGAGAAACGGGGTGTTTCCATGAGCTTCCTCCTGAGGAAGACAACATACAATGCCGGTACCGCCCCGAAAGCGAGCATGAATCTCCACGTAACCGCGAGAGGGAGAAGGTAGATCGAGACAAGTCCCACCAGTGCACCGGCCAGGAGGCCGAGCCCCTGCATCGAGAAGACGAGGCCGATGAGTTTTCCCCTGTGCTTTGTACTTGAATACTCGCTCATGATTGTTGAACTTATGGGATAATCGCCACCCACTCCAATTCCGAGGAGGAATCTTGAAAGTACGAGCATCTGGTAGTTTATTGAGAATGCCGAAACAAGGGTGAAAACAATCATTATCCCGAGTTCCAGACCATAGACGACCTTTCTCCCAAGCCGGTCAGAGATGTGGCCAAAGACAAACGCGCCGGCAAATGCCCCAAAGAGTGCCGCAGAAGTGATGAGTCCATCTATGATCTTTGCATTGCTGGCTGCATATCCGAGTAGATTCGTGGTCCCCTGAATGGCCCCTATGTTGAATCCTGAAACGGAGTTAAGGACAGGGAGGGCAATTGTGAGGATGAAAAGAAGGTATGCGTCGGTGAAGAATCCCATACCAGCGACAACCATTGTCTTGAGGTGCTCTTTCCGTAATCCTGATTCATCCAGTTTCTTGAGTAACTCATGATCGAGACTCTCCGCACACATTGGACAGTGATCTTCCGTTTCCATAAATGACTTCTCTTTCCGTAAGGTGCATGCTCTGTTTGATTATGCCACCATCATTCTTAATTCAGGGTTCCGAAGGTTGTGTTGCAGTCACAAAAAAGAATCAGTTCAAGGTGAAAGCCGCCGACGGGATTCGATCCCGCGGCCTTGTGCTTACCAAGCACACGCTCTACCAGGCTGAGCTACGGCGGCATTCGCCTCTTCCCTGAACGGGAGGGCTGGCTTCAATGATATCGCAGTATTTAAAATTCGCAATGCCCAGTAACCGCTTCAGGTACCTTCCTTCCACGAATTCATGTATTCAAGTTGTTCACTTGAAAGGTTATCCAGCTTTATGCCAAGGGATCTTAGCTTGATCATTGCAACTTCGTTGTCTATCTCCCTGGGCACTTCATAGACCTTCGATTCCATGTCGCCATGATGCTTCACCAGGTACTCTGCAGCCAGCGCCTGGATTGCAAAGCTCATGTCCATGATTTCCACGGGATGTCCCTGGCCTGAAGCAAGATTGACAAGCCTTCCGTCGGAGATCACATCCACTGAGTTTCCGTTGTCCAACCTGTACCTTTTTACCTCATTCCTGACCTGCTTCACCGACATAGCCTTTCTTTGGAGTTCCCCGACAGCTATCTCGTTGTTGAAATGTCCGGAATTGCATAGAACCGCCCCCTCCTTTGCCACAAGCATATCGTCGTAAGAAATGACGTTCTTCATTCCTGTTGCTGTCACGACGATGTCGGCCTCTCTTATCGCCCTGTTCATCGTGGAAACATTGAAGCCATCCATCCGTGCTTCCACAGCCTTGACGGGATCGATCTCCGTGACTGTGACTATCCCGCCCATGCCCCTCATCCTGGAAGCTATGCCGCGGCCGCAGTACCCGTAGCCGGCCACAACGACATTCTTACCTGCAATGAGAAGATTTGTTGAATGCATGAATCCGTCGAGTGTGCTCTGTCCTGTGCCGTACCTGTTGTCAAAAAGGTGCTTCATGTTTGCGTCGTTCACATTGAACATGGGGAACTTAAGCACGCCATCTCTTTCCATTGCCCTTAACCTGACCACTCCGGTTGTTGTTTCCTCGTTTCCGCCGATGACCTCTCCGGAGGATTCCTCCCTGGTTGTGTGCAGCAGCTTCACAAGGTCGCCGCCGTCGTCTACCACAAGCTGCGGCTTGATGTCCAGCACGCTGTTGAGGTACCTGTAGTATGTCTCCTCATCGATGCCCTTTTTTGCATGAACGTCCAGATGATAATTATCTCTCAAGGCCTCCACCACAGAATCATCTGAACTCAGCGGATTGCATGATGCAAGCGATATCTCGCCGCCACCCTCCCGCATGAGCAGGGCCAGGATCCCTGTTTTTGCCTCCACATGGAGTGCCATGCTGATCCTTATGCCTGAAAACGGTTTCTCTTTCCTGAATCTCTCTGATATCATGGAACACACCGGCATGTGTTCCCTTGCCCAGTCGAGCCTTAGCTGCCCTTCATTGCTCATTGTCTGTCACCAACTTCAGCGGGTCGAGTTCCAGTAACTTCCCGCCGTTAATTACCTTCGTGTCCTTTATGGCTTCCTCTGGTTCCGGCTTTCCGGCAAACAACTTTATCCCGCCTTCAGGAATCGGTTCATTCCCAATAAACAGGTAGAATCTGTCCACCGTGCCTGCCCGCAGGAATCTCCAGATCACGTTGGCGCCGCCCTCGACGAGTATCTTTCTAATCCCCATCCTGTAAAGGTTGTGAAGAATGCACGGAATCTCAAGGTCGTCCTTTGCCATGACCCTGACCTCTGCGCCTTCCACCGTCCTCTGGCTGTTTGCCGTGAAGATGATGGTCCTCGAACCTGAGTCGAGAACCTTTGCGTTCCGGGGAATCCTGAGGCGCGAGTCAAGGATTATCCTGGCCGGCCTCAAGATTTTCCCGTCCTTACCTCTTGCGGTAAGATCAGGGTTGTCGCGTAAAATCGTGTTGATTCCAACAAGAATTCCGTCAACAGAAGCCCTGAGGGCATGGACCCGTTCCTCGTCTTCATCTGAAGATATCTTCACGGGTTTTCCTCCCTTTCCCGCTATGTAACCGTTAAGGCTCTGGGCCACGTTGATTATCACAAATGGACGGTCTTCCAACGCATCGTCCATGCCCATAATTTATTAGTCTTTTACTATTCTGCAAATCTCAAGAATTCCATATTTCAGCCATCCCTGAAACACCGCTTTGGGAGGGTAACAAAAGTTGAAAATAAGTGAAACTCGCAATGGGGAAACTCTTGTTAAAGTAACAGGGAGAGACTTCGATCTCTATTCTCACCAGGAGGAAGCCATCAAGCTTGTGGACGCAGGCAAGAACGTGATTCTCTCAGTACCGACTGCCTCCGGGAAAACGGTTGTGGCATATCACGCACTCATAAGGTCAGCCATTAACGGCATGAGGGCAATGTATGTGGCTCCCCTGCGAGCACTTGCTTCTGAGAAATACCGTGAACTGCGCCCGCTTCGGGAATCAGGCATCCGCGTAGGCATGTCCATTGGAGACCTGGAAGTGGACATGGAGAAAATGCGAAAGATGAGGATCCTCATCTGCACATCGGAAAGGGCGGATTCAATTCTCAGGCATGATCCTGACTTTATCAGGGAATTTGGCGTGATAGTCACTGACGAGACGCACATCCTGGGGGACCCTGGAAGGGGGCCAATACTCGAAATGTTCCTGAACTCTGCCAGGATGATAAACCCGGATATACAGGTTGTATCCCTGTCAGCGACCCTATCAAACCATGCAGAAATAGGGAAATGGCTGGGAGCTCAGACGGTGATAAGCGATTTCAGGCCGGTTCCCATAAAATATGCAATCATCAACAGGGGAAAACTGATCTACGACGATGATGACGCTGAGCAGCTTGGTGGCAATGGCATAGTCCCCCTGATCAGGAAGCACTGCGATGAGGGGGGCCAAGTCCTTATTTTCAGGGGTTCAAGAAGGAAGAGTGAGGAAACTGCCCTTGAGCTTTCTGAGTCTCTCGACTTCAACAGTGATGTCGTTTCCCGCTCCGACTCCGAAGAGTCCGATCCCCATGAGGAGATCCTCGATTCCATGATGAAGAGGGGGATTGCGTTCCATCATGCCGGACTATCGTCGGACAGGAGGGAAAGGATAGAGAGTGGATTCATGAGCGGGAAGATAAAGGTGATAACCGCCACACCGACACTGGCATCAGGCGTAAACCTGCCGGCGAGGGTGGTCATCGTCCGCGATATCACAAGGTTCAATGGCGGATACAGTGAATACCTCCCCGTGTCAGAGGTGCGCCAGATGCTGGGAAGGGCGGGTAGGCCTGCTTACGACAAAATAGGTTATGGAGTGATTTATGCGGCCACGGAAAGCAGCCTTCAGGCTGCCAGAAAGTATTTCGAGTCGGAACCTGAACCAATCATTTCAGGTCTTGGGGAGCCTGCAAAGGTGAGATTCTGCGTCCTTGGCCTTGTCTCCATGGGACTCGTCAATAGCAGGAAGTCACTCCCGGAATTCTTTGGCACCACCCTGTATTCCATGCAGAACGATAGAT
>JAJYUI010000069.1 GCA_021792595.1 Thermoplasmata archaeon | reverse complement strand
CGGCGCGCGACTCATATCTGTAAGAGGAAATATAATGCGCAGAAAATACGTGATGCTCGATCCCTCTGGAAACGAGATCGCCAAGGTGAGACACAAGATCATGGCGATCAGGGATGTATGGAAACTGGAGTTGACTTCCGGCACAAACCATCTTCACGCAATGATATTTGCGACCGTACTGGACTTTGAGAAAGAGATGTGAATCCTTAGTAACGATTGTTTTCAATTAAGTTATGGGGCGTTCATTCTCCATCTTTTTAGAGATGAATTGGGGTGCGCCCGCATCTCCAATGCATTTTTTTATCATGAACCGGGAGATTTTAGTCTATATATGCCGGAGTGCTCAAGCGTGAGGTATTTCACTTAAGGCTATCGGCGTAATAGTTATGTTTAGTGAGTTCAGATGAAAAATGGACTAATCTCTATCCTGGTGGTTGTATGCGTGATCTTTCTGGGCATTGGACTGGGTGCTGCGGTGAATCATGCGACCAATAGCACGCCGAGCATCAACAGCATCAAGGTTGGCTATACGCTTAACCTTGTCGTGAAAATGGAATGGTATAACGCATCCGTGGGGTATGCTGCCAAGTATATGGTCCTGGAGAAGAATGGCTCTCTCGGGAGCTCTGCCAAGATAAATCTGCCTGCGTCACAGGTGATCAGGATTGACATCGTCTCCTACGATCAGGGAATCAGCCCCCCATATCTTCAGTCATACGCAAACGTGAAGGGAACAATTTCAAACAGCATGATACTGACGACGGGCAATTCTACAATGAATTCCAGCCTGAGCGGGTCACAGGCACTGCAGGTGAGTTCAGTGAACTGTGGGGAAATCACCCACACGTTCAGTCTCGGGATCAACAGTACACTCCTCAATATACCAGTTGAGGCAGGCCACAACGTTACTGCATATTTTGAACTGAACAATGTTGGGATCTATGACTGGTGGTGCATGTGTCCATGCGGAGAGGCGGCTATGAGCACTCCGGGCTGGATGATCGGAGAGGTGGACATTGTAACCTGAGGATATGCAGATTCTCACGAGGAATCAGCAAACGAGGTGAGGCAGTCCCTGCATATGCAGTCGTCAAACCTTTGTGATATTTCCTTCAGCCTGCTGGAAGTCACCCTGACATTCGAGCACCAGCACCCTTCCATTGGGCTTTCACATTCAAACGGGAGGCCACAACACCCGCAAACTAAATCCTTGCTCATCCCCGCATGATTTGGATTTAGGTAATATTTTTCTCTAATTGATGAGTGTTATATCTCTGCATCCATTCATGCCATCAATGGGAGTAGACCTATCCGGGATCATCAGGAGAAGAGAGACCTCCCTGAGGGATCACTCCGGCTGGACAGTATCTGTGGATGCCTACAACATTCTTTACCAGTTTCTCAGCAGCATAAGGCAACCGGACGGAACGCCGCTTATGGATGAAAGCGGCAGGATCACGTCACATGTTTCAGGAGTGTTTTACAGGTCAGTGACGCTTCTTGAGAACGGGATAGTTCCCGTTTATGTATTCGACGGGAAACCCTCTCGCCTGAAGGCCAGAACCCTGGAGGAACGGAGGCTCATAAAGGAGAAGAACAGGATCCAGCTGGAAGAAGCAGTCGAAAGCGGAGACGTTGAGAGGGCCAGGTCACTGGCATCCAGGATCAACACAATCACCGGGGAAATGATAGGGGAGGTGAAGACACTGCTCGATTTCATGGGACTTCCCTGGGTTCAGGCACCGTCAGAGGGTGAAGCCCAGGCTTCCGCGATGTGCAGGGATGGAACGGTCAACGGCGTTGTCTCTCAGGACTACGACTGCCTCCTGTTTGGAGCAAGCAGGGTATTGCGCAACTTTGCTGCAAACGGCAGGAGGAAACTCCCGGGAAAGAGCTTTTACGTCAACGTGACGCCTGAAATCCTCGATCTCTCTGACATCCTGGAAACCAATGGCATATCACAGGAACAGCTAATCGACATAGGCATAATGATCGGTACAGATTTCAACAAGGGACTTGAGAGGGTTGGTGCAAAGACTGCGCTGAAGCTCGTGAAAAAACACGGAGACATTTTCTCAGTCCTGAAAGAGAGGAACCAGGAGATCCCGAATCTGGAAGAAGTGAGGAACCTGTTCCTGAATCCTCCCTATGAGAAGGCGGAAATAGTGAAGACAGTGAAACCGGATATCAGGGGCATCACCGGATTTCTCTGCGAGGAAAGAGGTTTTTCAGCAGCCAGGATTCAGCCATACCTTGCCAGGCTGGAGGAAGTGAGCCGTAAAGGCCGCCAGTCAAGCCTTGACCTTTTCTGATTAGCCATGATCAATTTTTCACGGTTCTCGCCCGCTGTATCTCGTCTATGATATGCTTGTTCTCTTCAGCAACCTTGAGGGCCGGTTTCAGGATATCTGTAAGTTTTTCAGAAACAAATTGCTTCAGGTCAAGAGGGTGGATCTCACCTTTTGAGTATCGTTCCACGAACTCGGTGGAGTTTTGCAGTACGAGGTCTCCCCCTTTTTTCTCAGGACGGTTGACGATGATATCCCCCCGCATTCTCGGAAATATGACCCATTTTGCGATATCCATAACCGGATTCCCCTCAATCTCGCCGGGTGTGCACAGTGCACCGGAGATCTTCCTCCTTATTTCCTCAGGGGTGTCGGTGATGAATATTCCGGTGTTTGGATCGCTCTTGGACATCTTGTCCATTTCCCCGCTGACAGGGTCCATTCGGCCACCTCCCTTCAGGCTCGAGATTAGCGGCGCATGAAGTGCGACAACCTTCTTCAACCCCTTCTTTGAAGAAATATCCCTTGAGAGCATGTGCGCATGCCTCTGATCCATTCCGCCAAGGGCAAAGTCGTACTCCCTGTAGGCAATATCAGTGACCTGCATCATGGGGTAGATGAGCTTGCTGAAATCTGATCCGGAGTCCTCTTCTGTCCTTCCCATAATGGGAAGCGCTCTCCTGATCCTGGTCAAACTTGTATTTTTTGCCATCTTCAGGAGGAGTTTCCAGTACCCTGGCTCGGAGGAGAGGTCTTCTGCCCAGGTGAACTTCACTTTATGATCCAGCCCCATCGCCAACATGGTATCCCTCAGCAGTTCGCCGCTCTTTCTTATCAGGTCAAGGTCACCATTCAGCTTGTCGTTGACCATCGCATGCCAGTCTGCCAGCAAGACTTCCATTTCAATGCCGATGGACACAAGGTCGTTGATCTTGGTGGGGAGAAACACACCGGTGCCCAGGTGCGGGACGCCGGAAGGCTCGAAACCGATATACCCGGTTGGAGAACCAGAAAGCGCTTTTTCTGCCTCCCCCTTTGTAACAACTTCGATGAGGTATCTCTCAAGAATATCTGTATTCATGTGGATTTTCCTGCCAGCCCTCGTAATTAATTAAGCTTTGCGGGCAGGTCTGCCTGAAAGAGCACCCTGTGCATCTCCTCGGATTTGAATGCTTCCTGTATGGCATGTCATACGTGTGTCTCATCTCCTCCATTGCGTGCAGGAGATCTGATCGCAGCTTCATGGTGTTCCTGACGCGGAACGCAGAGTCCTGGTACTTGATCACGCCGTAGGGGACGCCGAGGTCAGGGTGATTTTCCTCAAGGATGAGGAAATATGCTGCCATCTGCAGAAGGTGGCCTCCCCTGGGCACAGATGCCCTGGAAGACTTGTACTCATACGGTATAACGGAGTTTCCGTTCCTCACAACCATGTCGGGTTTCCCAGAAACCCTGTAGCGTAGCGACTTCAGGACAGTGCCCTTGGACTGGAGATCGCCGTAAACGATCTTTCCAGGCGGCAAGGCTGTTATCCTTCTCCTACCTCTAAGGTATACAATAACGGAAATGACACCAACCAGGAAGAGGAACAGGGTGAGGGCTATTGCGGAGGGTACTACCAAAGGAGCAGCACCACCAGTATAGCAGAAACAACTATCGCCATCCCAGTTAGCAGGCCTGTGAGAGACCTGTTGGTAGATATGTTTCTGTCAAGCCTGGCATGCATCTGCCTTCCATTGACTAGCCTGGTATTGGATGCAATGTCCCTGGGAACACCCTCCCTGTTCAGATACCAGGAAACGTTGCAAAAATCATACTGAGCTATCTCAGAAGCCGCCAGCCAGTCATCTTCGTAGTTCATATGCCATTGACCGGTTTTACCCTTACCAGAATGGGGCCAAAGTCATAATCCTGCTCAAGGAGTATCTTCTTCCCTCTGGCAAGGAACATTGAGTATACCAGGAAGGTTTTCTGCTCTATCCCCTCTCCCCAGATCTCCTCCATATAGAACTGGGGAACATTAATGGCAAGAATCCTGTTAAGAAGCTCTTCAATCTCCTTTTCCGGCTCCTCCGCATGCAGTTCACCGAGTATATTCTCTATCTGTGCTGGCGTGATTAGAACTTCTTCCTTTTCCGACTTGAATGCGGTCCTCTGGACTTCAGCGGCGTTCCTGATCGCCATGAGAATGTCAAGAACCATGATCCTGCGTGTCTCAGAATGTCTCACAGGGGGCTTCAACTCAAGGGGCTTTGCGACAGAAACCGGTTCTAGATCAAAGTATGGCAGTCCAAGGTCCGGAATCTCCACTTCTCCAATTTCCATGAATTGATCCGGTGCTTCTTCTTCCACGATGCGCGCCCTTTCCAGAACCATCTGGCTTTTTCTGAAAAGCAGGTGCCAGGCGCTGAGCATGACATAGCCAGCCTGGGCAAAGTCACGGAACCTCTCGTCCAGCATTCCGCGCAGGACCTCTGCAAAACTTGCGATATCGACGTTCCATGGGTCCATCTTTCCAACTTCGCACATTCTGACTATCCTGCTGAATATCCGGGAAACCAGATCCGCATCATCCGAGGAAAGCCTCTCTTCATCAGACATTATTCCCTGATAGAACGAAGTATCAACCTCAAGCATGGTTCCCTGCACAACAATATTCCTCAAGACTTCCTGAAGATTCAAGCCTTCACCTCGGAGAAACTCTTTACAAAGATATCAGTATTCTCATCATCAAACGTCGTCACTCCGATTATCTGGTCAGAGTATTTCAGCATGGCCTTCCTTAGCGACACAATCAGGACCTGTGACGACTTGGAATTCTCTTTCATCATCCTTCCGATATGCTCTGCATTGGCTCCATCAAGGAACATATCGACCTCATCAAGATAGTATATCGGCGACGGGTTGATCCGCTGGACTGCCATGATGAACGCCATTGCAGTCAGGCTTTTTTCCCCTCCGCTCAGTGAATCTATCTTGTTGAAATTGCTGCCTTTTGGCTTTGCCCTAATAAGTATCTCTGATTCAAGGGGGTTCTGTTCATCAGACATTACGAGCATCGCTTCTCCCCCGTCAGAGAGGTTGTAGTAGATTGAATTCATGTGGAGGTTGATGTCCCTGAACAGTTTTACGAACACTACTTTCTTCTGTTCGGTCAATGATTCCTCAAGGCTCTCAAGATCCTTCTTTTCACTCTTGAGTTTTTCAGTTTCCTGGTCCAGCGTGGCAATGTATTCTTTCTCCTGATCAAATTCTTCTATGGCCTTCTGGTTTACCAGTCCCATGGATGCAACCAGAGCCTCTTTTTCAGACACTGAAGACTTTAGTTCCTGCATTGATGCAGGTGTTACAAGCGGCGTACCATTCAGCTCAGAAAGCTGAGCTTCCAGTCCAAGAATCTTGTCTGCTATCACCCTCTTTCTCACTTCAAAATCATACTGGATATCGTGTTTTGATGCAATTTCAGAATTCTTTGAATCTATGTTTTCAGATATCCCGGCAAGTTCCTTCTCAAGTTGTGAAATTCTGGCATTTATCGAGGCAAGCTGCTTGTTCAATGTCTCCTCTATCTGCATGTGCTTTGAGAGATCTGATTTCAATTCAGCAATTTCCTGCCGAAGCCCATTCACTTTTTCATCAATTTCATGAATCCTTGACCTGGAGGACTTTTCTTTCTCCTTTGCGTCCAAAATATTCTGGGTAGTGTTTTCCATCCTAACTTTCAGTTTCTCCAACTCAGAACTTTCCATGCCAATGGAATCTCGCATCCCGTTCAGT
>JAJYUI010000009.1:1377-30349 GCA_021792595.1 Thermoplasmata archaeon | reverse complement strand
AAGAATGCTGTCATATCCACCATGAATAAACTTAAGAGCAACCCGGAAAGGCTAAGAAATATAATCAGAGGCTCAAGCCTTCCATTGCCACCATTAACAGGAAAAAACTAAACGAAAGCAGAATAAACATTAGTGTGAGGGGAAACCTCACTTCACCGGGCGATCAGAGTTCCTTATCTGGCAGATACCTCCCCAAGAAAGGACTTAATGGAGGCACTGGACGAATTCTCCAGCAAGTCACCTCCTTCCCCGCTTGCAACTATCTTGCCGTTGAACAGCAGAGAGGTGTAATCGGAGACTTTCTTAGCCTGGGCGATGTCGTGGGTAACCAGGACCACTGTATACTTCTCCTTGAGATCGAGGATCAGGTCCTCTATTCTTGACTTTGAGGTTGGATCAAGGGAACTGGTTGGCTCGTCCATCAGCACGACGTTTGGGCGCAGTATGATGGCTCTTGCGATGCACAGCCTCTGTTGCTGGCCCCCTGAAAGAGTGGTTGCGCTCCTCCTGAGATCATCTTTTACCTCCGACCATAGACCTGCATCTTCCAGGGAAGACCTTACCATCAATTCCAGGTCTTCTCTACTGGTCTTGCTCTGAAGTCTTATTCCAAAAGCCACGTTGTCGTAGATGGACAGGGGGAATGGCGTTGGCCGCTGGAAGATCATCCCCACCCTTCTCCTGAGTTCTATCGTGTTGTAACTCCGGATATCCTTGCCGTTGAGCAGTACCTCACCGCTAACTGTATATGCCCTGTCCAGATCCGTGAGCCTGTTCATGACCTTCAGGAGTGTGCTCTTTCCCCCGCCCGATGGTCCAAGTACAGTATTCACCTTGTTCTTGTGTATCTGAATATTTATTCCGTTAAGTATAGTCTTCTCGCCTGCTTTTACTACCAGGTCTTTGATTTCCACCACACCACTCATTTCTTTGCCACCTTTTCTTTTTCTGGTTCATTGAGGAATCTTGAGATTGCCGGGATAAGTCTGTCCATTATTTTTGACAGGAATACAAGCACCAGAACCATGACTATGAGAATGAACGCTGCCACCATGGCCAGGTTCCTGGCTGCATATGTGCCGTAATTCTCGCCCTGATACACTACATACGAAAGATAGCCCACCGGACTGTTGAACAAGCCAGTGGGTAGTCCTGTGCTCCATTCAGCGGTGTACAGAAGCTGTGCTGTTTCTCCAGCAGCTATGCTTATTGCAAGCAGGATGCCTGACATGATGCCTGCGAGCGCCTGGGGAATGTAGATCCTGCCAGCAACCTGGATGTCGTCAGCCCCTAGTGCGTAAGCGCTCTGTACCTGTTCCCTTGGAATCGACTTCATGGAAAGTTCCGATACCCTGAGTATATAGGGTAGCATCATCACCGAAAGGGCGAATCCTCCGGCCATGAGCGAGAAATTCCATCCAAGATAGGTGACCAGGGCAAAGTAGCCGAACAGCCCTATCACTATGGATGGCACGCTGGTCAGAACGTCCGTGAAGACCCTGAGCACTGAAGTCAGCCTGGTGCTTGGCGCAATCCCCACGATGTATAGAGATCCTATGATTCCGGGGGGAACCGATAACAGCAGACCGACACCTACAAGCATCCATGTACCGACTATTGCCTGGTAAATGCCCCCTCCCTGGTAAAACGTGTCGCTGGTTGTCAGGACTTGCCACGAGATGTGGGATAGTGCTCCACTGGTAACATATTCCAGGATGAGGCCCAGGACCAGAAACATGGTTCCCAGGACAAGATATCCCATGACCATCACGATCTTGTCCTTGGCATCTCTCCAGGACTGGCTGTTCCACTTTATCTCAATTGTGCCCGTATCAGTCATTCTGGTAACCTCTCAGTGCTCCTCTTCCAGCTATTCTCCTGCCAATTACGCTCGCGATGAGGGAAACGCCCATCAGAATCAGCGACAGTTCAGCCAAGGCAGAAATTGTCATTCCAGAAGAATCCATATATGCGCTGTCAAGCTGCGAGGCAATCCATGCAGCCATCGTGTTGATCGTGCCGTACAGACTTGAAGGCAAAGCCCCCTGCAGCCCCCCGGCGACCATCCATACTGCCATCGTTTCACCCAGTGCACGGCCTAGCCCCAGCATTGCCCCACCCCATGTGGATGACTTGTGGAAACTGCTCAGAAGATAGCGGCCAACTTCCCACTTGGTGGCCCCCATGGAATAAATACTTTCCCGGACTTCCTTCGGGGCCTTGTCCAGGCTGTTTGTCATGACTGAAGTGATTATCGGGATAATCATGATGCTCAGAATTATGGCAGATATGATTATCCCATAACCTGAAGTGACCTGCCCCCCGAAAACCAATCCCAGTACCGGGATACTCCCGAGGCTGGCGCTCATCCATGGCTCAATGTAATTATACAGAATTGGCTCGAGGAAAAGTACTCCCCAGAAGCCGTAAACAACACTGGGGATTCCTGCAAATAACTCAATGAAAGAGATCAGGATTGACTTGATTCTGGAGGGAAGGTAGAATTCAACTGAAATTGAGATGAAGAAACTCGCCGGCAGTGCTATCAGGAGTGCCAGGCCAGAGGTAAGAAGCGTGCCCACTAGAAAGACCAGGATCCCGAATGATGCACCGGATTGAACTGAAAATCCATGCGACTGGACCACGTTTCCCTGAAGACCGGTATACCATGTTATCGAGGTAAGGAAGTTGCTTCCATTGTAGAAAATTGATGGATAGGAATAGAAAAATAGAAATGACACTATACCGATGATTATCAGCACTGGAGTAAGTGCCATTGCGAATGTAAAATATCTAAAAAATAAATTCTTGGTGTCCAAGCTCAAGCCTTAGCCCGTAATCTTGTTGATCATCGGTTGAGACACGCTGGCCACCACATTGGATGGTAGAGCTACCAGGTTCATTGCACTCAGGTACTTTGTCTGGCTTCCGCCACTTGGACTCAGAACCCAGGTGAGGAAATCCTTCAGGGCGTTTGCAACCGAGGTACTTGACTGGTGTAATTGTACAACCACGTACTCCATGTCAGCGATTGGGTATGAATTGTTGCCTGGTGCGTACTGCAATGCTATTGATCCGTTGCTCGGTATGCTGCTAAGATATCCAGATGCAGCAGCCTTAACATTGGCAACGGTAGGAGCCACGAAGAAGCCTGCTTTGTTCTCCAGGTTCGCTATTCCAAAGTGATCGTTGTTGATTTCTGTCTGGTATGTTGCCGCGATGTATCCGATTGAGTACCTGGTTGCGTTCACTGCGTTGATTATGCCCGTGTTCTGTGCACCAGTCAGCTCTCCGCTGACAGCGGGGAAGATTGATGCAGAGGTGCCGAAGTGGTACTTTGAACCCCAGGTTGCATTGCCGTGCGCAAGGAAGGAAGTAAACATGAAGGTATCACCGCTTCCGTCAGACCTGTGCACAGGCACTATTGAGTGATTTGGCAGAGTCGCGTGGGGATTTGCTGCCTGTATGAGTGAACTGTTCCAGTTCGTGATAGTTCCCATGTAGATTCCGGCAATGATGTTGGCCGAGAGGTTCAGACCGGTTGACACCCCAGGTACATTATAACAGATGTACTGGTATGAGATCAAAATCGGGATGTTCTCCACTCCAGAAGGTACGGTTCCCTGTATGTAAGCGTCAGATGCGCCAATGTTGACTTTTCCAGCTTCTGCCTGTGATATGCCAGTTCCGCTACCTGTTGAGGCTGTAGTAATTGTCGCATTCTTGTAATCCGGTGCCCACTTGTTGAAAACAGGGTACAGAAGGCTCGACCCTGTCTCGGTGAGCTGGACCTTGCCGCTACTGCTCCCCCCGGTGAGGGATGCATAGGCGGCGTAGCCACCAACTACCACTATTACCACTATCGCAATTGCTAACACTGTTTGTTTCCTGTTCATTTGTTTCTCAGGTATTCAATCTTCGATGATTATAAATAGACTTTCCAAATAGTATATATTGCACTACATAGGTATATAGACGAGTAATTATGGCTATAGACTTGTTGCATAAACTATAAAAAAGCTTAAATTCAGATTTCCAGTTCTGTATGACTATGAATGGTAAAATCACAGCCGTGATTGTCGTTCTCGTGATACTCGTGGTGGTATTTGGAGCACTCTATGTCGCCGGGGTGTTTAATTTTAATTCGAAGACTACCACAACAAACACAAATAATCCGGGAGCGGCAAATGTAGTCAGTGCAAGCACAGTCAGCAAATCATACGGAGGGACGTGGTCTCAGACATCGGGCTCCTCCGGGAAGGTATCAAATTCTGCAGGACTATCTACACTTCTCAACGCCACCATAGGTACTGGATTCTTAGCCGGAGCAGGGCATTCCCCATCCATAAGTAGCAGCCCCGCGCTATCCGATCTCGCCTCTGTTGGTGCACCCTCGGCTAGCTCAGCTACCACTGGTGGTTCTTTGCAGGCTTTCGAGATGGGACTCTTTGCACCCAACTCAAATGGGTTTGCATTCTCAACGGTTGGTTTCCTTGAGTATTCAACCGCAAAAGCATCAAGTTCCGTGTTTGGGAAAATATTTGTCAACGTAACAAATATGTCCTCAACATATCAGGGAAATGCAACATATTACAATTCTACAACAGGGACATTCCTTCCATACCACTACTATGTAAACAGCTTTCATCACAGGGGACTTATTTCCGGAGACAGATTCGTCTTTACATCATCTTACAATTATTACAGTTATGAGCCGAAAGTGATCAGGAGCATGAATGAGTCAGTTCTTCTTGGCCAGTCGGGACAGTTCCTTGTCTACATAGTCTACTTCAGCGCACAAAACCAGACATTGAGCACGTTCGAGAATCTGTTCCAGAGCCAGGCGAATGCAGCAGCCTCAGTATCTACAGGCATATCCAGCAGCCTTGTTTCCGGGTCGACTCTCAGCACTGACACCTCCATCACATGGACTCAGGACATTACGATGGGCTTCAGCATCCACAACCCAAGTAAGCTGGTGAACGAATACATTGATCTTTCTTTGAGGACATCTACAACTTCGATCTCTTCGGCAGACAGGACAATAATAAATGAGACTGCGGGAAACATTACAGGATTGAATGTGGGCGTCTATTCTAGTGGAAATTCAACGAATCTCACAGGATTGGCTGCAATTGGGTTCGTACAGTTCAAGGATCAGGCTCATGCAAACACTACCTTCAATTTCATGTCGTTGTACTTTGCTTCCGATCCGTATGCGGGTTCCGGAATGGTAGGGGGTCACCAGTACTTCAACATATCCAGTAGAACATCCCCGACAGCCTGGCAAAACATTCTGGCAGTGCAGTACAACCAGTATATTGTCTTTGAATACATATTATCGAAGGGAAACCTCAGCATTACACAGCTGAAATCTGTAGCCTCTTCCGAGATAAGCGTCGCCTAGACGCTTATCCAATTTTTATTTCTTTGGTTCTTTCTCCCTAAACAGATGTAGTTAAGCGAATCCGAAAAGACATGGGCAATTGGTTTATTGAAGTGCCTGTCTTTTAAACAGGGACCTCCTGGTCACAATTCCTGGTTCCATGTAAATTGGCGATTAACGGACAAAGTAATCAACGTGAAAACAGGTTCTAAACGTAATCATTGATCTCGGGATTGCAATTGTTCGTCCTGTCAATATGGCTTCACCCTTGCTTATTGTACAATGAAGCCGAGAATCCGATTGCCCATAGAATGTTCGGTATCATGGTCATCCTCTCCATGCCCCCTCTGCCAATACCGAAATAGAAACTGTTGAAGTAAGGATACGAGAGAATCAGGGCAGAGAGACTTATTGTGCCCAATATTGCCCAGAGGACGCCGATAGCGTTCCTTTCCTTGTAGAGTGCAACGTAGGATGAAACCGAGGCAAAAAGGAAAGCTAGAAGCGCGAAAATCATGTGGACACTGTATACCAGATCCTGGTTTACTATCCCGACACCTGCTGCTCCAATTCCTGCAAGAGAGAAAGTCACGAATATGGCTCTGGAGTAACTTCTCAGCATATACCCGCCCGCAATTTCTGCTATCCCAAGCACAACGATTGAAGAATTGAAGATGATTGCAGTGTTGGCACCAGTGCCCAGGTCGCTGACGTAATTATTTGCCACACTGTACCCGGGGTAAAGAAATGTGGAGATGCTTTCCAGCAGGAAGAACTGTACCAGTCCCAAAAGGAGTACAAAGGATCCTGTTTTGACAGGCTTTTCTGACATTTATCGTCGAAATCATGCACACTTGTAACCTATATTAAAATTCCCTGTACATATGGATTCAGCACATCCGGAAATTCATACACCTATCTTGGAGAATTCAACCAACCCTGATACTGTCTCCGTTAATCCCTGTAAATCCGGCTCCGCGGTCATGATAAGGTCATTAAGCTGGCAAATCACTGACTTGAAGTCGTGAATTGAAAAGCTCCAAGACGCGCGAATCAGCATTCATCCTGAAAAGTGCGATGATTCATTCCCCTTGAAATTCATTCCCTTGAAGTTCTTGATCCGTAAATTCTTTCAAGCCCTTCCGACTCACTCACTTCCCTTATCTTTGCCCCCATGTCCAACAGTTCCCTTATCACATCGGAATTGCTGGTTCCATTCTCCAGCCTGAATGTAATTTTGTTCCCTGACTCGGTTAGTTCAGACGTTCCCGCCAGATTCTTTGGCATCCTGAACGATTTCCCCTCAAGCGTCACAGACAGGTATCTGCCGGAACTTTCCCGATCAGAATCGAAGACGATCTTCCCGCCATCCATTATGAGGATCCTATCGGACATCTCCCTTATCTCGGAAAGAAGGTGGGAACTCACGATCACCAGTTTGCCTTCTTCCTTCTTTTTCAGGACCACTCTCCTGAACTCGAGTATCCCAGTTGGATCCAGGTTTGCAGTCGGCTCGTCGAATATCAGTATTTCCGGGTCAGCCACTATTGCGTTGGCGATGGAGAACCGCTGCTTCATGCCGGATGAATAGGTGCCAACCTTCTGTTTTAGAAACTTTCCGGAGCCAGTAATCCTTGCTGCATCCGAAACAGCACTCTCAACTTCTGAATCCCTGATGCCCATGATCTGGGCTGAGAACCTGAGTATCTCCTCGCCGCTGAGGTACGGGTGGAACCTTGTCTCGTCTATCTGCGAACCTATGCAAGAGAGAGCTTTCTCCCTTCTCTCACTGAGAGAATGGCCGTTAACCGTAAGATTTCCCGAGTTTGGAAAGAGCAATCCCGTAATCAGCTTCAGCAGTGATGTCTTTCCCGCTCCGTTGGGGCCGAGAATGCCCACAATGCCCGGGCCTTTCAGTTCCAGGGAGAGATTGTCCACTGCAACCTTGCCTCCATATCTCTTGGTAACGCCTTCAAGGGTTATGTTCTGGCTCAGTACGACTGCCTCCTTTCAAATATAAGCATTGCAGCTGCAGAACAGGCCACCAGATAAGATGCCATCACAAGTACGGCATATTCTATCTGCGGGAGCCCAGCAGGTTGCAGATTTCCTGAAAGTCCCAGGAAACTGAAATTGAGTCCCACATAGACTGTGGAAAGAATCCCTGAAATGTTGTTGATAAGGTACAGCGGATCCGTGCCGTAGAAAATCTCTGAGACAAGGCTTGCTGCAAGGAGTATGACGAAATAGAGAATCATCACGGAGAGATAGGCGAACATTGTCCTGCTGAATAAAGAGGAAAAGAGGAAAACAATAGAAAGAATGGCAAGGGAGAACATTAGCTCCATGGAGAAAGACACCAGTGTAAGATAAGAGGGGAATTCGAGAAAGATTATGGTGTATGACACAAACTGGAAGAAATAGTAGACAGAGACGATTGCAGAGACCGCTACAAACGCCGACATGAATTTTCCAAGATAAATATAGTACCTGCTCAACGGAAGAGAGAAGGTAAAGTTTGCGCTTCCTTCCTCAAGTTCTCCTGAAATCGCTCCGGCACCAAAGAGAACCGAGGCAAAAAGTGTGATGTACGGTACAAATATTTCCCAGAAGTATTCAAAGAACCTCTCCTTCAGCTCTGTGTTCAACGATGAAGATTTTGTGATGAAGCTCCCTATCTCGTCCACATACCTGAAAGAGGCGTAAGACATGACGGCGGAGATAAACAGGATAAGAGACAGAAGGAAATAGAAACTCCTTGACCTGAAATAATTACGGAAGAAATAGAGGAAGATCACCTTGAATTTACTCAACTCCATCAGTACCTTCCTCCGGACAGAACGCTGATCAGGAATGCCAGGCCATAGGGTGCCGAATATTCAACATCAAGCGGGCTTATCAACGAAGCGTTGATTCCCAGCATTCTTTCCTCAGTCGCCAGAAACAGTGCAGCACCATGGGTATAGCACTGTACAATCAGGCTTGTGTTTGCCGCGGTGACATTGACCCATATGGCCTTCGCCTGGAGTAGAAATGGCGGTACGATGTATGCGGAGATGTAATATGGACTTCCCTGAAACACGTTGCTGTGCCACGAATTTTCTCCGGCGGAGGTGATTGCCTGCCTGACCCCTATGGCATTTCCCACCAGAAATACGGTGGTTCCTCCAATGAACGATGTCGTAAGATTGATCGTCGAACCAGTGATTCCTGCCAGAAGAGTCAGGTAAGAAAATGTCATTCCTGTTCCAGTTCGCGACAGGCTCAGGTTTGTAACCATGACATTCTCAAGAGTCTGGCCCAGATATTCTCCGGCGAATGAAACTGAGTAGCTGGCGCCAGATGCTGCTCCAAGAGAGGAGTTCAGAAGCACCGTGATATCCTGTTCAGTGGAGTTCATTGCCATGGCCCAACCGTTTCCTTCGCTGAAACCGAAGATTGTGAATCCTCCAAACTGCACATGTAGAAGTACTGTGGAACCTTCAGGCACATAACTCTGGGGAACGGACGGAAAGGTCTGCGAGGTGTTTATTCCCGATGCATAGAGTGCCATGGATGCAACCGATATTATGGCTATGACGATTCCGGCAACCTTCCTGGAGGTCCAGTACATGACTAACTCCCTTTTTCCCATTCTATAGGGACTTCAGGAGTTCAATGTATTCATATGCTTTTAGTTTCCCATAACAGTAGCGGACTTCATCGAATCCGCTCTTCAGTTCCAGGACCCTCGAAGAGATGCTCTCCTCGCTTTCGTTTCCCATGAGCGAATCATGTATCAGGGCTGCAACCTCTTTCATCTCCCCCTTTCCCATGCCGATCCTGGTGAGTTCCTGCGTTCCAATCCTGATTCCGCTTGGATCCTGCGACTTCTTTCCCTTGTCCCTTGGCAGGAGGTTCTTGTTCATGATTATTCCGCTCTTTTCGAGCCTCTCTGCTGCAAACCTCCCTCCTCCCTGATCAGAAACGTCTACTGCAAGGACGTGCGACTCCGTGAAACCGCGCTTCTCTCCCAGCACCCTGAATCCCAGCGAGTTAAGTTCCTCGCCCAGGGTTCTGGCATTGTCGATTACGTCTGAAGCATAACTTTTCCCGAATTCCAGCATTTCTGCTGTTGTCACCGCGAGCGCAGCCATGGTATTCAGGTGGTGATTGCTCAGGACTCCAGGGAACAGCCCCTTCTGTACTGATTTCCACACACCCTCTTCGCACTCCCCCATCACCATTCCGTGCTGGGGGCCCGGATATGTCTTGTGGGTGCTCCCGCTGAGGATCTCGGCTCCTTCCCGAAGGGGGTCCTGGAATTTCCCGCCTGCAATAAGGCCGATAACATGGGCTCCGTCATACCATACCCTGCAACCGACTTCCTGGAATGTATCCTGCAGCTCCCTGAGCGGCGCGGGAAACATGAAAACGGATTGTCCGAACAGTGCAAGTTTCGGCTTCTTCTCCAGTATGATCTTCCTGGCGCCATCCGGATCAACAGTCATTGTCTCCTCATCGTATGGATATGCCGTTGAATCTAGTCCACGCATTCCCACGGCACCGAACCTGGCTGCACTTATGTGCCCTCCTCCGGAAAGATCCGGAACGGTTACGGGGTCTCCAACCCTGGTAAGCCCGTAGATGATCCCCATGTTGGCCACTGTGCCCGAGATAGGCCTGGGATCCGCATACTTTGAGCGGAAAAGTTTCTTCAGGAGTTCCACCGTGTATTCCTCCATCTCATCCACGATCTCGTTTCCCTGGTAGTATCTATGATGTGGAAGACCCTCTGCATACCTGAACCCGAAGTCTGTGAGCAGCATCTCCATTGCCAGTGGGCTCATGATATTCTCAGATGCAATCATGGGTAAGCTGTTCTTGAAAAGCTTGTTGTGTCTCCTGGCCATTTCCCTGATCTTGAGGGCATCGTTCAGGTAATCCATGCCCAGCTATCCATAATCCATATTTTAATGGTACCAGACTGTGCCATGAAGACAGTGCAACAGTTTAAACCGGTGCCGAATTGACGTTGCATGCGTGCCTTTGAACCAGGCCAGATCGGTGACGTACAGATCAGGAACAGGATTGTGATGGCCCCGATGATATCCAACCTCGGTACTCCAAGGGGAGAGGTCACTGACCAGCACATTAGATACATGACCGAGAGAGCCAGGGGAGGAGCTGGTCTCATAATCACAGAGTACACGTTCATAGACAGCGAGAACAGCAGGGGATCGCCCAATGAACTTGGCGCCTACTCCATGGATCTCGTTCCAAAACTGGCAAGGCTGACGGAGAAGGTTCACGAACATGGTGCCAGGATTTTCATGCAGCTGGTTCACGCTGGAGGCAAGGCACTGTCAGGTCTCAACCGGAAAGGGAATTTCGCTCCCTCCAGCGTGGACTATCTTGGAAGGATCCCTGCAGAAATGAGCGTGGAGGACATGGAAAGCGTAAAGGCTCACTTCTCGAGCGCGGCAATGCTGGCTGAGAAGGCAGGTTTTGACGGCGTCGAAATACACGGAGCCCACGGATACCTCATACAGGAATTCCTGTCGCCGTCGCTAAACGTGAGGAACGATGCTTATGGAGGTTCAACCGAGAACAGGCTCAGGTTCCCCCAGGAAGTTATTGACGAAATAAGGAAAAGCATCTCCATTGCAGTGGGGATAAGGCTCAGCCTTCTTGAGTTTGACGAGGGCGGTTACGGACCCGATTATGGCTTTGAGGTTGCCTGGAAACTACGCAATCTTGATTACGTGCACTTCTCCGCAGGAAGAAACGCACCTCCGGGATCGTCCGGATCTTATTTCATCCCCCACCACCCAATAGTTGACCTCATACCTGGAAGACTTGATGTTCCAGTTATGGCCGTGGGTTCCATAGTTAACGAGAGAGATGTTGAGGTTGCGCTCAACCGGGTCGATTTTGTCTCCATGGGGCGTGCTTTGCTCGCTGACCCGTACTTTCCGAGGAAATTGCGCCTTCATTCCGGCCTTCCGAGGCCATGTATCAGGTGCAACCAGGCCTGCAGGAAACTGAGTGCCGGTGAAGTTAGATGCACTGTCAACCCGGACACCGGGCTTGAGGGGCTCTCCCGGACAGGGAAGGTGTACAGGGGGGAGATAGACATTGTTGGAGCAGGGGTGAAGGGGCTTGAAGCGGCAATCCTTGCCGCAAAGTCAGGATTGAAGACAAGGCTTCACGAGAAAATGGACTCAATCGGGGGACAGTTGAACACGATTTTTGAAAGTTGCCAGAGGAAGGAGTTTTCCGCCCTCCTGGAATACTATTCAGATACAATACGCAGACTTGGCATTGAGACCATCCTGGGTGAGACTTTCAAGGGCGACGGGCTCTACTGCCTTCCCGATGTCGTCTATCCATCCATCAGGCATGGTTCATCGGTTTCAATCGACACGAACATCTACCAGTACCTGGACGAAGCTATAAGGCTTGCAGACAGTTCCAGCGTGATCCTGAGTGAGAGAAGCGTGCTCTCCCTTGACAGAGGCAGGGCTGTTGGATACAGGAAGGTGGCGGAGGATTCTGGCATATCCATTATGAATCTTGACAGGTACGATATCGTGCGCTTTGACAGAAATCAGTATGACATTCGCTCCGCCATGATCTCAGGGAGACATGCATTGTCAGAATACCTTGAGGAAAGGGAAATGGAATATCTGTGAAATGTTCAGTATGAATCTCTCCCGGAGAAATTCTTCCTCCTTTCCCTCTTCTCCTTCACCTGGTCTATCATTTCCAGTTCCTCCGGAGTAAGTGTCACTTCCTCAGGTTCGGCTAACCTGATGAATTCCACCGGAACTGACGATGTCAGGAAGATTTCATCGGTTGCCCTGTAAACTGGCATTCCGGACTCAACAAGTGCGTTCACGTCCACCGATACAATTTCCGGTTCCTCGGTGTGGAATCTTCCGGAAACGTATGCCTGCCGGTAATCCCTTGAAAGGTGTATCCATGTCTTGTCAGACGGGCTTATGCCGCTTTCAAAAATGAATTCCTTCTCCTCAGGCGTGGTCTGGTAGAACAACACTTCCGGAACTCCATCTGTAGGGAGATCATCCATGTTCACGGGAATGGTGTGTCCGTATCTGGCCCTGATCTCGCCTTCCTCGTTCACCTCGTATCTTCCCTTTGGCTCCGTTACCGCAAGTGCCTTGACATGATGCGCGGTGAGCCATCCGTAATGCATCCTGTGGTTCTGTATCGGACCGACAATATTCCTTATCGGGATCCAGCCATGGTCGTCCAGGTGTACTCCGTACCTCTCCGGGAAATGCCGGAGCATTCCTGCGAGGATCTTTCCAAGACCATCCACTTCCCTTTCGTCCATCAGCAACTTGGACGTGTTTCCACATTCCGGGCACCTGGTACCTCTGAATACGCCATGTGTGAAGCATTCCTTGAGATCCTGTTCCATCTTACCACTTACCTATGTGAGGGTATATCTCACCCGAAATGTCAATTTTGCTATATGGAGATTCGAGAGTATTCGTGACCGCAAGCCCGTCTGTCATCGTGGAGATCTGCCTATAGGAATCGTTTATGAACAGGCCATGCACCGCAGCAACCCTGATATCACTGGCCCCTTTCTTTTTCAGGATTGAGCATGCTTTCATTATCGTCCCTCCTGTGGATATCATATCGTCAAGCAGGAGGACCGACTTATCGTTGAGGTTCACCTCCGGGATCTCTATCTCAACGTTTCTTGAATCAATCCGCTCCTTCTCCATGATGAGGGTCTTGGAACCAAGTTTCCTCGCAAGCGAGTCCACGCGATCTTCCCCACCGTCATCGGGGGAGACCACATAGTCAGGCTTTGAGCCCCTGAAGAATTCTGCAATCGAAGTTTCCACCTTCAGGTTAATGACTTTTTCGGCAAAGGGCTCGAGCGCCCCCTGATCATGAACCTCCACCACAAATCCCCGGTCCACCTGGCTGAAAATTGCATTGCCGATTACAGACGAAGAGATTGGTTCCCCTTCCCTGTATCGCATGTGCTGCCTGGCGTAGCCGAAGTATGGAAGCAGTAGCGTTACTGATGCCGGCTTCATTCCCCTTGATGCTTCCAGCAGTAGCATGAGATCTATAATCTCTGCCTCTGTCCTTGAAGTGGAGATCACCAGAATGTCCTCCCCCCTGAGAGGAGATTCAATTCTCAGGTACATCTCGCCATCCGGGAACCTGCTGCGGCTGATGTTCGCGATCTCCGCTGACGAAGCCCTTGAAACAGATTCTGAAAACCTTCTTGCTGACAACCCCGGAACAATTATCATGACTGATGCTGATCTTCTTGAGATATTAAACAGTGCTAGGTCTTTTCCCTGTTCAGGAACTTTCCGATCCTTTCTCTTGTCTCCTGGGTGGCGAAAAGCATGGAGAATGCCGATGCTTCAGACTCCAGTGCAGAGTCCAGTGACATATCCCTGGACCTGTTTACCAGAGACTTGGCTGCCTGAACCGTTGCCGGAGGTTTTGAGGCGATCTCCTGTGCAATCTTCTCGGCTTCCTTCCACACGGAATCTGCCGGGAAGACAAGGTCAACCAGCCCAATCCTCATTGCCTCCGGACCTGATATTTTCCTTCCGGTAAGTATCAGGTACATTGCCATTCCCCTGCCCACGAGGTCCGGAAGCACAACGTTTCCGCCTGCACCTGCGTTTATCCCTATGTTGATCTCGGGCTGGCCAATCCTTGCAGATTCAGAAGCTATCCTTATGTCCGCGGATTCTGCGATTTCCAGCCCGCCGCCAAGCGAATAACCCTCAAGGACAGCTATCACTGGCTTTGGGCACGATCTTATGGATCTTACCACTTCGTTAAGAACCTGGTGGAACCGAAGCGCTTCTTCCGGACCCTTGTCGGAGAATGCCGTGATATCTGCTCCAGAACTGTAGTTCCCGCCTGACCCGCCCATAAGGATGGCCCTGTATCTTGGATCCCTCCCATACTTACTGAGCAGCGTTATCAGTTCTTCTGCCATCCCCTGCGTGATGGCATTAAGTTTCCCGGGGTTTTTTAACCTGAATCTCACCAGCGGCTCTTCCTCGCTCGTTTCTATTGAGGGGTTTTCTGCCATGCAACGGCATGGAAGAAAAACTTAAAAAGAAAATCGAAAGGTTTCCTTTATCTATCAAGTGTTGCTATATAACATAATGGAAAACCTTTCCCGTGAAGTGACTGACTTTGGAAAATGGCTTACTGGCGAGAGAAAGAGCCGTCATACTGTCAGGGAGTATACGTTCCTGGTTTCGAAGTTCCTGGAACATTGCGGCAAGACCGCCACCGAAGTAACTGCCAGGGAGATAGAGGAATACAAGCACTACATGGCAAGTGTCAAGAGGTACGCCAAGAGTACACAGTATCTTGCCCTGAAGGCAATAAAACTCTATCTAAAGTTCAGGAACGCCGAGCTGCCCGGGAACCTGAATCCGCCCACGAGATCCAGGAAACTGCCCAACTACCTCAATGAGAAGGAAACCTCGGCGCTGATCTCAAAGGCTTCTGGCAACCTGAGGAATTTTTCGATAATCCTGGTCCTCGCCTACACCGGAATCAGGGTAAGTGAGTTGTGCGGCCTGGACATCAACGATCTGGATCTTGGCGAAAAGATGATCAGGATCAGGAGCGGCAAGGGGGACAAGGACCGGATAGTTATACTGAGCGATGTTTGCGCATCGTCTGTGGAGAGATATCTGGAACAGAGATACTCTGTTAAGGCAAACACCGGGGCACTCTTCCTGAGCAACAAGAAGGGGAGGATGGACACTTCAACGGTGGAAAGGATGGTGAGGAAGCTTGCCTCTGACGCTGGCATAAGCAGGAGGGTAACTCCACATGTACTCAGGCATACCTTTGCTACTGCAGTGCTCAGGAATGGCGGCGACATCAGGTTCATTCAGCAGATTCTTGGACACGCTTCCGTAGCCACGACGCAGATATACACTCATATTGACGACAGGTTGCTGAGAAAGATGTACGAAGACCACGGTCCGCAGTATTAGTTCTTCCGCCGGATGATGAAATCCGATACCCAGCTTAGTATCTTCTTTATCTCGGGGTTCCCGTCCACCTCGGAAAGATATTCTTTTGCCCTGCGGTTAAGTTTCTCTACAAGATTCGTGGAATAATCGAGGGAACCCGACGACTCAACAATATGCTTCAACCTGTTGAATTCGTCGTCTGAAACGTTTCCAGACCTGAGACAATCTGATATGAAACGAGCGTCAGATTCACTTGAATTCTCAATTGCCTTGAGCATCAGTAGGGTCCTCTTGCCTTCGTTCACATCGCTCTTGATGGACTTTCCAATCTCTCCCTGTTCTCCAAACAGCCCAAGTACGTCGTCATATATCTGGAATGCGACTCCCGCCAGGTTCCCAAAGTAAGAGAGCTGATCCAGGTTCTTCTCCCTGAGACTCATCCTTGCACCCATGACCAGTGGCCCTTGCACAGTATACCTGGCAGTTTTCCAGAGATGAAGCCTTATAAGATCGTTGGTCTTGAATTCCTTCTGGAATGGAGAAAACACGTCAATCAACTGTCCGTTACCAGTTACCTCAAAGATTGAAGAAAGTTCACTGTCTCCTATGTTAGCCTGTTTGTCAGAAATACCTGACTCAAACAGTACCTGGTGACAGTAACTCTCTGCGAGATCAGAAGCAATCACGCCTATGCTCTCAGCCAGTCTTTTCCCGTCTTTCTCACCACTGAAGAACTTGTCGTACAGTTCTACATGGAAGCTCGGCATTCCCCTTCTCATTGGGCTCTGGTCCATTATGTCATCCTGTATGAGGAAGTATGACTGCGAGATTTCAATTGAAATTGAGGCTTTTACCACATTCTCGTCGTGACCTTCAAAAAGATCGTGGCCAAGCACAAGCAGGATCGGCCTGATTCGTTTCCCTCCCCGCAACGTGTAATCCCTGACCAACTCCGCAATGGTCCTTACAGTACCGTCCTGTATCGAACCTGTCTTCGCCTCAAAAAATGAACTCAATTCATGCTCAATCTCAGCCTTGAGACCGGCAACATGTTCCTGTGGTTCCATCTGTTCTCCTTTCCCTGCATTCCCGTGCATATGATATTATTTTTCCATATTGTGCGCCAATCAAATGTACCCGATGTGGAAGAACATCTCGAGTGCATATCCCAGCGCATATGTTGCTCCTGCTGCAAGAAGGGCCATCACTGAGGATTTGAGCGCCAGGCCGCGAGCCGGCACACCTATGCTTATTGCAACAATTGCGTTTACCAGGGCCTCCGTTATGGCCACGAGTGCAACGGCCAAGACAAGTGCCACAATCACCGGAAGAAACAGGAACGGGATTATAGGTACCCAGACCCCCATCAGGTAGAAGAGCCCAACATTGGTTGCGGATTCAAGTCCTTCCCCGCGAATCTTATCCGCCTCCTCTATCTTCACATCAGTACCGTCGAACAGGGCCTTCTTTGCCAGAGATCTCAGTTTGTGCTCTGATTCAGATATCTTGGCAAGGTATGCTCCAACCGTCATGCTTATCGTTCCGCCAACACCGACAACTATTCCTCCAAGTGCGATAAGAACGCCGTCGTTTAATATCGCCGTAAGTCCGGCTATGGCTGCGAGGACTTCAACAAGGCTGTCGCTTATGCCGTAAACAACGTCCCGGTTTCGCTGGATTGTTTTCTCACTGCTCGATATCTTCTGCTGGAATACAGACTCGTGCTCGATCTCGTCCTGAAGTATCTTCTCCACTTCGTTTGAGATCCCTGCAGGTACCCCCTTTCCCTGCACGTAATCCCTGTACTTTCTAACCGACTCTATCTCTCCGAACTCCATCATCTTGATTGTGAGGCCTTCGCCTAGGATCCTGGAGAGGAAGAGCATTGCCCAGAGTTTCCTCCTGAAAGGACCGATATTTTCGGTCTTCACCCCTTTGCTGGCAGCCACTTTTGACCAGAATCCTGCATGTTCCTGTTCCACTGACGCAAGATATTCAAGTTCTTTCGAGAAAGCGGGGTCATGGGACCTCTTCGAGAGCTTGGAATAGAATTCCCTGTCGGTAATCTCATCCCTGTAGAACTCGACTTCGGCAACGGTTTCCGACATTGGCCGTGGTAAGAAACTGAAAGGTAAAAAACCTATCCAACTGAATGCTTAATCCTCTCTGATTGTTAGTTTTACTTGCCTTAGGGAGTTTGGTACGAAAATCGCACTGCATTCGCACAATTCCAGATTATGGGTATATATCCCCACTGTTATCCAAAGTCCATGGAGTCTATGCTCAATAACAATGAAAAAAGAGAGATCAAGAAGAAAATAGAGATCAAAGTATTGCCTCCTGGACCAAGGGCCAAAGAAATAGTGGAACTGGACAGTAAGTACCTGATGACAAGCACGAAATCCCTTCCCGTTGTAGCTTCAAGAGCCGAGGGTTGTTTTGTCGAAGATGTGGACGGGAACACATTCCTTGATTTTGCCGCAGGAATCAGCGTGCTCAACATGGGTCATGTGCACCCGAAGATAACGAGTGCTGTGGAGTCCCAGTTGAGGAAACTGTGGCACTTTGCAGGAACCGATTTCTATTACAGAGAACAGGTTGACGCGGCAAAGGCCCTCGGGGAGATAACTCCGGGCAAGTTCGAGAAGAAGGTATTCTTCACGAACAGCGGAACAGAAAGCAATGAAGCTTCCATCAAGGTGGCGAAGGCACATACGAAGAGGCAGCAGTTTGTCGGTTTTATTGGCGGATTCCATGGAAGGAGCCAGGGTGCTCTTGCCTTCACTGCGTCAAGACCTGTTCATCACAAGGGATTCTTCCCGCACATGGTTGGCGTTGAGCACGTTCCGTTTCCAAATCCTTACAGGAACCCTTTCGGCATTGACGGTTATGAGAACCCTGACGAACTCGTGAACAGGGTCATTGATTACATCGAGAAGTGGACATTCAAGACTTACGTTCCTCCTGAGAACGTTGCAGGATTCCTTGTGGAACCCATACAGGGTGAAGGAGGCTACATAGTGCCTCCAATGAACTTCTTCAAGGAGTTGAAGAAGCTCGCAGACCAGTATGATCAGCTCATAATAATGGACGAAGTGCAGACAGGGTTTGGCAGGACTGGCAAGTTCTTTGCCTCCGAACACTTCGGCATTGCCCCTGACATTATGTCCCTTGCAAAGGCAATTGCCTCTGGCATACCAATGGGCGCCACCATCGCCAGGAGCGATCTTGACTTCCCTGAACCAGGACTGCATTCCAATACGTATGGAGGGAACGTTCTGGCATCAGTTGCCTGTGTTGCCACCATAAATGCAATGAAGGAGGAAAATGCGGTGAAGAACTCCGAAACACAGGGTAAGCACCTGAACAAGAGGCTTCATGAACTCCAGGAAGAATTCGACTTCATAGGAGATGTCCGTGGACTTGGACTCATGCAGGCAGTGGATTTCGTAAAGGACACCAAGACCAGGGAGCCTGCCACTAAACTCAGGGACAGGATTGAGTATACAAGTTTCGAGAATGGGCTAATCCTCCTTTCCACAGGTCTCAGTGCAATAAGGTTGATCCCTCCTCTCAACGTGACTGAGGGCGAGATTGACCAGGGAATAGAGGCCCTCAGGAAGGGAATCAAGGCTGCACTCTGATCGTCTATTTTTGATTTACATAGGTGAAGAAACTGGAGAGAGGAAATCCCTCTTTCCAGACTAGTTTATAATTTCCGTTGCTGGTGATTCCCGGTTTTGGCAGAAGCCTGTAAAGGAATCTGAGACCTCCAGCGGGTTCTTTTCCCAGGCAGAATAGTCTCCATGGGTCCCCCTTCACATTCTTGATCCTGTAAGCATATGTGAGGAACATCCCGGCTGTTTCACTCATCCTTGACAGTCTTTCTGCCTGTTCCTGCCTCTGGCCTGAGGCCTCTGAAAAGGTAAGCGTGTCCCTTGCTGACGACTTCACCTCGATAATGAGGCTGACATCGTGTCTCAGAGCTATGAGATCTGCACCCAGGGAACCTGCCGCACGTACTATGAAGAATGGTGACTTTACAATACCTTCACGAGATTCGACGCTTATGGATGCTCTCCTGGAATATTTCATTACAACATTGGGATCGCCTGACAGAATGTTGGCAAGTTCACGCTCATAAATTGATCCATTCAATAAGTGGTAAATAGAAAAAGGGAAATAAATTTTTAAATAAAAATAAAGTTGGAATTATGGGGCTGGTGCCCCTTTCCTTCCAACGAGTATCCAGGTGACTACTCCGCCTATCACAAGTCCGCCCACAACTGAGGCAACGACGTATTCGATTACTGTCGTTGAACTAGCTCCAGCTGCAGAAGACGAAGAGGAGGAGAAATGCACCGAGATTGTGCTGTTTGCGTCCACGTTAACAGAACCGCTTGAGATAGAGGACGTATATCCAGAAATGTTCGCTATGGAGAAAGTGAACTTTCCCGGTGATCCGCTAACCACTATGGAGGAAGTGTTATGGGAGTATGACTGACCATTCACGACTATCGTCCAGTTAGTCCCGGATGGAAGCCCGGTCTCCTTGAACGTCAGGCTGACCTTGTTAGCCGTGAAAGCGATTGCGGTGTTGCTGGCAGATGAACCAACAGATACAGTTCCCGATGTTGGACTGCTGGAAAACCCTTTTACCGAGCCGACTACGTAGGTGTATGCTCCTGAGAATACCCACATTGAGAGAACAGAACTTGTTCCGCTAAGTGATACTCCATTTGCAGTTACAGACCACATGGTACCAGACGAAAGACCAGTCTCAGTAAAGGACATGGTGTACGCAGGTGCCATGGCTGAGTTGCCTAATCCCAGAGTTGAGGAAATATAGGTTGTACCCTGTACAAACTGTTCTCCAGTACCAGATACTGTGAAGTAAAGGTAGTCCATCGTGTTGCCAAGATTTGGAACAACCTGGTAAAGGGTGAACTCCGGTGCGGATATGTTTCCATAGTAGTCAAACCCGTCATAGCTGAATGCAGCTAGAGTCACGCCAGGCATCTTAACAACGTTGACGTTGACTGCGCCGGGCATAACCATTGGTTGCATGTCAGCCTGCCCAAAGAGCTGGCCACTGTTGTTATATGAACCCACGCCGTCATAATTCCACCAGTAGTTCCCCATGGTAGTGTTGTTCCATGAGTTTATGTAACTAGGTGCTAACGTGCCCATGTAGAAATTGTAGAGGTTGTCATTGGCTGGATTCTGTGTGAGGAAAGAGTTTCCATAAACTAAGTTCCCGCCGCTGTACATGTCTATGCCGTTCTGGAATGCCCCGTCAAGATAGATTATCGAGGCGACATCGAACTGTGGTCCAATTCCGCTCAGGTAGCTTGTTCCGTAGAAATCGTTGTTGAATACCGTGTTGTTACCGACCTGCGTTGGCGCATTGTAAATCACGAATGCATCGCCATACGATGTAAACTGACTGTTTTCCACCACTGAGTTAGTGGTGTTCCAGAACACAAGGGACCCTTCAACAAATCCTGCCTGTTCGAATGAGTACCAGGAACCGAACATTCCGTTCATTACCGTGGCGTTCGACACATCATACAGGCTTGTTGTTAACTGGTTTGTCAGAGGCAACGGATAACCGAGGGAATTGAAGAAGTTTACGTAAAACGCTGAAACACCAGTGTACTGGATCGGCATATACGTATTGTTCAGGATGAAGTGATCCGTGGTGTTCATTATTATGACACCTTCAAACACCGGGAACAGATAGTCGTTCAACTGCCCAAAGAGTGGGCTCATTCCAGTGTTTACTGCTCTTGCGTTAATCACGTAAGGACTGGCTGCAGTCCCAGATCCGCTGAGTGCCTGTGCTGCAAGCTGTGCGTTGTTCATTATCGTTATTGGCGTATAGACTCCTGCCGACATATCCTTGGTAAGGGTTATGGTTGTCGTGGGAAGTAGTGTCCCTATGGATGGGTCGTGATAGTTGAGTTGTGCCTGATAGATATAGTGTCCTGTGGGCAACCTGAAGTTGTTCACAAGATTAGGCATTGGAGCCCAGTTGTTCGCGTTAATGTTAATCAGTGTCACGTTGTTGTTAATGAACACGTACGGTGCCACCGAGTTACCTGAAGAGACAGCGTATGTCGTCTGTCCTACAGGGTTGTTGTTCCAGAGACCATAGACCATGGATGGTCCGGGGTTCAGGTAAGCAGTAGTGCCGGAGTATGAAACATCAACACCAGTGGATGTTTCACCAGTTTCAGAACCTATGCTGTATGCAGCCTTCACCGGCTGATAGCCATGTGCTGTTGCATTATAGAAGTCAAGGTTCATGGTTCCGTTTATATTGTATATGGTTGCTGTGCTTCCTCCGCCTGGTCCGCCCACCATGATTTCTGCGTCATAGGGTATGAAACCGGTCGGAGTAATCTGCGTACCGCTGACCAGGAATGTTGGCGCAGGTGCTTTGTAGGTGCTTGGCTGGTTGTATGTGGAGTTGAACTCTACCATGTCATAGTATCCGTGGTGTACTGGAGAGCCCGTTAGGTTGGTCGCATGAGTAACACTGTAGTTGAACCAGACTGTGCTTTCCCTGTCGGTCACAGAGGTGTTGATGTAAAGATTGACGGTGAAAGGATAGTGGAGCTGGATGGTTGGCCCCTCGGCAATATGAACTCCAGGATAGTTGAAAAGGAGTCCTCCGGGCTGCCTGCTGTAATTGATTGCATTGTTCGTGAGGTAAGTTGCCGGGCTTGAGAAGTTCCATATGTTGTCAATGAAAGTTGCCTGGTGTGTTCTGGCAGAATAGAAGAGGACGTTCTGTGTCCACATTGCGTAAGCTGGAAGCCCGAAAAGGTCAGTGTTGTTCAGCACAGAGTTAAGCTGGAAAGTGACAGACTGTGGAGCATCGCTAGCCATGTTCAGATCTGAGAAACTTGTAAGGTTAATGCTAGCTTCAAAGCTGCTGGTCGTGTAGTTGTAAGTTGAAAGGGATCCGCTCTTGTTCATCAGACCATAATCCCCTATACCCATTGGTGCAGGAGATGTTACATAGCCTGGTGTAACGTGGCCATTAACCATCGAAGTGGCAGAGTGGAAGTTAGGCAGGTAAAGGTCCTTCATCGGGACGCCTGAATATGCTGCCTGGTTCATTACCCTGTTCAGATCTTTGCTCATAACCGCAGAATTGCCAGATGCTGCCACACTATTACTGGTGGCAAGCGGCACTGCAGTGTTTCCGCTCTTATACGAAGTGGTTGGTTGAGTTGCCGGCATATATGCCAAAATTGCAAACCCTGAAGCAACCATTATCGCTGCTATTGCTAGTACTAAAACCGCTTTTCGATTCATGTTGAATCCTAATCGCATACCATATGCAAATATAAACATTAACTTGGGTGACAAAAGTGACTGGTATGGAGTAACACAGGGCATTTCCGTGTGTTTCTACATATTTATATCGGAAGTTATTACTATGGCTTTTGGATGAAACCTGCAATGGAAGGAGAATTTGTCTATTCGCCGACGCCTGATACCATAAACCGCACAAACATAATGAACTTCGCACAGAAGACAGGATTTAAGGACCTAAAGGCGTTCTATGACTTTGCAGATAGCAACCCTGAGGAATTCTGGGATGCAGTTTCCAAAGACTGTGAGATAAGTTTCAATGTTCCGTATCAAGAAGTAATGGATGATTCAAGCGGTGCGCCCAGGACGAAGTGGTTCATCGGGGCAAAGGTAAATATTGCATACAACACAGTTGGAAAGCGGATGAATTCCCTGAATCCGGCAATCAAGTTCGAAAGGGAAAATTCTGATCATGGAGTGATCACATTCTCTGAACTTAACGCCCTCAGCGGAAAGCTCGCAGGCTCTTTGTTAGGCATGGGCGTCAAGAAGGGAGATCGAGTCGGGATATATATGCCACTGTCTCCAGAGTCTGTGATCGCGCTATACGCAATACTGAGGATAGGGGCAGTTGCTGTTCCAATATTCTCAGGATATGGGGCCGAAGCCGTAAAATCAAGAATTGTAGATGCAGGAATTAAGGTGGTATTCACATTTGCAAGTTATCACAGGAGAGGAAAGGAAGTAAGAATGCTCGATAATCTCCAGACCATTGATGCCATAAAAATAGTGTATGGATTGGGGAACGAATCTGAAGATTGCTTGGACTTCTACGGGTTGATAGAGTCTGGAAGATATTTTGGTTTTGAAGATACCTCCGCTGAGGACCCTGCCATAATGCTTTATACCTCAGGCACAACTGGCAAGCCAAAGGGAACAGTCCATGTGCATGGAGGAGCCCTTGTAAACATAGTCAAGGAGGTCAAGTACTACATGGATGCAAGAGAAACTGACACCATGTTCTGGATCTCGGATCCTGGTTGGATGATGGGGCCGTGGTCAATGATAGGTTCCAATGCACTTGGGGCATCGATCTTCACATATGACGGAGCCCTTGACTATCCCAACGAAGACAGGCTCTGGGACCTGGTTTCAAATCACGGAGTCACCCTTCTCGGAGTCTCTCCTACACTCATACGATCCCTGAAATCAAAGGCCCAGGCAGAAGAGTTGAAGGGGGTAAGGGTCTTCGGGTCCACTGGAGAACCATGGGATACCGATTCCTGGATGTTCCTGTTTGAAAGACTTGGGTCGTCGAAAGTGCCAATTGCAAACATATCCGGCGGCACGGATATAATTGGTTGCTTCCTGGCATCCACTCCCGCGATTCCACTTTCTCCAAGATGCCTCTACAGGGGACTTGGGATGAGAGTGGCTGTGTATGATGAGAATGGTGAAGAGGTGATTGGCAAGATAGGGTATCTTGTGGCGAAGGGCCCCTCTCCTTCTATGACCCGTGGACTCTGGAACCAGGATGAGAAGTACAAGGAGACATATTGGAGCAAGTTTCCTGGAGTCTGGAACCATGGTGACTGGGCGTCTGCGGATAAGGATGGATACTTCTTTCTCTACGGAAGGTCGGATGACGTGATCAAGGTGGCCGGAAAACGTGTAGGGCCCAATGAGATTGAAGACATAGTATCGGGAATAGAGGATATTGTGGAATCAGCCGTGGTTGGTATTCCTGACGAGGTGAAGGGGGAGACTCTCGGAATCTTCTATGTTTCCAGAAACGGAAAGGACCTTGCGGGAGAAATAACGTTGAAGGTACAGAAGTCGTTCGGGAAGGCGTTTTCACCTGGTTATGTGATTGGTGTTCCCTCTCTTCCCAAGACAAAGAATGGAAAGATCATGAGGAGGATTATCAAGACAGCGTTTCTAGGTCAATCAGTGGGAGACACTTCCGGGCTTGAGGATCAGGGGATCGTGCGGATGATTGCAGAACTGGGCAATAAGAAACTAAGGGGTGCGTGACTCGATATGTCAGGAGAGGTCTCAATAATAAAGGGGGGAAATTTTTCCCTTGATCCTGGAGCTGCATTCGGGACAACCCCCAGATCGGTATGGTCAAGATACGTGAGCGTAAACGAACAGTACAGGATAAACATGGATAACAACCTTGTTTTCATAGACAATGGCGGAAAACACGCACTTATTGACAGTGGTGTCGGATCAATACATGCAGACCGATTCAATTCGCTCTTCCAGGTCGTACCCAGAATTGACCTACTTGATGCAATAGATGCACGTGCTGGCGGAAAGCTTGACTACGTATTCCACAGTCACATGCATTTTGATCATGCGGGGAACTCGGAAGTTCTTCGCAGGAAGTACAAAGGAGTAAAGCTGGTTGCACAGCAGGCTGAAAAACATGAAATCACCCATACAAATGAATTAACCTCGGTAAGTTACGACTCGGTCAGGCCGGTCAAGAGAAGCCTTGTGGGCATAGATGGCAGCAGAAGGTTGAATTCGTGGCTGAGCGTATATCACACCGGAGGGCATACAATTGGCCATCAGTCAATTGCATTCCAGGTGGGGAAGGAGAAGTACCTCTACATCGGTGATCTTGCACCTTCCACATTCAACCTGAAACCCTCGAGAATCACCGCAATCGATACTTATCCCATGGACTCGCTGAAGTGGAAAAAGAGACTGATCCGGAAAGCTATAGCAGAATCAATAACATGTATTTTTTCACACGATACGGTGACGCCTGCCGCACGGATTTCAGGAACTGTGGAGAAGTTCGAAATCACACCGGTGGATCTACCAGTCTATTGATAGATCCTTCTGGGCTGCCGATAGCGTGTCGAGGGACAGTTCGGCAATATCTGTAGAGTAAAACCCAATCCTGCTGAAATCCTCCACCACAGATGACACGATTGTCGAGTCGCTCCCCCTGGAACCTGCAAGGATTCCCTGCTTCCTTTCTGCTATGACGTCCTTCCTGTCTATTATCTCGTTTATGGCCCTGAATTCCGGGGAATAAGTCACTTTGATCGCATCTTCGAACAGGTTCCTGGTCTCTTCCATGAAATTCTCGAGTACTTCAGAAGACTTCCTTGTTCGCGATCTCCTCCAGGTTTTTGAGGCGCTCACTGCATGGTCTGCAATCCTTTCCAGTATTCTGGAGAATATCAGGAGAAAGGCGGTCCCATCTCCTCCCTTACCGTTTGTTTCCCTGAAAACATACAGATGGTACCGGTCCACCTCGTCATCTCTCTGCACAACACTTTCCAGGAGTTCCATGTCAGACTCCTTGATCCCACGTATTGTATCCTGCAACATCAGGCTGACATTGGTGGCCATGCGCCTGAGCGCCTTGTCAGGTGGAAAAGAACTGGAGTCAAGCACATTCTGGAGGACGATCGCATTGGAAGTCTCCTCAAAAATCTCCACACCCATGACCAGTTTTGAAAACTTTCTCACGTTATCGCGGATCTCTTTGCCCATATACTTCCCGCTTCTTATCACCAGTGAGTCAAAATGTGCAATGTAGAGCGAGATCAGGGATCTCAGGAAAACATCACCATCCAGGTCACCATCAATGCTCACTGTCCTGTTGACTTCTCTTGTTCTCTTTCCCAGTGAAACGATCAGCTGATCATCGTTTTCTTCAAGGACGAGTTCAGTTCCCTTCGAAATGCCGTTTTTCTCCGCCCAGCTTGAAGGGAGCGAAACAATATAGGTTGACCCCCCAGTCTTCTGGACCCTCCTGGTGTACATGCCTATATATTTTCACAAATTATATAGACTTGCTCCACGTATATAGAAAACCTTTCAACTGTAACTGCCCTACTGTGCTCTCCTCTCTTGCCTGATCTTTCTGCTGTTCTCTATGCTCCTGGCGATGAATACACCTGTTGTGAACTCGAGCATAAACAGTATGACATAGGAAATGTAGTGAATCTCAAGCATCAGCAGCAGGGAAGATGAATATGAGAGATCCGGGCCGATCCCTGCAAGCACGTTGCTTTTGTTCTGGTAGTAAAAGCTGTAGAAGTAAATATCCGGATGAAGTGGAGGTGATTCGTAGTATAGATCAACATTCCCTGCACCCATGGGGACAGCTTTAATGCCCGACTTGGAAATGTTCTTGCCGTATCCTGTCGTGTACCCGCTGTAGACTATCCAGTAGTTAGCTGAACTGAAGTTGGTGACGTTTGATAGTTTTATAGTGATGTTGTAGGAATTTGCCTGGGTGGAAAATGGAGATTCAAAGGCAGTGACTCCTATGCCGTTGCTGAATTTCGTGGATTCCGTATTGTTTTCATACGGAATGTACGCGGCGCTTACGGCACTGCCTATGAACGCCACCACAATGAATATTACCAATCCGTAAAGCAACCTTCGCTTTATGCCCCACAGCCCAAGATAATGAAATACCAGGAAAACTGCCAGTGGGATCAGGAGAACAAGAGTTAGGAATTCAGAAGAATATGGACTCAGTGCTGAGGAAAGATAGAAAAACAGAGCGGCGACCAGCATTGAAATCACCGGGACTGAAATTCTGTTGTACTTCCTCAGAAGTTGGGGTATGGACATTTACGTCCGATTGCGAATTGATATAAATATGACTCGCCACCATTTATATTAACGGCAGTAATATGTTTCCCCAGGGCTAATGTTTCCAACAATAGAAGAGATAAGGAAAATGCGGAAAAATCTAGGCATAAGCCAGAAAGAACTTGCAAGGGCCAGCGGAGTAAGCCAGTCTTATATCGCAAGACTTGAGAAAGGCGACATCAATCCCACCTATGAACGTGTAAGGAAAATTTACGATTACTTGAGCCAGAGTGGCATGCGCGCTGAAACCCTTGAATTAACTGCAGACATGATAATGACAGCAGGAGTGATCTCGTGCAGGCTCGATGATTCGATGCTTGGTGCAATGAACATTATGAGGGAAAAGGGATATTCCCAGCTACCGGTCGTGACCAGGGAAGGAAAGAATGTGGGCACCATTACAGACAGCGTGCTGAACGATCTCCTGATAGGAGGAACGACCCTTGAATCTCTGAAACGCCTCATGGTCTCGAAGGCGATGATCCCACCACTTCCAGTACTTCACAGATCATCGCCTGTTTCCATGATATACCCAATGCTGCGGTACTTCAGCGCAGTATTGATTTCAGACGGTGGGGAGATAAAGGGGATTGTTACAAAAGCTGACGTGCTGAAGGCGGTTGAGATCCATGGTTGAAGTAATAGTGCAGGCTCTCCAGTCACTGTACCTGTTTATCCCGGCTTTCGCGGCGAATTCCGCTGCAGTGATTTCAGGCGGTCATGGGAAGATGGATTTCGGAAAGAATTTTCCGGATGGAAGGAGGATACTTGGAGACGGCAAGACGTGGAGCGGTTTCCTAGGCGGGTCCCTCATGGCTGGATTACTGGGAGTTATCCTCTATCTCCTGCTCCTTGCTTTCCCGGTCTTCCTTAACTACCCGGATATTTACCACGCGGCATTAGGATCCTTGGCCCTCTCGTTCGGTTCCCTCACGGGTGACACACTTGGCTCTTTTGTCAAGAGGCGCATCGGGATACAGAGAGGTGGAAAGGGGTACCTCCTGGACCAGTTGCCTTTTGTGCTGGTTGCACTGCTCTTTCTCGCCATAATATACAACTCGTTCTTCATGGAGGCTTTCTTCAACCTTGTCTCGATTGTTGTGCTGGTGGTTGTAACTCCCCCGCTTCACAAGGCGGTAAATGTCCTGGGATACAAGCTGAACAAGAAGGAGGTGCCGTGGTGAAGTCTCACAAAATGGTGATCGCATTCAGGAAGGATCTCGACCTTGGAAAGGGCAAGATTGCTGCACAGGTGGCTCATGCTGCCGTGGCCTGCGCCCTTATCACAGAAAAAAAGGAGAGAAAAATTTTCAAGGCGTGGATGGCCGAGGGCCAGAGGAAGGTTGTCATCAGGGTGTCTGGACTTGATGAACTGTATCGTCTCAAGGAGAGGGCTGAGATGGAGGGTTTCCGGACATGCCTTATCACCGACGCCGGCCTGACCCAGATTCCCCCGGGAACTGTAACTTGCCTGGGAATCGGTCCAGGCCAGGAAGAGGAAATTGACAGGATAACTGGGGAGTTTCCCCTGCTCTGATCATGACTTTTCCAGTGCATTTTTGAAGTCCTCTATAATGTCCTCATGGTCTTCTATACCGACAGAGAGCCTGACAAGCCCTTCCCCGATTCCAGCTCTAGATCG
>JAJYUI010000009.1:0-1367 GCA_021792595.1 Thermoplasmata archaeon | reverse complement strand
TCAGTGTCACATGACTTGACTCAGCTGGAATGGATATCAGCGATTCAACACCACCAAGACTTGGGGCAGGCTCAGGTATCGTGAGGTTCTTCATCAGTTTCCTGGCTGATTCCAGCCCACCTGAAACCTCGAAGGACATCATTCCGCCGTAACCTGTCAGATTCTTCACTGCTGATTCATGATACTCAAATGATACAAGTCCCGGGTAATTCACCTTCAGAATCCTGTGGTGTTCCTCGAGGAACCTTGCGACCTCCATCCCATTCCTGTTGTGTTTCTCCATCCTCAACCCCAGTGTCTTGAGACCCCTCATTGCAAGGAAGGAGGGAAAAGGGTCGGCGATCGCGCCCATTGACTTCCTGTAAGATGATATTGATCCATATCTTTCCTTGTCGCTTCCGGAAATTCCCATTACCAGGTCGCTGTGCCCGCCAATGTACTTGGTGACGCTGTGGATCACAACGCTTGCTCCGAATTCTGATGGCCTCTGATTGAAAGGGGTTGCAAATGTTGCGTCAACCACAAGCGGAACGTCGGCTTCCATGCACCTCTTTGCTATGGACTGCAAGTCCGGTACGCCCATTGTGGGATTCACCATGGATTCCAGGTAAACTGCGTCATGTCCGGACGGATCGAATTCCAGCCCATTGAATTCACTCAGCCCCAGAAATCTCGCATTGATTCCCAGGTTCCTCAGCGTGTAGTTCAGCAGGTTGTATGTCTGTCCATAAATCTCGTTGAGCGAAAGCACCTTTCTCGACCCGGTTGCAAGTGACAGGATCACAGACGAAATTGCACCCATGCCGGAGGAGAATGCCGCGCCTCTCTCGACTCCTTCCAGTCCCGCATATTTCTCCTCGAATGCCTGCACAGTAGGGTTTCCTCCCCTGCTATAGTTATATGGCTTGCCAGAAGAATTGTCGATTTCCGGGCTGTCGCTCCTGTTTGGCGCCGCATAAGTCGTGGACTGGAAGATCGGCGTTACTACGTTCCCGACAGTGCCCAGCTTGAGTTCGCCGCCACCGACTGCCCTGGTATTGAAGCCTTTCCTATCCATGAGGGCCTAGAACCGCCCACTGCATAATCATTGCTGAAACATGTCCATAGCCAGGACTGGCTATCTGTTATGGCATTTACTCAAGGTGTTCATATCCTCCGGAGTTCACGAGCCTCAGGTTCTTTTCATCCACAAGTTTCCTGAACTGCCGTGATACTTCTTTCCCGTTGTCAATGGAGAAAAAGAACGCCCCGGTTCTTCTCTTTATAACATCCTCCAGGGTGAGGGCACATTGGTTGAATATTGCGGACTCAACGGACATGTCAAAGCCAACCTTCCCGGCTTCGAGGGTAGGGAATCCCTTAGATCG
>JAJYUI010000068.1 GCA_021792595.1 Thermoplasmata archaeon | reverse complement strand
GAGATGCTGAAGATCAACATGCACAACCTCAGGCAGTACAGCTACCTGAGGCATACAGGCCCGGATATGATCAAAGATTACAGGGAACTGTGCCTGAAATAATATTGTCCCAAAGCGTTTGATATAGGAATAATTTTATAGTGGGCGATCGGAGACTCGACATATATATATATCACTGTGTTGTAATTAATATGCATCTTTCCAGAAAACAGATTACCCTGGTAACTACCCTCGTGGCGGTCATCCTTGTATCCACCGCGTTCGTTGGATATGGGATGGTGAAGCCCAAAGTTGCTAAATCATCTGCGACATTCGGACCCAAGATAGAGGTTTCCTTGCCTAGTTTGGGAAACACTTCTTCAACAGCAAATGTCACTGAAGTCCTGCAAATAATGGGCGTAGATCCCTCGTACATTAGTTCTCCCGGAATGCCTGCGAGAGGCGGCCCAAATCTTCCGCCTGGTGCCTTCATGACGCTCTTGAACCAGACGTATTATCCCATGCACTCTCATGGTGCATCATCTGTCTTCCTGAACCAGAACTTCTCCAGGATTCTTTCGGCGTGGAAGACCATGTTAACTGATGAAAACCAGACAGGGCAGAATGCATCCCTGGACGTTGAGTCCAGCCTGTCCATATTGCTCAATGGTAATCTGTCAGTGTACACCTATTACAACAACCTGCCATTCAATCCCATGTCCCTAAGTTACGTAATGTATGCGTACAATTCAAGCTCAACGTCGAACAACTGGTTCAACAATACCGGCATCACGCCCTCTGCCTATTCGTCCATAAGTTATGTGCCGGTTGCTTTCAATGTCACACCGTCGTTTGACCTCCAGAACCCGGCATATGTTACCAGCCTAAATGCCACGACATCGGGAGGTCTGTCTACCTCCTCCGGGTATTCGCCGTACAGAATGATTGGATGCAATCCTGGAACGTACTATACTGAAATCTGGTCAAAGGTCAAGTGGGGCCCTCTTCCATTTATCACAGTTCACATCAACGCAAGCTACCCCACTGCGAACAACTACCTGGCCATTGCAGAATCAATGGCCACAAGTAACATAGAATTGTCGATTAATTCCGACCAGACTGGGGTCACTTCTAGCGGAAGCGTAACAAACCAGATGAGTACCAGCCCTTCATGGGGCGGGACCGGGTCATTCTCTGCTGGAGGTAAAATTGCGCAGTGGGCGGCCTATCCACAGCATTATCCCATCGGTGGAAACAATATGGGGGCAAACCAGACAACGGCCATGATCTGGATGCAACATTGTGAGTACACAATCACTCATTATAACATCTACAACATTTATTTCATGGGACAAAACTGCTACGAAAAGTACCTTGGAAACGCTACGTCTGTCGCCATAACCCATGTCAACCAGACCAACGGGTACTATATGCTTGGATACGGATTTATGTCCATATACTTCTATCATTTTATGCAGAATCTTACTGCAGGTGAACCCGTAGCAAACCTGGGTGGACTGGCTCCCGGCAATGAGATCCAGGGAGGCCAGGTCTGGGCAAAGTCCACGGGCTACTCCAATGCTGCCACAGTAATGACCACCATAACTAATGCTGCACTAACCATTAACACCGGTCTGGGAGTGGGCCTTGCCATGATATGCCTTCTTGCTGCCGGGAACGCAATTAGCTTTGATAGTGATGAACCGGAAATAATAGCAGATGCTCTTGGTTTGATGTCCTCCATTATTGGGCTCATTGCACAACTCGTCATGGATTTTAGTACCATCAGCTTCTCGACCACCTCTTCGTTTGAGGGCAACCTCTATGGAATCACCAGCGAGCCACAATTAACGGGATACACTTATTCCCTCCTGGATTTTGAATCGCCAAACCCTGTGTCATTCAGCTACGACGGAAATACTTATTCATTCAATGGACCGTCGAACTTTGTGGTGGCCTCCTAGTCAGGCCACCAATTTATTTTGTTTCTTGCAGCAAGACCTCCCGGTTTATCATGGGCATTCGGCTGGCGTTATTCAATAGGCCAATGTGCGATTCGCACAGTAAAGACGTGCATCCCTGCAGTGTCAGAATAGGATGCCATTTTCCACCTCAGTTCTAGGACTCAGAGATGCCCCCATTTGGTTATGGTTTCAGTCCTGAAGAATCGTCCATGATAAGCAGAGTACCATGTTATGAGCCATGAATTTCACCTGGTCTCTTGAGAGAGGCAGTTCCATCATCCAGAAAGCTTGTACCCAGATCAAATTACAGCAGGAGTATTGACAGTGTTCAGAAAAATATGAATTAAAAAAAAGTGGAACAGCATTACTGCTGTTCCCTGTGTCTCCTGGAGAGTGTCACTGCTGCAATGGCCACAACCACTACAATTCCCCCCACCACAAGCAGGGCCCCACCATTGGAAGAGATGGACTGTATAGGCCCGGTGGATGAAGGCTGTGCGTAGCTGATTGCGATCGAGTGCGTTGAGAAGTGTGGCAGGTGTATCAACAGGAGTATCCCCGAATGCAGGTGCAGCACTGCGTATTCAGCCACTGTGGTGCTCGTGGAGTTGACTGTGGCGTTGAAGCCGGTCAGGGATATTGCAGTGTTGTCCACCGTGAGTGTTATCCTTGAATTTGCTGAGATAACTGTGTTGGAGATGAAGACAGCAATCACGTTTCCGACATGCTTCAGCGAGGATGCAGTCAGGACTATCGTGCCTACTCCCACACTGCTGAGGTTAAGTGATATAGAGTTGTTGTAGTTGACTGAAAGCCCCATTGTAGTGCCGTTTGTTGTGTTAAGGAACATCTCGCTTCCTACCTTGTTGTGCTGGATTGCCCAAAGAAGATCCCTGGTTGCCCTTTCTGAGCTACCCTGGAGTCCGGGTGGCGCAACGAAAGTTGCCAGGCCAACATGCGAGCTGGTCACTACCACTGTGGTTCCGCCGTTTGTCAGTGTTGCATTGCCGTTTCCAACGAGAAGCATGCCCCTGAGGCCGTTGCCGTGAATGTAAACAATCTGTCTTCCGCCCATCACTGAGTTGTCCGTGCCGAGTGCAATGCTGGACGTGACAGTCTGGTTGTCTTCCATGTCGCTGCTTGTGTCATAGCTGTCCCCTGTTCCGTTGTAAACCGTGGCGTTAAGCCCGGTTGCGAGGTTGAAAGTTGCACTGCCATTGTCAAAGATGAACCTGGATACCACCGATGGATTGTCATGTACAGATTCGATTGTTGAGTTTGTGCCATATGCAAAGAGTGGTCCCACGATTATTGGCTGGTTCAGCGGAATGACTGGGGTTCCTCCGTTGAATGAGAAGTTGGTGTTGCCTTTCATCGAGACAGACGTGAATACAGTGTTGCTTGTGAGTTGTGCATAGTAGTTGGTGATCTGTCCTGTGGAGTTTGCAACGTTGAAGCTCACAAACGATCCGGTTACCTGGCCAGTTGTCTGGTTGTACTTGAATGGGTTCTCCTTTTCAAGTTCGCCCTTCAGGTATTCCTTGAACGACTCTGAAGTTGTGATTCCCGTGAACAGTGGTCTGGCCGTAGAATTGGATGTGAATGTAAGGTGGTTGCCTGATACACTTCCGATCCCATTGCTCAGTATGATTATTGAGACATTTCCTTCAAGTGCCTGGTAAAGCGAAAGCGAGCTGAGACTAATGCCACCCATTGCGTCAATTGTCATGTTCACCCTCAGGGAAAGCTTCACTGGTTGCGAGAGGAGTGCGTATGTCGTTGATGCATTCTTTGCTGTGTCTGCTACCAGAAACAGATTCTCCTTGCTGGTGTTCACCACGGCCCCGTTTGCGAGAGAAATGCTTCCCGCCGGGTACTTGGCTCCGCTGAGAATCGAGGTTCCGTTCACGAAGACGTCGTTAGCTATCAGATATGAGTTTTCTTCACCCTGGTAAGAAAGATTGTACACATAGCTGCCTGTACTGTTGTACTGGAACGAGAAATTGCCAACGCTCGTTGGCCCTCCCGATCCAGGTGCACCGGCGGCTGCAAGCGATGTCGCTCCTGCGAGGAGCGCGACTATCAGTATTACCGAAGTTATTTTGCCGTACATAGTTGGCTTGAGTCACGAATCGATATATCGCAATATTGGTACACGTTTGTACCAGAAAATCATGGGTATCTTATCACGTTGTACAGGGTATCCCTGACCGCGGGAACTCTTCCGATCTCCCTGATCATGTGATCAAGTTCCTCGGTTGTTGTCTCCTCGTTCCTGTTTGTAGCTCCGAAAATTTTCTCGCTGAACGCGGTTCCCACGAGATCGCTGCCTCCACCATTCAGGGCCACCTGCGAAATACCCTTTCCCAGTGAGACCCAGTATACGCTGATGTTCCTGATGGCACCTCCCATGATCAGCCTTGCCAGCGCAAACACCCTAAGATCCTTGTCAGCTGGAGAAGGTCCGGAAACCTTTCCCATCTTGAGAAGGGGAGTGTTCTCCGGGCTGAACTTGAGGGGGATGAACGAAAGAAATCCGGGAACACGAACCTGGCTGTCCCTGATCCTCACCATGTGATCCATTATGTCGTCCAACTTCTCCACATGCCCGTAGGTCATGGTGGAATTGCCGGGGACTCCCATTGAGTGCAGTATCTCTGCGTCTTCAAGCCACTTTTCACCTGAGATCTTTTCAGGAGTGGTGATCTGCTTCCTGACTTCAGGGTTAAAGATTTCTGCGCCGCCCCCTGTATGAGCGTCCATTCCTGCGGCCACGAACCTGTTAACAACCTCGCGTATTGAATTTCCCGTGACCCTTGCGATAAAATCAATCTCCGGAATTGTAAGAGCCTTGAGGGTTACTCCCGGTACAATTCGCTTGACTTCACTGAAGATGGACTCATAGTATTCCAGTGATAGGTCTGGATTGAATCCACCAACAATGTGGATTTCCGTGGCACCTGCTTCCTTCGCCCTTCCTGCCTCAACTGAAACGTCCCTGACGGAAAGCTCGTATCCGCGGTCAGTTTTCCCCTTTATCTTAATGGGCACGTAGAAGGCACAGATGGGACAACTTGCCTCGCAGTAGTTTGAGTAATTTATGTTGTACGAGATCGCATAGGATATCACGTCCCCGACCTGCCTTGAAGTCAGCCTGGATGCAACGTCCATCAACTCGTATAGAGAGAGCGATGAGTTCATCTCCCTTGCCTCTGCCAGTGACAGGTGCCTTCCCACGCTCAACTCTGAAAACCAGTAATCTACTCCATATGTCTCCGGGGCTTTCATCCTTACTGGGAATCGCAATAAAGTATAATCGTTTATTGTGAACCGACGGCAGACCTGATGGCTTTATTTATTCCTTTCACAGTGGAAACCGGGTCTGGGGATTCATAGATCGACCTGCCAACTATCAGATAGTCTGCACCTGCCGATATTGCACCAGAAGGGTCTCCTCCCTGGGCACCTATTCCGGGAGCGAAAAGTTTCAGGTTTCCTGACTCTTTCCTCAACCTCGCTATGGTCACTGGATCATTGCCAGGAACAACTATGCCGTAAACGTCTTTCTCGAGCGCGAGTTCAAGGAGTCTCTTTCCGACGGGATTTATGAATTCACTTCCGCCTGGGTGGGACATCGAGATCACTGCAATCACCTTCATGCTGCCGGCTGCCCTCTTCACTGCTTCAAGGGAGTCTGTTCCAGTGATGGTGTGCGTTATTATTGCATATGCACCCAGTTCCCTGACTCTTTCAGTGATAAGCCTGTCAGTGTTTGGAATGTCTGCAACCTTGAAGTCGCAGATCACGTTTCCGATGTTGGACAATTTCCTTATGATGTCGGGGGAAGAATGCAGAACAAGTGGCCAGTTGACCTTGTATGCAAAAACTTCATCCTGGATTTCCCTGGCAAGATCAAGGGCTTTCCCCTCATCAACCAGGTCGAGAGCCGCCACCAGCCTCCTTTCCATTCTGCGTGGAATCCCAATTTCTATTTAACGTTAAGCCACCTGTTTAATGGTCTGGGTCAGGGGCAAGTTCTCTTGAAACCCCTCTGGCCGAATTCCATGAGATTTCATTGGTTCACTTGTTGCACACCGCCAGACGACATGACCGGTGACTTTGAAAATGCTTTCACTTACGCGACTCTGGGACAGAAGTCCTCACTCTTCGTCTTTTTCAATTATAAGATAGGCCTTCTTTCCCAGGAATTCCTTTGGGCAATCCACCTTTGCTCCCGATCCGAATTTTGTTACGACTCTTTCCATAT
>JAJYUI010000008.1 GCA_021792595.1 Thermoplasmata archaeon | reverse complement strand
TTTTCTTCCAAGAGAGGATCTTGAAGATATACTTTCATTCCCTAACCCAGAAGACACAAACAGGCCGAAGATCAAGACTTTCCCTGCTGGGAAGGGGAGGGAAATTGTCAGGCAATACCAAATTAAGGCGGAAAGAGACAAGAAAGACAAATCCCGGGGAATAATGTTCGTGATTGTTGCAATAGTGCTGCTTGGTTTCATAATTTCATATGTTTATAACAACTGGACCATAATTTTCCTGACAATCATAGCTGCCGCCATACTCTATATGGCTATTTCATTCAACCCGGCATTCAGGGCTGAAAGAGCGATGATACCAAAAGTCATAGTTTCTCACACAAACAATGACAAACCACCCTTTATTGATTCTACGGGTGCCCATTCTGGTGCACTGCTTGGCGATGTGAGGCACGATCCATTCCAGTCTGGAGGGCTCGAAACTCCTTCGCACGACAGGGTCGAGGCTGGAAACATCCACAAGGCGGATAAGGGGGTACTTTTCATCGACGAGATAAACCTGCTCAGGATTGAGAGCCAGCAGGCACTCCTGACTGCAATGCAGGAAAAGAAATTCGCTATCTCCGGACAGAGTGAGCGCAGCGCTGGCGCAATGGTTCAGACAGAACCCGTCCCATGTGATTTTGTCCTTGTTGCAGCTGGCAACCTTGATGCCGTGCAGGGCATGCACCCGGCACTACGATCCAGAATCAGGGGATACGGATACGAAGTGTATGTGCAGAACCTGATGGATGACAATGACGACAACAGGAAGAAACTTGTCCAGTTCATAGCGCAGGAAGTTGTGAAGGACAAGAAGATCCCCCACTTTGACTCGTCTGCCATAGTGGAGATAATCAAGGAAGCCCAGAAGAGATCAGGAAGGAGAGGCAAGCTTACCCTGAGGTTGAGGGAGCTTGGAGGTCTGATCAGGGTAGCGGGAGATATTGCCGTTACGGAGAAAGCTGAAATCGTAACCTCAAAGCAGGTACTTGCCGCCAAGAACCTCAGCAAGCCGCTTGAGCAACAGGTCGCCGACAGGGCAATTGAGATAAAGAAACTGTACAAGACATTCCAGAATGAGGGAAACGCCGTGGGAATGGTAAACGGGCTAGCAGTCATGGGTGCAGATTCGGGGATGGCAGATTACACCGGAGTTGTAATGCCCATAGTGGCCGAGGTCACGCACGCACACCATACCGGAAATGGGACGGTAATAGCTACCGGAAAGCTTGGTGATATCGCCAAGGAGGCCGTGCAGAATGTTTCTGCTGTGTTCAAGAAGATCACTGGGACAGATATCTCAGACATGGATATCCACATCCAGTTCGTCGGGACATACGAGGGCGTTGAGGGAGATTCTGCGAGTGTTTCAATCGCTACAGCTGTCATCTCAGCAATTGAAGGGATACCGGTGGATCAGACGATTGCGATGACCGGTTCGCTTTCAGTCAGGGGCAATGTACTGCCTGTTGGCGGCATTACCGCAAAGGTTGAAGCGGCCATAGATTCAGGGATGAAGAGAGTCCTGGTCCCAAAGTCCAACATGGGAGACATAGTTCTGGACGAGAGCCACAAGGACCGGATAGAGATTATTCCTGTATCAACCATTGCTGAGATTCTGGAGATTGCATTCGAATCTACACCGGAGAGGCAGAGATTCATAAAGAGGATTTCCACGATTTTCACTTCGTCCAAGATTGCCCCAACAGTGGGAAAGAAAGGGCCAAACGTTGCTTAATGTATCGCTGTTGGAATATGACCCATCCAGAAGGATACGTATCATAGAATATCTGCGTGGAAACACCGGATTCTTCCAGTTGGTAAGGCCAGGCATAGCATATTCCATGGAGCATCTTGAGATAGCCTATGAGAGAGCCGAAAGAGCGATGGAAAATAATCTAGGGGTCAGGGACCCCGGCATCCTTTTCCTGATGTTTCTCACCGGTGAGAGCCAGGCTTCCAGTGCAATAGCCTGTGGAGGATTAAGGGACACTGATAGCAGGGCATTGGCGATTTACACAGAGATACAGGAGCTTGAAAAGTTTCTTGGATCGTTCCCTGAATTTTCCTTATCCCGGTCAACTGGATTGCCTGCTGTAGACCCTGGGAAAGACAGCCTAATATTCCCCCGGATGAATTCGGTTGACCTTAAGCTGTACGCAAAGAGCAGCCGCGCGAAGAGGAACATTTCCTGACGTGCATCATGCTGCAGTGCAAGGCTTAATTACACCACATCAATGCTGGCGTGAATGTACTCGGTTTTCACGATACAACGCTCCAACAGGATCCTGATAGACCAGTTGCTGTCTGACGATCTTGTGGGAAGACAATCCTTGATACAGAAGGATGGTACTCCCTTCGGCCACGAAGGAAAAATAGTGATAGTTCTGGAAGGGTCTCCAGAGGCCCTTGAGATCGCAGGAAAGATACTCAAGGATGGTGCGGAAAAGCTCCCTGAAGAGAAAGCGAGTTCAATCTATGAGAAGATCAAGGACGAGGAAAGGGAGGCTGATTCAGGAATGGGATTTCTCTTTGGCTGAGAAAGTGATACTGGTTACCGGAATGCCTGGGGCCGGCAAGGACGAATTCATAGGCGTTGCAATAGAGGAGGGTTTTACCGACTTCCACATGGGAAATGTTGTGAGGAAACATTTTGAATTGACTGGCCAATCCATGAACGATTCCTCAGTGGGAAAGTTCGCATCCTCTGAGAGAAACACCCGCGGGATGGACATATGGGCCAGGAGAACTATGGAAGAGTTGAGGGATTCTCCCAGATGCGTGATCGAGGGCCTGAGAAACTATGAGGAACTTGAGTCATTCAAGAAAAGTTTTTCCAATTCCGTTCTTATCGGGGTTTTTGCCAACAGGGAAGAGAGGTTTTCCAGGATACTCAACAGGAGGAGGAAAGACGACGCCACGGACATAAATGGCCTTATGGCGAGGGACGAAAGGGAACTGTCCTGGGGCATAGGGAAACTGATTGCGCTTTCTGACTACATGGTCATAAATGATTCTGATCTGGATTCATTCAGGGATCGGTCGAGAAAAGCAATCCAGAAAGTACTATACCACTAGTACATTAGCTTCCTGGCATACCTGTACAGGGCGCCGAAGAACTGCTGTCCCACAGGCTTCTCCTTGCCCCTCAGGTTACGGGGAAGCTGTGATTCCTCATACAGTCTCTCTGGATGTGGCATCATTCCGATAACGTTGCCCTCCATATTGGTTATTCCGGCTATGTTCTTCTCCGATCCATTTGGGTTCCAGGGATATCCTGACTCATTTCCATCCGGATCAGTATAGACAAAAAGAACCCTGCCGTTGTCCAGGGCTTCCTGTAGAAGATCGCCGTTCAGGAACCTGATCCTGCCCTCAGCATGTGCAACAGGTATGGGTGTCTGGCTCACTGCAACATCTTCAATTACCTTGTTTGCGCCAGTGTTCTTCACGAACGTTGTCCTGCATTCAAACCTGTTGGAAAGATTAGTGGTGAGAGCGACCTCCCTCTTCCCTTCCCTGGACAGATCCGGAACCAGCCCGAGTTCAGTAAGCACCTGAAAGCCATTACATATTCCCACCACCGGTTTACCTTCGTCTACGAATGATGACAAATCCTTGCCGAATGTTCCACGTATCCGTGATGCAAAAATAGCCCCAGCCCTCACGTAATCGCCCGCAGAAAAACCTCCGGGAAGATAAAGTACATCAAAATTCTGGAGACCTAAGTTACCGATCTCATTGATGTGAGCTATTCTTGGTGCAAATCCAGTCTTAAGGAAACACCGGAATGCTTCCTCCTCGCAGTTTGTCCCCTCCATGACTGGAAGCAGGACGCGAGGAGAGTTGCCAGAATCCGTCTACTGCCCGCCTCTCCGTTCTTTAGCTTTAACTCTGAGTCCCGTGTATCCGCACTTCCTGCACTTAAGTGCCTTGGGGGAATTTCTAGCATCGCATCTCATGCATATCTTCTTGTTCAGCCTTCTTTCAATTGCCTCAGGAAACGCCATATCCATTCAACCTACAATATCCAGTGTTAAGAGGTGCGGGATTATTATGATTCCCTATATATCAGTTCCACTCTGTTGCCCTGTATTGTGGAGCATGAACCGGGATCCGATTCAGATAGCACTTACATGTAGAAGGAATTTGCACCGTTTTGTACCAAAATTTGGTTATGCCAGAATTGAAAATGAGAGACCATGGTGGCACATTCAATACTGGCAGCGATTGCAGTTGTGTCCGTGCTAGGTGTTGGAGCTGCAGCTGCATCGGGAATATTCAGTAACTCAGGATCAGGTAACTTCGACCTGGGTACATTAACCCCAGGTGAGACTGGCAGTGCAACAGCTACGGCCACGGTTGATCTGGCAAATGCGTCAATGTACGAGTTTGAACTTGAAATGGAGGATAGGATAGGAAGTACGTTTTCCCATTTCAGCCTTGTAGTCACCGTGAATGGACAGACATTCAACCTTACTTCGGATCACTCGGAAAAACACCTTAGCCTCAGCTCAGGCACGCACACATTCTCCGCAAAACTTGGCTTTACAGTGAGGGATATAGCACGGTCATTCAACGTTAGCAACGTTGGTTTCCTGTTTCTCCACCCAGTGGAGTCACAGCTCAATCATAGCGCTGATCATGGTATCAGTTCAGTTCAGGCATCTTCTGAAGGTTCATTCCAGCCTGGCAATGGAAGCTCCCAGAGAATTACTCTCTTCACGATATCTTTCCACTTCAGTGGAAACCTTGGCCCTGGACATGAAGATCGGTCCAGTGACAGCAATAGGGAGTCGCTCCCCGCGGTTTCCTGAGTCTGGAAAATCCAGTTTGACTTTAAGAAATCTAGGGGCAGGGACTTATCCCTGCCAATCATAATTGGTTGTCCTGACAATTCCTGGTATATCCTGTCGCTGACAATCGCGTTGCGAACTCAGGCGATCTATTTTCCTGGAGTCTCGGGGATGCTTCTGTGACATAGAGAGCCATCCAGATTCCGGAATATTCCTTGTCTCTGTTTAACAACTTAGAAAAATGAGAGAAAAAATCCAAAGTTAGATTTTTCCTTCAGTGAGGCAAACCATGTTACATGGTTAACGGGTGGAATGTTGTGCTGATTCATGGGTTCAAGGACTGCTGGGCGATTCTGTTCTTCAGGGAATCCATGCTAGCAGACCCTGACAGTTTACTATCTCAGCCCGGCAGAAGCCGGGAAGACCGTCAGCCGGGATTTACAGGCCTTGACAACGCAGAGGAGATGGTGACCAGGATCAGGGTGTTCACAAATGAAGCGAATGAGCCTGAAAAAGCAGGGTAAAAGGTAAAGCATAGGGAAACTTCAGAGTTTCATGTGGTGGATGAGTTCATGCCCAGGATACACCTTGAACCAGCACTGCGGAAAACCTTCGGGTTCCTTACTCCTGGAAGACAGAGAGCTTAGACTGCCTGCCTTGTTTCCGGATCATGTGTACCAGATCATATGGTGAATCCCATGGGTTTTATGAAGATCATTGATCCCGTAGTGATAGAGTGACTGATTCTTCTTTTTTTGAGATACCTATAGAGATAAGGGCTCTGAGAACTGCGACAGTATACATAATCACGACTGATTCAAGCAGGTTTCTAGTTGACACTGGGATGAGATCCTCATCCATGGACGAAATTTCCAAGCTTGGGGTGGACCTGTCTAAGCTTGACGGGATTATAATCACGCACCTTCACATAGATCATGTCGGAGGGGCTTCAGCAATCAAAAAGAAATATGGCACACAGATTGTAATGGGAAAACGTGACGCGGAGATTTGCCACAACATAGGTGAAAACCATCACGAATATCTGGAATTCCTTGAGCAGTTCTACAGGGAAAATGGAGTGGATCAAAAGGTCCTTACCCAACTCATGAGGGATCATCCGATGCACATGGAGTATTCCAGATATTCTGAACTCGAATTTGACCAGATGGTGGAAAGGAAAGACCATCCGCTCGGTGATAAGCAGATTGATCTGCTGGTTACCCCGGGGCATTCGCCTGGCTCAATATCGCCTGTTACAGAAAGCGGCGAAATTTTTGCGGGTGACCTTGTGCTGAAGTCAATTACGCCAAACATAAGTTTTTATGACGAGTCAACCGATATGCTGTCGCTTTATCTGGAAAGCATTGGAAAATTGAGAAAGGGGAACTACCGCAAGGTAAATCCTGGTCATGGAGTTCCATTCAGTGACCTCAAGGGCAGAATAGATGAGATCCGAAATCACCATATGCAGAGACTTGACGAAGTGCTCCAAATACTGGGAGGAGGCGAGAAGACTGCGTTTCAGGTGACACTGGAAATGCGATGGAGCAGAGGAAGAGTCTTCCAGAACATGAACGAATTTGAGAAGAACTTTGCATTTGGTGAGGCAGTGTCCCACCTGAGGAAACTGCAGGCTGATGGAAAGGTGGAGACGTCCGGGAGAAACGGAGTCACGTACTACAGGAAATCAGCAGGAGAATCGGGATTCTCATAACCTGTAATGGGCTATGATGTTTATTGCGCTCTCCTCTGGACCCTGGCTTGACGTATCGAGATACAGGCTCTCCACGAAAGGAATGCTGCTCAACAGATTATTCTCTTCAAGAAGACCTTGAAGTTTATCAGGCGACGTAATTTTCGGCCTGTGCTGCCTTGAGGCATTTGAAACCCTTCCCAAGAGGACTTCCCTAGGGCAGAACAGTCTCACGAAATATACATGTCCATTCCCTGACTCAACCAGGTCGACTATCTTCTTCACGAATCCGTCGTCCCTGCCAAGGGCGTAAACAAAGGTGAAAATCATGTTCACAGACCCGCTGACAGCTTCCTTGAAAAGACTTAACCTGAGTTCTTCAACTATCTTCCCAAATGATGGGGACCCGAATGGGAACAGCGCAAGAGCAGTCACGTTCGTGAGGTTGTTCTCGAGAATCCTGTATCCGGTTATCTCCTGGACCTTTTCAGCAACAGTAAGTTTCCCTGCTGCTGGTGGCCCGTAAATGAAGATTAAGTTCATGGAAGAGAGATGCCTATGAATCTAAGAATCTTTCAGTCCCACACCTTGCAGCATCAATGCGAACATGGACAGACCTGATCTTGCATCCTGATCCCGGGGAAAACAGTAAAACGCGAAAAACGTTAAATTGCGTGAATCGATTTTGAGGCATTGAAGGATGGCGTGGGCTTCAAGTCGATCTCCAGTGGCAGCAGGGGAAACTGCGCTCTGGTCTGGGATGACTCTGACCTCCTCATTGTTGACTTTGGAATTTCCTATAGAAGGTTCAGGCTGTCAACTGAGAGTTTTTTGCAGGATAGCCTAAGCACATCGGTTTTTGTTTCACATGAGCACTCCGACCACTCTTCAGGGTTGAGGACGCTCAAGAACAAGCAGAGCGTTGACATTTACACAAAGCGAAGAACCGGCGAGAGACTGGGCATAGAGTTCTACCCGATTGAGAGGGAGACGACTATCGGGAACTTTACTGTCATTCCGGTAGCCGTATCACATGATGCAATAGATCCGGTAGTCTATGTGATAAGGCATGGAGGAACAAAGATTTCAATCGTTTCTGACCTTGGCGTTGCGACAGAATCTCTGGCCAATGCAATCTCGGACTCAGACATACTGGCAGTTGAGGCTAACCATGATGTCCCCATGCTGAATGGAGGATCGTATGATCCCCGCCTCAAGAGGAGAATTCTCGGCGAGATGGGACACCTTTCCAACGAGCAATCCGCGGAACTCCTTTCCAGATCAACCGGTGGAGACAGCAGGATAGTTCTTATTCATCTAAGCGAGAACAACAATCATCCTGACATTGCCCTATCCCACGTCAGCTCTTACCTGGACAACAGGAAGGTCAGTTACAGAACCATTGAGTGCGCGACGCAGGATTCCGGTTCTTCCCTGTATTCTATCTGATCCAGGTTCCATGAATGATTTTTATGCTTGGTCCATATCTGCGTGCTGCAGCCCCGTGGTGTAGTGGCCAAGCATACCGGACTTTGAATCCGATGACGGCAGTTCGAATCTGCCCGGGGCTATCCGGTGAAATATGATCAGAATAGTGGGCAGGGAAACAAGAACTCTTGAAAGTGCTGAATTCCATACCGTCGGTGAGGCATTCGAGAAGATCGGGCTCTCGCCCCAGAGATATGTTCCACTGATCAATGGAAATCCCTGCACTTCTGACAGAGTAATTGGAGAATACGACGAACTCGTGTTCATCGAGGTGTTTTCAGGGGGCTAGGAGTCCATAATGCCTCTGGACATATACTGATTCATCAGTTCATCAAACCTCATGACCTTAACTGGGTCATGCATTTTCAGATCCTCCTTGAGAGGATCCAGGTGCTTTCCGATGCCTGTAACCTTGACACAATTGATGATGGCTTCATCGAGGTCTCTGAGTGCCCGCACCCTTTCCACCATGAGCCTGTCTCCCTCGATGTATGGGCCTCTTAACCTGTCTGGTGATGAGGTCCACTTTTCGATGAAATCCATGGAGTTTGGACTGTCCACGGGAGGTCCGGTATGTCTCTCGACCAGAGGTAGCAGCTTCCTCTCTGTTTCAATGAGAACAAGAACTTCATTGCCGATTTCTATCCCTGAAGAAACCGGAAGGAAACCGGCCCTTTCCAGGTAATCAAACACAACGTTGCGGAACCTGTTGGCCTGTGGATATATCACATCATCCACCTCGTCAGGCCTTGGAATTTCAATCACCCTGAAATGGGTTCCCCTGTCGCTGGCAGATCTCCAGTCTACAGGTTCCCTTTTATTCCTGAAGAAGAATGACTCTGACGGGTTCTTGACGAATAACCTGCATTGCATCTTCAGTCTCGCCATATTCTCGGTACTTACAGCAGCCGCTGCATTCCTGGTATCATCGACAGGGTCCATGACCACCAGTGGAGAGTGAAATCCGTGTATTCCTTTGTCACTCTCCGGAATGGCGATATTCCCCCTCCTGCTTGAAAAATATTGGACGGCTCCTAAAAATGAGCCGAGCCTCACAATGATCAGTTCACTTACCAGGCCGGAAAAACCTGCCTTGCTCACCTCTGAGCCGTATACACCGGCTGAGATCAGGAAGGCCTTGAAGAGCCTTATCTCCTTACGCAGGTCGTCGGTGAGAACACTCTTCAGGTACTTGTCGTGGAGAACTGTGCGATCGACTGCGCTTATCTTTCTTTCTCCTTTGTCCATCGCGTAACATGGAACAATATCAACTTTGATTCCGTTGATAAAACCGTTGACGTATGGGTGTTCAGCATACTTCTCAACCCCCTCGGGCAGGATATGGTGGCCGGCTGCAAGCCCGAACTTTTTCAGGTCTTCCATCCTCGCGTCCCTTGGAAAAACGAGGAATATATCGACGTCAGAACTCCTGAGAGAGTGGACAAGGTTGGTGTTCCTGGATGACGACCCGACCACAGCGGGAACAGCGTTGATATTGTTTTCCCTGAGGTAAGCGTTGAGCCTCCCTACTGCAAGATCTGTTACCTCCCGAATCCTGTCCTCCTCTTCCTTGGTGGGAGAAACCCGGGATACGACGGAGTATAGATCGATCATTTTTCCATGAGGTCCACTATGGCCTGGGCAACTTCACCGTTTGCCTTCTTGAGCGCATCAATAGCACTCTCTCTCGACACGTGCGCCTGTTCCATTATTATGGTTATGTCTTCCTGGTTCAGCACAGGTTCTTCGTTCTTTTCCGTGGATTTCTGTGCTATTGTCACCTTCCCGGTAACCTGAAACGAAGTCTCCCCCCTCGCGTCAATCTGCGTAACTCCAGCTTCAGTGATAATGATGTTTCGGCCCTCCCCCTCCATTATCACGCGCTTTACATCTGTGAGATCCGTTGACTTGATCCCCATCTGGGCCATCATACGCTTTACTTCCCTGGAGTTCATCCTGCCTGGCATCATATTGTTCGACAGATTTCCAGTTCTGATATTAAGTTTCCTCACGGAACAGGAAAAGTTCTGGAGCGATGCAGGGATGCGGGCGGCCGCTACCTGATTTTTTCCAGCGTAAAAGAACCCAGATCGAATGAAATTTCGTTCAAATACAGTTCTATCCAGTCCCTTGATCTCACATTTCCAAGACCGCTTACCCGAAGGAAGTTCCTGGAAGCATCTGTCTTGAATTCAACAATGCCGTCAAAGAGGTACGAAATAGAGTCTGATACCCTTCTTTCACTCTGTCCCTCATCAATCAAGTAGATAGACACTGCATTCTCCACCTTCCTCTTCTGGGTGAATTGCTGCACAAACTTCACCAGAATTTTGTCGTCGAGTTCCGCTATATAGCTGTTCAACGAAGAGAAAATCAGCCTGTAGAATGGATAATTCTTCCTTATCTCCGTACCAATCTGTTCTGATACCCTGATCAGGGAACTTATGTTGGAAGTGCTGTCTATTATGGAAGCATACCTTGATGAGGGTTGGGCCTGCACGGACCTGGAATAGATGTCGACGAACCTTAACAGGCCGGATTCTTCAGCCTCGTCTACCTGTCTGTATATCCTGCTGATCTCATACTTGAGTTCTCCAATGTCCCTGTCCGTGCTGATCACAACTACAGGAATTCCTTCCTCAAGGGAAGATGCGACGAAGTTCCAGGCAAGGACATATTTTCCAGAGAACGGGGGACCGGTGAGAAGCGCATTAGTTCCGAGTCTAATCCCTCCCACGAGAAGTTCGTTCACCTTCTCTACACCTATGGATACTTTTTCTCCTACCACCTTTGGAGGGTCCCGGGGTGCTGTCGGAACTGGCTTAGGCCTCGGCATTTCCGGGATCGCCCTTGCACCCGCTGACTGGCTTCCGCCTGGAAGACCTGCCAACAACTGCGCTATCTTGCTCTCCAGGGATACGACAGATTCGATGCTTCTTCTGATTGAATCATCGATCTTCTTCAATTCCGAGATAAGCTGCCTCAGGGTATTCTCGCTATCAACCATCTTTTCAGCACCAACCAAGTCTGATTTCTGATCCATTATTACTCCCGTCTGTTCCTTTCTCTGCTCTGATAAATATTGTCAACAGATTAAAACCTTCCCAATACAATGAGCGCCATTTGTGGTTTAAATCACGAATAAATGCATTCATTGTATGGGATTGGTAGATTTATCCATACTTCTTAAAAGATATGTAGTACGCATGAATCCCAGAACATGGAGTCTACATACAGGATCGAGAAGAAGATCGAGGTGTCGGGAAAGCCGTATCATTACTTTTCTCTTCCAGACCTGAAGGAGAACGGGCTGGATCTTTCTCGCACGCCATACACAATAAGGATACTGCTTGAATCCATGATCAGGAACCTGGATGGGGCGAAGGTTTCTGAGGACGATGTTAAGAGTCTCTCGGCAGGGGAAAGAGATAATTCAAAAGAGATCTCGTTCAAGGTGTCAAGAGTTCTGATGCAGGATTTGACTGGAGTTCCTGCAGTGGTAGATCTGGCATCCATAAGAGAAAAAGTAAAATCGCTTGGTGGACGTCCGGAGAACATCAACCCGGATGTTGCCGTAGACCTCGTGATAGATCACTCCGTGCAGGTCGACTATTTCGGAAGTGAGGATTCATTTGAGAAGAACAGGAAGATTGAGTTCCAGAGGAATGGCGAAAGATACAGGTTCCTCAAGTGGGCATCCAAGGCATTCAACAACGTGAATATAATTCCCCCATCGGTTGGTATTGTACATCAGGTCAACCTTGAATTTCTCGGTAAAATTGTGACCTCAAGAACCATTGGGGAAAAGACCTATATTTTCCCTGATACGCTTGTGGGCACGGACTCGCACACAACCATGATCAATGGAATAGGAGTGCTGGGGTGGGGAGTCGGCGGCATTGAGGCCGAAGCCTCCATGCTGGGTGAGCCCATCAGTATGCAGATTCCAAAGGTAGTCGGAGCCAGGCTGTTTGGCAAAATGAAACCGGGAATTACTGCAACTGACCTTGTGCTCACACTTACGGAGATTTTCAGGAAACACAATGTTGTGGGTAAATTCATCGAATTCTACGGTCCAGGCGTCTCTGAACTGCCTGCACCTGACAGGGCAACGATATCGAATATGTGCCCCGAGTACGGTGCCACCGTGGCTTACTTCCCGGTGGATGAAAGAACGCTTGACTTCCTCGTTGCCACGGGACGGGATGAATCCCACGTAGAGTTGATCAAAAGCTACCTCAAGGCACAGGGAATGTTTGGGGTGAAGGAGGACCTGGCCTTTGACGAGATAATAGAGATTGATCTCGGTTCCATAGTTCCAACGGTGGCAGGACCAAAGCTGCCTCAGCAGAAGGTTCCTCTTAACCAGATATCAGACAGTTTCCTTGCTTTCCTCGAATCTGACCAGTCCAGGACAAGCAGAACAAAAGACCAGGTTAGCGTCTATCTCAGGAAAGTTCCAATGGAGTTGAACGGCAAGGAATCAAGCCTGTCTGATGGGGATGTGGTGATTGCAGCTATCACAAGCTGTACAAACACCAGCAATCCCAGGGTAATGATTGCTGCAGGACTCCTCGCAAAGAAGGCTGTGGAGCTAGGGCTCTCGGTGAATCCAAGGGTAAAGACATCTCTTGCACCTGGCTCTAGAGTCGTATCCGAGTATCTGACAAAGTCGGGCCTTCAGCAGTATCTGGACAAGCTCGGTTTCTACCTTGTCGGATATGGATGCACCACATGCATAGGCAACAGTGGCCCCCTTCCTGAACCGGTACAGAAGGTGCTTGAAAGAGAATCCCTCAAGGTAGTGTCTGTACTTTCCGGGAACAGGAACTTCGAGGCCAGGATCCACAAGGATGTTGCGGCAAACTATCTAATGTCCCCTCCACTGGTCGTCGCATTTGCAATTGCCGGAACTGTAAATACAAGGCTCCAAACCGACCCACTTGGAACTGGAAAGGATGGGAAGGCGATTTACCTGAAGGATGTCTGGCCGAGTGACATTGAAATTGAGGAGACGCTGAACAAATTCCTTTCGAGGGAATCGTTCAGGGAGAAATACGGAAACCTGGAAAGCTACAATGAGGCATGGAATGCCATAGAAGTCCCGCAGGGAGATCTCTACCGCTGGGAAGAAGGAAGCACTTACATCAGGAATCCACCCTATTTCGACGGTTTCAGTCCTGATGATGAGAGAACCTTTGAGACAATTTCCAACTGCATGACACTTGGCGTATTTGGGGACTCTGTTACCACAGACCATATTTCTCCCGCGGGGTCCATAGCGAAGAATGGCCCGGCAGCGGATTACCTCAGGAGCAGAGGGGTCGAACAGAGCGATTTCAACTCCTACGGCTCAAGAAGAGGCAACCACGAAGTGATGATGCGCGGAACGTTTGCCAACATAAGGATTAAGAACAGCCTGGTGAATGAAACTGGCGGGAACACCATTCTGTTTCCAGAGAAGAAACAGACATCGATATTCGAGGCTTCGGAAGAGTACAGGAAGAGGGGAAATAATCTTGTTGTGTTTGCCGGCATAGACTATGGGACCGGGAGTTCAAGGGATTGGGCTGCAAAGGGTCCATACCTCCTGGGCGTAAGGGCAGCCATAGCTAGAAGTTTTGAGAGAATCCACCGCAGCAACCTTGTCGGCATGGGGGTTATACCCCTTCAGTTCCAGGATGGAAAGAAATATGATGACCTGGGTCTGGATGTTTCCATGCCGTTCTCAATCGAGTTTAACGACACAAGGACACCTTCCCGTGCGTTCCTCAAGTACACAAACCTGCAGGGCAATAATGCGGAAGTGGAACTCAAGGTTAGGCTGGATACACCCATAGAGTACGAGTACTACAGGAAGGGTGGCATCCTCCAGTATGTGCTTGCCAGCCTCTCAAAGACCTAGAGGATTGGCAGGTACCTGTTCAGTTCCCATTCAGTCACGTTAGACCTGAAGGCGTCCCACTCCCTTGATTTCACAGTGATGAAATTCTCAAATATATGGGTGCCAAGGGTCTCCTTCATCAGACTGCTTCCCCTCAGGTGGTGCAATGCCTCCCCGAGGCTTTCTGGCATTGACTGTATGCCCGCATCAGCTTTCTCTTCCTTTGACATGACAAAAATATCCCTTTCGATGGGATTGGGAGGTTCAACCTTGTTCTTGATACCGCTGAGACCCATCGCCAGTATCACTGCAAACTGGAGATAGGGATTTCCCGCAGGATCCGGACACCTGAGTTCCATTCTCTTTCTTGTGCCCTCACCGGCTGGAATCCTGACCAGCGCACTCCTGTTCTTATTCGCCCATGAAATGTATACCGGGGCCTCATATCCCGGTATGAGCCTCTTGTAGGAGTTCACCCAGGAAGCAAGTATGGCAGCCGATTCGTTTATGTGCTTCAGGACACCCCCAAGATAATGGAGCCCGTAGTCGCTGATGCCATACTTTCCAGACTTGTCATAAAAGTAGTTAATTTTCTCATCCACGGACATAATGCTCTGGTGTACATGCATGCCGCTGCCGTTCACGCCGTTGATGGGCTTGGGCATAAAGGTAGCATATAGGTCGTACTTGTGGGCAGTGTTCTTGATGAGACTCTTGAGCACAGTAACGCGGTCCGCCATTGCAATTGCGGAAGCATACTTCATGTCAATCTCCTGCTGTCCGTAAGCAACTTCATGATGTGCGGCTTCGGGGGAGAAGCCCAGTTCATACATATCGCTCAGTAACTCTTGCCTTATCCTGCTGGCCCTGTCCTGTGGTGTATAGTCAAAATATCCCCCATTATCGCTCGGGGTATTGGTCGGATTTCCCTGTGAATCTCTCCTGAAAAGAAAGAATTCAAGTTCCGGTCCAACAAAAAAGTCCCTGTGATCCTTGTTCAATCCCTCAACCAGTCTTTCAAGGACGAATCTTGGGTCTCCCTGGAACCTCTCCCCAGAGGGCATGAATATTTTGCAGATGAACCTTCCCACCTTCATGCTGGAAGAGCCGTCAGGTATGACAAGAAATGTATCAAGATCCGGAAATGCACGCATGTCAGACTCCTCTATCTGGGCATATCCCGCAACTGAACTTCCATCAAAGACGGCCCCCTCGCTTATCGCCTCTTCGAATCTGTTCTGGGGCAATGTCACAGTCTTGACGTTTCCAAGGAGATCTGAAAACTGCAGTTGCAAAAATTTGATATCTTCCTGCTTTAGCCTCTTGAGAATAACTTCCGGTTCATTTCCCATGTGACGTAATGCCAGCACATGGATATTAAGATTTATGGGAGAATTACGGCATTATTCCGGATTGCTCAGACAAGCCTCTCAAAATCGAAGATCGTCTTCTTTCCCAGTCTCTCCAGATACCGGTTGTGTGCCCTCATGAACCGGAGCTTGAAAGCTCTTGACCCCAGATCGGAAGCCAGTTTCCCTCTTGAACTGTTGATAATCCCGAGTTTATCCATGACTCTCACCAGGGAATTGATTCCACTGCGAATCTGTGACTGGTCCTCTCCTACGGACAAACGGAACGCGTATTCCGAGGCATCTGCAATTATCCTGCCCATCGATTTCCCTATGCCAGAGATGCGTGCATAGTTCAGGAAATCAAGAATCACAACAGGATTGACATCGTTGTAATACGGAGCAGGATAAATGGGAGAAATATTCGGAGGCATTCTTTCTTCAACTTCCTCCTTATTTAGGTCAACGTCTTCCAGAATCCTTGCTTCAGGAGTTCCTCTTCTGATAAGAAGCACTTTTGTGCCTTCAGGAAGGTTTTCCCTGAAAGGGTTGCCAGCGTCAACTGCTATCAACAGGCTCTCTTCGGGATAATTCCCGTAGTTAGATCCTGGCTGGCTCGAAGCATAGCTTATGTGGTCTGATGCCAATAATGGAATCACCCTCGTGATGCCTTTGCCATCAAGATCCCTCAGGAGCAGTTCCGGAATGCCGCGATCCAATGATGATATGCTTTCCACCCTGATTCCCAGGTTTGAAGAATGCCCGACAAAGTAACTGAATGACAGGGAAAGCAGGTTATGCCTCGTTTCAATCTCGTCGAGCACCTGTCCCAATGTCTTCCTCTCAGGCAACTCTTGTCCCCCCATTTGAAAGCACTATGTCCATCAATGCGAGTGAAGACTCCAGGTTTGTCCTGAGAGAAGGAACAGCGATAAGATACGGAAACCGGAAATCCAGTCTTATGAATGACTCTGGTAATCTTTTGTCCTGTATCAGAATCTCTGGATTCACGGGGTCTTTTCTCACGTACTTAAGGGAGAATTCACTCTCTATATTGCTGATAATACCCCTGAAGTCGTTAAACTGTCCAGTAAACACAATGGATAACATCTGCGGATTCGATTCCCGGTCTGTCTTTCTCTTTATCTTGAAATTCGAAAGTTCTTCAAAGGATGCCCGATAGTTTTTCATTATCTCAGTGGAAAGGAAGTTAATCCACCTTGCTGCCTCTCTGTCAATCTTGCTTACAAAGAAATTCAGATCCTTCCTCAATGAAATCTGTGTGTCGTCTTTCTGGAATTGCAAAAAGAACGGTTTGATTCCACGGTCCGCTTCCCTCTTCATTTCCTTGTAGAGTTCCCAATGATCCCAACCAGTATCTCTTGAGTTGAAGGAGACTCTTCCTGCCCCTCTTGACTCAAATCCGCTGAGAAAAATTTCATTGCCTGATGCGACACCAACAAGTGACTGGAAAGAAACATCTGACAACCTGAGGAAGTCTATCTCCTCTATGAAATCGGATTTGAAATTCTCATATTCCTCGTGAGTAAAATCAGAAATAATGAACCTGTACTTCCTTTCCAGGGGGACAGTTCTGAGTTTCAAGTATGAGGGGCTTGAGAGTTTTGACAGAAAATACTCAGTCTCAGTCCTTACCAGCGATAGCCTCAGAGTTCTGCCTCTTGATGGCCTCGGACTCACCTGCACGAGAAGTTCTGCAAATTCAGCCCATTCCAACAATGCCCAAACCGTTTGTAAGATATAACATTATTCCGGTGATGTTGTTTACGGTTCTTGCTTGAGTCTCTTTATTGTGATGGGCAGAACATCGTTCTCGAATTCCATGGTAGCAATATCCACAGGGTCGATAAGGCCCTTGGGCACATCAATTATAACTGGTGCCCCCATAGATATCTGCAGTGCCCTGGAACCAATAATCCTAGCCTTTTCGAATTTAGTAAAGGGCATAAAAATCAACAAAGCAGATCGTGAATAAATCCGAGTATAAATATGTTTATACTCTGGTTAACCTGTTCGAATTCCTTTTATTGCAACCTGAAATCAAACAGGTTTCATTTTCTGCTAATTTATCCGAATTCATGGTATATCCTGTCACCCGCATGATGAACTATCCTTGCGGACTCTCCCTGCTTGTTCGCCATTATGTCTTTCGCATCTCTGGTTGCTATACCGATGGCAAAGAATACTCCCTTGAGATTCTGTATGAATACCATCGATCCCTTGATGATTTCCATGTCCATTGTCACAATACCCTGGGCAAACAAGTTTGCACCATTCATCAATCTTGGAACGGCGCCGTCATCCACTGTAATTTCATTTCCACCAGGCCTGAATTGATTTATCACCTTGAGGGTTGGAAACAGGTAGTTATCCTGCTCAAAAGCCAGTGGCCTGCCGTCTATATAATAGTGTGTTGCGGACTTTTTCTCATCCACTTCAACCTTACCATCCCCTATGGCGATCTTGAAATCCTGTAATTTCAGAACCAGTTCCGATAGATCGCGCCTAGAAAGAAAGTGCCTTGACATGATATCACGAAATGTAAACCTTGATGCAGGAAATCATTGCGTCAACATCGCCAAGATTTCCGTTGACCACATCTGCAAGGCACTGCACCATTCCATCTCCCATGTCAACTTCCTCCTTTGAGTACTTCCATGATTTTTCCCCTGACCTTCCAAGAATCTTTCCTATTGCATAAAGTATTGATTTTCTTGCTAGTGAAGGGCCTGCTCTTCTTTCCGCAAATCTGGCGTATGAATCGTAACCCTCCACAAGCAGGGTCGTGATGCAATCAAACAGGAATCTGGAGTCCTCTGACCATTCCTTTCCCGTGAATACTTCTTTCAGTTTCCTCCTGTCAAGTTCTTTCTTGTAATTGCTGATCTTCTCAAGAGGGTTGCCCTTCATGTTCCTGATCTCATCATCCGTTATCCCTGGAAAGATTCTCTCAAGGATCTGCTTTGAGAAGTCCGGCCAGAGAATCTCCAGTAATTTCCTCAGGCTAGGGGACTCAAGACGTATACCTTTCCCATACACTTCAATGAATATGTCAAGATCGTCTGAAGATATCCACTCTGGGCCGATTGCAGATATGAAATCCCTTCTTGATTTATAGGGAACGCTACCGATGAAACAGATCCCTTTTCCAAGTGCTTCCGATTCGCGGCTCTCCTCGATCTTATCCAGAAACTCCTTATCGTCAATCTGGTTAGTGATATACCTTTGCAGAGCCACCTGTGGGATGTTAAGGGAAAACTCCGAAAGAAGATCACATTCTATCGTGAATTCCTTTTCAGGCGTTTTGCATAATATATGTTTCATCAACCTGTAATGAGTGTTGTTTCCAGAATCCTCGTGAACTATTATCCGGATGCCTGAGTTATGTATGAGTGAGAAGTTTCTGCCCATTTGTCCTACAACGATTTCATTTTCAGACAAAGTGGATTCTATGTGCTCATCCCTCAATGAATCCACAAAGAATTCAAGGCCCGGCGACGACCCACGACAAGTGGATCTGTAGTAATTTGAAGAGGAATATATGGTGACACCTCTGGCCCTTACAAGGGCTGAAAATGCAAGTCCCCTGTATAATGGGTTCTTGTAATTCTGGATACCTGCAAGTACTGCAGGATCTGTGTCCCCCCTCTTTGCATAGTCTATGTTTCCATAGGGTGTTGTAATGACTCCAAGGAGAGGCGCGTTTCCAGAATCAACGATTCTTGCAGTTTCGGAAACCCCTTTCAGAAACTGATCTCCCCCTATCCCAAACCGGTCAAGAGAGTTGGTGGCAAGTGCCTTCTCAAGTTTTGCGGTATACTTCTCAAAGTGGCACATGAAAGCCTTCTCAAGGCACTCAGGCACAAGTACCGTGGGGTCCTTAAGGAGTTCTTCCAAGGATTTGACAAATTCCTTTTCTGTGCCCTTTGATCTTGACTTTAACTTCATGTCTACTTGCGATCTAGAACCCTAATAGCCTCAGCCTTCACTGTAACAGGAATGGGAACCATAGACTCTATTAACTGGACCGTTACTTCTTCCTTTCCTGCATCAATGTTAGTAATCTTAGCTTTCTCGCCCTTGAATGGCCCCCCAATCAGCTCAATTATTGAGCCAAGTTCCAGCCCTGAAACGGCAGGCCTTGGGGTAAGGTAATGAGCGATCTCCTCGAATTTGACGACCCCTTCGATCATTCCTTTGAAAGATCTGATTCCTCGTGCAGCAAAAGCCACCCTATCCGGGTGCATTGCTTCAACGAAGACATAGCCTTTGAGAGCGATCGGGGACATTATAGAAATCACTTCGTTATCTCCTGAAGAGCCTTCTTTCTGATTCTTCTTTATAAGGTCCTCGGAGAACTGCATCTCTGACCCGAGAGTTGTTTTCAAGGTTACAATAACAGGTACGAGCGTGATTGAAAGATTTGAAGTGGTCGAGTTCAGGCCATCTTCCGATCCGACCGAGATAGCCAATTTCAATGTGTCCCCCCTGAATCCACCCTTTGGTGTGCCTACAACAAGGTTAAAGGTCCTGGACTTGCCAGATTCAACGTCTATGTCCGCCTCGAAAACCTTGGGATCGGCTGGAGAGGTCTCCACTTCACCAACTTCCCTTGATGCGTCAATACTGACTACCCACTCTACCTGATCGTCGATCTGTTCAAACGTGGGGTTGATCTTTATGTGGAATTTCCTCTTCGAAGGCTGGCTGTTGAGAAGTTTCAAAGGTACCTCTACCCTTCTGCCGCACCCCTCATCCAAATGTCCAGCTGAGATAGTCATCCAATCGGATGTTTGACTGTTTTCTTCCATTTACTGCACCTACTAAGGGATCGGAATATAGTGTGACATAATGAGATATATCGCAAAACCCACGAAACCAAGAAGAGCGATCCCGAATCCCGTGATCAGGATCACCTTTATGTATTCTTCTCTGGTAGGTTTTCTGGCCATCCTCAGAATCCTGGAATACTTTCCTTTTCCTATTCCACCAACCTTTCGTTCGATCTTGTCCTGAATTTCGTTTAGGCGATCGTCTATGTTCATCTTCTCAACCCTCAACGTTATTAACCAATTAACCTTTTTTCATAAACCTATTCGAAATTGTACCAAAATTCTTAACCTAATGAAATTAATGATATCTGTATGAAAAAAGCAAAGATCATAGCCATCGGAATAGCAGTGGTGGTTCTCATAGGTGTTGCCAGCGTAGTATACTATGCGTACCTTGAAAATCCTAGCACCCTAGACATAAAGGTAATGGATGCCCCTATCACGGGCGTAAGTGCCGTCAATATTACATTCAATGAAGTTCAGATACATGGCACAAGTTCGGGTTGGACAACCTATTCCCTTGCATCGAAGACTATTGACATCCTGGGGCTTACCACATCCAATGCTTCACTCTTCGCCACTCTTTCACTTTCTGCGCAACGTTACACGCAGATTAGGATGCATCTGGAGAGCGTTACCGTGGTCATTCTTGGAAAGTCATACAATTTCACCCTAGTGAGTAACTGGGCAGACATTATCGGAACGTTCAACATATCCGCGCATTCCACAACAACGCTGACGATAGCTTTCAACCTGAACCAGGAACTTAACGTGGCCTCATCGACCTTCACCCCTGTCGTTGGAACAAGCATGTCGGTTGGATAAACATTAATTCCATGTTGTGTGGGCATTTCCCTATTCGCCTGCACAAAATTATTTCTTTTTCGAATCTCCGATTTCTAAATGTCTTCACGAAACGGTTATATATTTCCGAAGTATAGGCTGTCCTGCGCATTCCGTAAACAACGGATTGCGAGATATTCCAATCTAACGGCAGTTGGGTGAAGTGACCTTGAGGTCAGACGTGATCCCATCAATTCCAGGGGTTGGTAAAGATGGGGTTGTGAGGATATCACTCGCTTCCGACAAGTGAAATGGTGCAAACTGTGGCTTGCCAATTCAAATTTAACTTACCATATTAGTGTGCATGGATTAACTCCGGTTGATCCTGCCGGCGGCCACTGCTATCAGGTTTCGACTAAGCCATGCGAGTCATGGGGTCGCAAGACACCGGCGAACCGCTCAGTAACACGCGGACAATCTACCCTCAGGTGAGGTATAACCTCGGGAAACTGAGGCTAATCCCTCATAGTTACCGTATGCTGGAAGGCTTCGGTGATGAAAGCTCCGGTGCCTGAGGATGAGTCTACGGCCTATCAGGTTGTATGTGGTGTAAAGGACCACATAGCCTAAGACGGGTACGGGCCCTGAAAGGGGGAGCCCGGAGATGGACTCTGAGACACTAGTCCAGGCCCTACGGGGCGCAGCAGGCGCGAAAACTGTGCAATGCGCGAAAGCGCGACACGGGAAACCTGAGTGCCTTGACTAAGTCAAGGCTTTTCTCAATCCTAAAAAGCTTGAGGAATAAGAGCTGGGTAAGACGGGTGCCAGCCGCCGCGGTAACACCCGCAGCTCGAGTGGTGGTCACTTTTATTGAGCCTAAAGCGTTCGTAGCCGGCTCTGTAAATCTTTGGATAAATTCTTCTGCTCAACAGAAGATCCTCTGAAGAGACTGCAGGGCTAGGGACCGGGTGAGGTTGAAGGTACTTCCGGGGTAGGGGTAAAATCCTGTAATCCTGGAAGGACGACCGGTGGCGAAGGCGTTCAACTAGAACGGATCCGACGGTGAGGAACGAGGGCTAGGGTAGCAAACCGGATTAGATACCCGGGTAGTCCTAGCTGTAAACTCTGCCCACTTGGTGTTGCCTCTCTTTCATAGGGCGGCAGTGCCGGAGCGAAGGTGTTAAGTGGGCCGCTTGGGGAGTATGGTCGCAAGGCTGAAACTTAAAGGAATTGGCGGGGGAGCACCGCAACAGGAGGAGCGTGCGGTTTAATTGGATTCAACGCCGGAAAACTCACCGGAGGCGACCTTTGGATGAGAGTCAGCTTGACGAGCTTACTCGATAGAAGGAGAGGTGGTGCATGGCCGTCGTCAGCTCGTACCGTAGGGCGTTCACTTAAGTGTGATAACGAGCGAGACCCCCATCTTCAATTGCTAGCATACGGGTGACCGTATGTGCACTTTGAAGGGACCGCCAGCGCTAAGCTGGAGGAAGGAGGGGTCGACGGCAGGTCAGTATGCCCCGAATCTTCCGGGCAACACGCGCGCTACAAAGGACAGGACAATGAGTTGCGACCTCGAAAGGGGGAGCTAATCTCGAAACCTGTTCGTAGTTAGGATTGAGGGCTGTAACTCGCCCTCATGAATGTGGATTCTGTAGTAATCGCGGGTCAACAGCCCGCGGTGAATATGCCCCTGCTCCTTGCACACACCGCCCGTCAAACCATCCGAGCCGGTGTTGGATGAGGGTGTGCCCGAAAGGACAAACTCGAATCTGGCATTAGTGAGGAGGGTTAAGTCGTAACAAGGTATCCGTAGGGGAACCTGCGGATGGATCACCTCCTATGAAGGGCGAGCCACAGGCACAATCATTTCCTTTTTTTATACTCAAATTTTTGAGGTTTTTTTGGTAGAGTAGATAGCTCTGATGTTTAATCTCTAGAACGTCTCAGATAAGTTGAATTTGCGGGGGTTCTGTTAAGATGTCGGCTGATGTGGTCTATTGAGGTTTTCCCAAAACCACCCAATTTTTAACAGAGCCTTTAAACAACCGCAGAATTAACAGAACCTTTGCGGGAAATATTTTTATCCCTGATGTCACTTGACCTGACTGGTAAGTAAATTGACATCACGTTCACAAGCTCCTGGAGCTAAGTTGGTAGCACTGTTTTCCCTACTAGCCCAGATAGTATTCCTTGTCCTGGCTGTCATAGGACAGTTTGACGGTAGTTTCAGGGGTTCTGTTGGTTATCTCAGCGGAGTCGTTTACATAAGCAATTTCATCAATTTCCTGGTTGCTTTGATAATAATGGTTGTTTTCATTGCAATTAACTACCTGCTCATCATCAAACCGCTTCAGGAGGAGAAATACAAGGGAACTGACTTTCTTGCAATACTCCTGGGAATTGTAATGATAATACTTACCACAGTGGCTCCTGCGCTGCTTATCCCGGGTGTTCTTATCCTGGTAGCTGGAATCCTTTTGCTAATGTAGCATTACACATATAGTTATTCAGGGAATACGTCGTTTACGCTCTTTTTAATCAGTAAAATTTATTAATCGTTTTATTCTAACAACGCTTACAGAGGTGATAGAATGACCAGATTTGTACTAGTATCCGATTCAACCCTTGCCTATGATTACAGAAATTTTCCTCTCCTTGACTTTCTACCCTGCTCTCCCAGCAGAATGATTCCTGAGTTCGTATACAAATTCCTTAGAGGTCCTGCTCCAGCAGCTACTCCGGCAGGCGAGTTGATCAATGCCCCGTATCCATTGCGGAAGATTGAGGCTTCACTGCTTAGGAGATTCAAGAGAGAAGAGGTTGTGATAGCGCATGAGGATTACCTCTCTAATTTCATCAAGGATGATACCGAGATAATTGGTGTTACCACAATGGATCCTCTTGGCATTGGCCCTACAACAATGTCCTACTATGCTCTCAGTGGCGGTGAAATGATGGCCTGGGTGAGAAAAGACTGGGACTCCCTCATTGCAAAGATAAACGCAGTCCGTAAGGGAACCAAGGCAAAACTTGTTATCGGTGGGCCCGGAGTTTGGGAATTTACGCTGTTAAGAGACGAAATAGATGGGTACAATTTTGACTATGTATTTCAGGGAGAATCAGAGGACATAATTGATCAGTTATTTCTTCAGATCCCTACGGGCGATCTTGATTCTTCCCTTTTTTATAACGGGTACCTGTCTTATGACGATAACTTCAGGAGGGTGATGAAAAAGGATGATCTTTTCATTGCAAGGGGCATTGGAGTCTCGGCTTACCCCAAGCTTGAGGATATTCCGTTGATACAGGGACCTTCGACCAAGGGGATGGTTGAAGTAATGAGGGGCTGTGGTGTTGGTTGTGATTTCTGTGAGGTTACCCTTAGGCCCCTCAGGTATTACTCTCCGAAGGACGTTGCGAAGGAAGTGGCGATCAATGCTGCCGCTGGTAATGCCAACGCATGGCTTCATTCTGACGAAATATTCGGTTACAAGCATGGGAACATGTTTGCCCCCAACGAGGAAGCCATTTCTGAACTCTTCACCGAGGTCATGAATGTGAAAGGAATTAGGACGTCAAACCCAACTCATGGTAGAATCTCGATTCCCGCAGGCTATCCTGAAATGATGGAAAAATTGTCTGGAATCCTTAAAGCTGGCCCAAGGAACTGGATAGGGGTGCAGACTGGAGTGGAAACCGGGAGCGACTCCATTGCGAAGAAGCACATGCCAAATAAGACTCTCCCGCTTAAGATCGGGCCGGACGGTTCGTGGCAGGAGATTGTATGGCAGGGGGTATCAGTGGAGACAAGAAACTACTGGAGGCCTGCCTTCACAATTCAGGTTGGCCAGGAGGGCGAAACGCTTGAAGACTACTGGGACACAATTGGGATGATAAACAAGCTCAGCAATTCATATGTGGATGGAAGGCCCTTTGAGTTCACCGTTACGCCTCTGCTGAATGTGCCATTGGGAAGAATAAAGTCGAGAAGCCTTTCCAAGAGCCTGTTGACCAAGGAACACCTGGCCGTGTATTATGCCTCTTACCTTCACCTTGCGAAAATGGCCATCAGGGATGGCCTCATGGACACAAAAGGGGGATTCTTTTCAAGACTTGGGACAGGATCACTGATTTCTGGAGGAGGATACTTTATGCTAAAGTACATTGAGAGGTTAGCTGAGAATGCGGGAGTGGACATCCAGAAAGTCAAGAGCTATTCCGTTCCTCCAACCAAGGAAATCCATTCGCTTGGAGTCATGGCAAGGGCCTAATTGCCAATCATCACTAGGCCCGAACCACTCGATTCCTCGTATATCCCCGATAACCTGAGGCACAGGGAGGATCAAATAGAGTCCATACGGGGCCTGGTTATTGATCCCCTGATTGCTGGAAATTCCTCTTCAGCCATAATTTTTGGCCCACCCGGTGTGGGGAAGACTGCTAAATGCAAATTGCTTGCCAGGGAGACGTCAAGAGTCTCCATGGTCTATGAGAGCTTTGTTACGTTTGGAAGCATTAAACTGCTTCTGCAGGACGTGTTGCTTAAGACGGGGCGGGTTACACTTCCCTCAGGAACAAGCCTTGATTACGTTTTCAAGGCCCTCAAACAGTCGCAATCCAAGTCCGGAAGGAAGATTGTACTTGTGATCGACGAGAGCATGAATGCCTTCAGGGACGAAAACGGGATATACAACCTTATCCGCGCAAAGGAACTGCACTCGGTTGAGATGTCCACCATCTTCGTCTCTGTCGATAACCCACTGCTTTATCTCATGTCCGGGGTAAAGAGGATGCAATACAATCCCGTGATAATCAAGTTCAACAGGTACTCTGTCACTGAACTTGAAAGCATCCTGTATAACAGGGCCTCCATTGCACTTTCGGCTGATTCTTATTCCATGGATATTCTGAACTTCATTGCGGAGACTTCCGCTTCCTCTGGAAGCGCAAGGGTTGCTATAGAACTCCTGCAGAAGTCCGCATATCTTGCGTCACACAGGTCTTCCAGCACCATCAAGGTGGAAGATGTCAGGGCGGCCATGGCGTTCATCAACCCGTATGTAACGGAAAGCAAACTGGCACAGCTTGATTTCCAGGACCTCCTCATACTGCTCTCCGTGTGCATCAGCCTCGGCGCAAAGGCAGAGACGGATGTGAGAGGCATAAGGAGTTCCCTTGACATGGTTTGTGAGGAGTACTCCGTGAACAAGATCGGCATTCAGCCCCTCTATTCAGGACTAAAGGAGCTTGAAAGGATCGGGCTGATAGAGGGGCATATCGTCAGTGCTGGGCCGGGTACCGGGACGTCAAAGGTTGTCAGGTTGAACGACATTCCTGTTTCAGTTCTCAGAGAAAAAGTAGAGTCCCTTATTCAGAGGCTGTCGTGATCCAGTCGTTTCTTCTGCGCATTCAAGGAGAAAATCGAATGCCTCAAACGCCCTCTTGAGATACTTGGTGTAAAAATGATAGTCGATCTCTCCATTGCCATCCACCGGTTCCACGATCCCCATGGCCCAATTGACCACCTTGACATTTACCGTTTCTCCTGGCCTGATCTCGCGCCCCATTGATTTCCATTTCCTCATCACCATCCTGGAAATATTGTTGACCCTGTATTCTTCCAGCCTCCGCGATGGAGAGATCCTCAGGAAGAAATAATCCTGCGGAAAGCCCGCCATCCCCTCAAGGTATTTCCGTTTCAGGGATTCATACCTTCCCCTCATGAGAACGATGGAACTGACAGTGCGACAATCCCTGAATATCTCCATGGCTTCAGACTGGAATTTCCTGCAGATCTCCGGAACGTCCCTCCTCCTGATCTCAATTCCCCTGACCTTGTATCTGCCGTCTGTCTTGAGTCCAATATACCTGTTTAGTGCCCCTATTCCAGAGCGTGAGGGAAGAAACAGGATCCACTGATAATGCCCCTCGAGCACTATGTCAATCCTTGTTTCATCCTTTATCCTTCTCAGGAGATCGTTGACATCGCCTTTGCCAGAGATCCATAGTGAGTCCACTATTCCATGAATAACCGTGAATCCCATGGACTCTGCCAGTTTCATCGCATGTTTCAGGGCCCAGCGCCCAAGGGACGTGATGGCTTCATGAACTTCGATCCTCCCGAACTTCGCATTCTTGTACCCGGTGTATCCGAATGAGGTGAGGAGCATCCACTTCAGGGCGATATCCCTCTGTGCATAAACCGGATCAAGATCTCTTACGGATTTGTAGTAAAGGCGCCTTGCGAGAAGGTTTGAAAGTGCCTCCGAGAGAAATCCTCTCCTGTCGGTGCGTACCCTGTAAGATGCACCGGGTACCTCTATGCTGCCGTTCTGCGAAATCGTTTCCGGGGAGAGATTATACCTGGCGATGATGCTCGGGTACATGGAGGAAAAATCTATTTCATGAACGTCTGTGTATATGCCGGGATCCGGCTGTAGCACAAGGCCCCCCCTGTCCATCACAACAAGTTCGCTGATTGTTTTTTCTGCCTCATGATCGTTCTTGTACAGGGGGACAAGAACCTGATTTCTGAGTGCATACGATACCTCCATTGAAGACACGGCAGTTCCTGGAGTTATCACAGACACAGTTTCCAGTGGAACTGAGGACGTTCGCGACATCTCCACCATGCCGGGAACACCTGCCTCTGAGAATATGAACGATGACGATTCTATGCTTATCTTCCCCCCAAATGAGATCCTGTCACAGTTGTAGTGCACCTGCCCATAAGACTCAAAAGAAGTTCCTGGAATGACCCTGTATGGAGGAAGATTGTAACCATGTCCCCCTATTCTTCTCAGAATCGCAGATGTCTGCCCGCCATAATTTCCATAAATGATCAGAATGGACTCATTAATGCTTTGAGCTATCTCTGCGTAGCTCTCTCTTCTGCCAGGATCAAGTTTCCTTCCATCCAGGTAGAGTTTGCGGACATCTTTCCCGGAAAGAGTGGCGTCGATTGTCACAGCCTCTGGAATGACGTCGAAGGAATCCGGGGATTCGAGTGGAAACAGCTCCAGTTTCTTCTCGGAGAGAAACCTGAGGCTCGCGTTAATGTCCGCGTTGAATACCGAGAATTTCCGTCCCAGGCCAATGGTGTCTATTGCCCCCACCATGCGGTTTATCCATGATGGTTTCAGATCCACGCGGATCCCGGTGTGATACCCATATATGTCCTTCATCTCTTGCCAATCGTAGCTTATCCATGCTGCATCATCCAGCTGATGCCCGAGAAATTCAAGATCATGAGTAGATCCTGTTACAAATATCCATGTACGGTTTGGAAAATGCTTCTTCCTGATCCTGTTCCCATCAAGATACCAGAGCGTTATGCGATCCAGGCCGGTTGCGTTGAAAAGGTAGTCCAACCATGACCACTTTCACTGATCTGCCCTCGGCTGCTTGAGGATTTCAATCAACGCTGAAATGAGGAAACCAATTTCCGGGTCTATTCCTGCCTCCGAAATTTCAGGAGAATGTTTTCTCCCCATCTTTATCAATTCCTCGAAAAATGGGATGTCGGATGATCTCATGCATGATTTCATCCATTCATACTTTTCAACTATGGAATTTGTTGACTGCCTCACGGTAGGGGTGCTTCTGCCCATGGAACTTCATCTTCAATCGATCTTACATCTACTGGGCTGTGGGATTTCTTCCCAAGATACATCTGGTACATGCCTGGCCTTCCAACTATGCATAGTTCCACGTGGCATCCATAAAATCCTGACTTTATTGACAGTATATCCTGAATACTCTGGAGAGCTGATGCCGACCATGTTTCCAGCACCTCTGACCTTAGTATGATCATGTGAGGATTGTTGTCAGATCCCATGAGGATCTTTTCAAGCTGGTAAGGCGTGAGAATCCTCTGCACATAGACCTTATCCATTGATTCCTTGTCCATATAATCCGCATAGTCTATGACTATTCCATCGGTGATCAGGAGGTGGGCCTTCTCCATGTCATGTACTTCCGAGAAGAATCTCTCCAGGTGATTGTATTCAAGGGTATCTTCCCTTCTTATCTTCAATGAACCCCTCATAATTTATGAAGCAGCATATGGAAAAAACATTTGTTGATCGCTAAAAAAGTGTGGAAGTGTGCCTACATGCAGTGTCTGTGATACCCCATTGCATCAGATTACAGAACGCCCCTTCATAGAAACGCAGGAACCATGACTCATAGGACAGGTTTTAATCGGTTAAACCGCTTTACCATAGCATGGCCATTAAGGGAATAGTGATGGCAGGAGGCAAGGGTACAAGGCTGAGACCTATCACGTACTCGATCCCAAAACCTCTTGTACCTATTGCTGGAAAACCCTGCATAGACTATATGCTTACTTCATTCCACCAGGCTGGCATTGATGACGTCATCATAACAACAGGATACAAGTTTGAATCCCTGATCAAGGGGGTGCTTGAGTTCAAGGATCCGGACCAGCACATATTGTTTTCAGTTGAAAAGGAGGCAGCGGGGACGGCTGGAAGCATAAAGCTTGCATCGAGATTCATAGATGACACGTTTGTTGTTGGAAGCGGAGACATACTTTCTGATTTCAACGTGCTGGACATGATAGAGCACCACAAGAAGGCAAAAGCCAAGGTAACGGTAGCCCTCACCCAGGTTGATGACCCCACACAGTTCGGTGTGGCGGAACTCAAGAACGGGCTAATCAGGAGATTCATTGAGAAACCACCTGCAGGCGAGGCGTTTTCAAACCTTGTAAATGCCGGCGCATATGTGGTTGAACCTGAGATTCTTCAATACATACCTGAGGAGAAGCCCTACGACTTTGCGAAGGATCTGTTTCCCGACCTTATGAGAAATGGCATACCATTGAACGGTTTCAAGATAGACGGCACATGGCTGGACACTGGCAGACCCATGGACATGATCAGGGCAAACCAGATCATGACCGGGAAATACGGGAATGAGATGGAAACCCCGGCAGTGAAAGGGAACGTGATCCTGAATATAAGGCCGCAGGCACTTGAATCCTGCAAGATAAGCGGAAATACATACATAGGGAAAGAGGTGCAGATAGGGAAGGATTCAAGCATATCTTCCTCTGCGATCTACAATAATGTCAAGATCGGCAAGAACGTGGAAATCCTGGATTCCATGATCATGGATAACGTAAGGATTCACGATAACACAAAGATCAAAAGATCGGTCATAATGCAGAACACAACAATAGGCGACGGGTGCGAGATAAGCGAAAGCGTGCTTTCCCCCAAGTTGAAACTGCAGAGCAGATCCAGGGTCTATAACGTCTCCCTGTCATCAGAATTTATTGAGGATGAAGAGTAGTTCAGAGGAATCCTGCCTTCTGCAGTATAAGTAGATCCTCTGTGGTCAACTGTTCCCCATTCTTGAATTTGCTATAGAGAACTGTTGCTTTCTCCTGGAGGTCTCCTTCCCTCTCCTTCTTCCTCGTGGTTCGTTCCTTAGTGCGGATTGAGTAAATCTCCTTCTCCAGATCCTTGAGTTCAGTCTTGGCACGCACGAACTCATGGTGCTCCTTTTCCGCTTCCTGGCTGAACTTGATAAAAAGTTCATGATACTCGTCTGATTTCCTTCTTATATCGTCGAGTTCCTGGAGCATCTTGTTAATCTCGTCGCTCAATTTCGAGATTGCCATGGAAATTTCTTCGACTTCCTTCTTCATTGATTCTGCAGAATGCTTTTTCTCGGCAATCCTCGCATTAATCTCCTTTACCTTGTCATTCTGCAGGAGATTTTCCTCGAATCTTGATTTAATGCTCTTGAGGTCCTTGTTGAGTCTCCTAATCTCAGAAACAACCTTCTGCTCCTCGGCCTTGTTCAACTCAGTTGTTTCCTGTCGCTTGATTAGTTTCTGCAGCTCCCTCTCCCTGATCCTGATTTCCTTGATGTCGATGACGCCTCCAGCCCCTGCGTCTGATCTTATCATCCTGTATTCCTTTCTAAGAGCGGAAAGTTCATTGTAGGCATTCTCTTTTTCAGGGCGAAGTTTCTGAACCTTTTCGATGAGAGCTGCCTTCTCTGCAATAAGTTTCTTCGCCTCTTCCCTGAGCTCCTTCACCTGGGCATTCAGTACGTCACGCTCGTCAGCGTTTCTTGAGGCTTCGTCAGCGGCTTTGTCTCTCTTTCTGACGTGTTCCTCTACGATCTGCCTGATTATCTCGCGCTTTTGTTCAAATTCACCCAGAAGCTCGGTCATTAGTATCCTTCATCTCAGAATTTTACGGTCATTTCCAGACCGAATAAATACCTTTCGGACTGTAACATGGTTAAGAAAATAGCCATTATAAACGATCTTAAGCGACCCAATACAGGTGCCAAGTATTTGAGGGATTGCGGACAATGCGAAACATTCTGGATGTGCACAAGCCATGCTGCTTTGGCATCCGCATATAATCACGTTTCCGGGCTATTCGCTCCTGGATTTTGAAACGCCAAACACTGTGTCATTCAGCTACGGCGGGAAAACTTATGCATTCAATGGACCGTCGAACTTTGTGGTGGCCTCCTAGTCAGGCCACCAATTAGATCGGAA
>JAJYUI010000007.1 GCA_021792595.1 Thermoplasmata archaeon | reverse complement strand
TCTTCAACAGGTTGGCAATTGAGGAAATTGCCTTCGGTCTCAAGTCTATCCGGCTTGAAACCATCATGAAGGATGAAGAGGGCCAGATCGGAAAGGTCGAGGATATAATAAGGGCCATTCCGGGAATTTCCCAGATTGACACAGAAGACGTAACGCTTGTATGAGCAGCGACCTGGTTCTTCAAATTCTATTCTATATTTTCATTTCATACCTGTTTCTGCTTCTTCTTTTTTTCAGTGCCTTGCAGGTTCCCAGGTGGAAACCAGAATCATTCCAGGCGCCGGATTTCAAGATTAGGGTGATAGTGCCGTGCAAGGGCGTTGATCTTACACTTGAGGAGAACCTCAAGTCAATCATGCGTCAGTCATATCGGGATTACAGCGTAATTGCTGTGGTTGACTCCGAGGATGATCCAAGCTGCGAAATTCTCAGGAAAGTTGGACTGGAATACATTGTTTCCGAAGCAGGAGACCTTAGGGGAAGCGGAAAGGTTAGGGCTGTCTATTCTGCACTCCTTGAAAGCACCGAGCAAGTGATCGTAATCGCAGATTCAGACATTACAGTGGAGAAAGACTGGCTTGAAAGACTTGTTCAGCCACTGATGAGCCTTAAGTATGGCATTTCCACCACATTTCCGCTGTTTGAACCCGTGGGGGGGTTCTGGTCTAGGTTCAAGGCGCTTTGGGGGACTATTGGGATAGGGATGATGGAGAGTAAGCTTACGAGATTTGCATGGGGCGGTTCATTGGCATTCAGGCGATCAATTCTCTCCGGGAAGGAATTGGAATTTGGAAACCAGATATCCGATGATATTTTCCTAACAAAGGCATGCCTTGCTTCCGGCCTGCAAATCTATTATTCTCCCGAGGCAAGAGCAGTGATCCATTCAGACGACGACTTTGCAACCTTTTTTGAGTGGTCAAACAGGCAGACCGCTCTGTCGATCTCATCAGGAAGCAAAGTACTGTATTACGGAATCATACTTTACTTCAACCAGATTCTTCTTTACTCGATGGCGATATTCCTCTCATTTGTGGTGACGCCGCTCTTCCTTTTGCTGCTTATTCCTTACCTGCTAAACGTCCTGAGAACGCTCAAAAGAATACCTTTCAGGTTTCCTATGATAATTCCGGGTTCGTTCATTTTGCCTTTCTTTTATCTGTTGAATCTGCTGGTCGCTGGCGGGATGCACAAAATCACATGGAGGGGTTCTGTTTACAGCCTGAGATGATGGAAGAATAAGACTTCAGGGTTGAGCCGAGATATTGCAAAATACAGAAAGTATATTATTTAAATTATAGTATATGTCTGACAAAAGTCTGCCATGAAGTGAATGGCGGGGAGAATTTGAAATAATGCCTGTTCCGTATAGAATTACCATACGGGTTTCGAACGAGACAATGAAGAAGCTTGAGAAACTCGTAGAGAGTTACGATTATGAAAGTGTCTCCGACATCATCAGGAAAGCGATTGACGAATTTGTCGAAAGAAATTACAGGGAACAACCAAAGAAGGTGGACTTGATGATACCAAAGAAGGTTCTGGAAAACCTGTCAGATGACCTGGAAGCCAAGTCATCCATCTCGCTCGACGATCTTATAAGGGCCGTACTGCGGGAGTACACTTCAAGACAGCTAGAGGAGAAAGCCAGAAAACTGACTTCATCAGACGATTCAGGTGAGCCCTGAACTAGGGAATAAAACCTTAATGGAAATACGGTTTCCCTTTTGAATGGTCGTAGTACGTGGCAACACATCTGAACTTCTCAAGGAAATGGGAAACAGCCTTCTAAGTGAAATTTCAGAGGCATCCGGCGTCTTCGGGTACTCAGTCGATGAATCTGGTCCAGAACTGAAGATAGAACTCAACCCAGACAGGCTGGATTTATGTTCCATTGACCTGCTTGTATCTTCAATTCAAAAATACAATGGAAAACCGTCACAGGAAAGCGATCTCAAGTTTTCTGGAAAGAGTCTGGTGAGGGTAACCGAAGAGGCATTCAGGTTGAGGCCTTACGTCGGAATTGTCGTGGCTAAAGGCCCACATATAGGGAGGATGAAGGAACGCCTGATTTCATTTCAGGAAAAACTCCATGACACGATTGGAAAGGACAGGTCACGGGCATCAATAGGGATTCACGATCTAGGGAATGTCCGGATTCCGTTTTCAGTGGACGTGGAGGATAGGCAGAAAACAAGGATGGTGTCTTACGATGGAATGGAAGGGACCATCGAAGATATTTTCAAGGGGCACGAAAAGGGGGTCGAATACGCCTCTCTTGTCAATTCGCAGAATCAGGCAATTGTTATCCGGGATGCAGATGGTGATCTCATGTCCGTGCCGCCGGTGATAAACGGGATCAAGTCCAGGATATCGGAAGATACAGACTGCTTCATAATCGACTTCACCGGAATTGATTTTATTTCCGTGAGAGGAACAATTTTCCTGATATCCAAATGTCTTCAGGCAATGGGTTATGCTGTCACGATCCACCCAGTTGCTGAGGGAATGAAAGTGCATCAACTGCGTGATTTCCACATGAGGACTGTCGAGGTAAAGAAGAGCAGCATTTTCAGGCTGACAGGCCATGATATTCCCACAACGTCAGTGATGTCATCGCTCGTAAGGATGGGGTATGAAGTATCAAGCGAACATGGCGCATTTATGGTCAGGGTTCCTGGGTACAGGATTGATGTAATGGGGGAAGTGGACGTAATCGAGGACATAGTGAAAGCGTATGGGCTGGAAAACATCGAGGCAAAGCCCATCAGCATTCCTCTGTTTGGAAAACCAGACAGCATGAAGGATTTCCAGGATACCTGCCGTACGGTTCTGATCGGTTTGCAACTGCAGGAAGTTTCCTCATTCGTGGTCACTGCTGAAAAGTTCTATCAGAATTTGAATTATCTTGGCGGAGTAAGAATCCTGAACCCAAAGAGCATGGATAATTCGATCGTGAGGGATAGGATTTTTCCAAATCTTCTGGAATTTCTCAGGATCAATAAAAGGAGGTCTCTGCCCTTGAGAATTTTCGAGATCGGGGACATTTTCATAGAGGAAATGCAACAGACTCATCTTTGTGTAATGGTCGAGGAAAGCAGGGGAGATTTCAGCGCGGCGAAGAAGGTGCTTGACCAGTATATGGAGAGGATCGTCGATCAGAAACCTTTGATCAGGAGCAGTGACATAGAAGGATTGATCCCTGGAAGATCTGGAACGATACATGTAGGGGGCAAAGAGATCGGTTTTATCGGTGAAGTGCACCCCGAATTCTTGAGTTTTTTTGAGCTCCAGAATCCTGTTTCACTTTTGGAGATAAGGCTCGACCTGCTTCACGAGGTTGCAGGGGCGTAGATTTCACTGGCAGTGTTCTCTGATACAGTAATGCCAAGCCTACCAATATATTCCAGAAACGCAACAAATGACCTGTCTACATTGAAATTGTAGCTTGACAGGGACTCCCGTACTGAACCACTGCAACCACAGAAATCTATTTCTTCGTATCCACTCCACTCAATCTCGCCGTCAAATTTTCCATCTATCAACTGAGAGACTCGTGACGCGGAGTCTAAAGTTGTTACCACGCAACAGCACGGAAGTTCCCCTAGAATATCTCTATATGATCCAATCTCCTCCATAGTTCCCAATTTTCTCAAACAGGTTGCATATGGCTCCCATATGCATATGCGTCCATGTTTTCCCGCTTCGAACGCCTTGAGGCCCTTGCATGGGTTGGTGAAGGAATCCAGAGTGAAGTTTGAATTGTTCCTAGACATATAACTTTTCAGCATAATTGTCATCGATGATATCTCGGTGGTAAGACAATCATTCCCGTCGTAGCCTTTTCTCTGGAATATCGCACCCCCACCAGATCCAATGAGGTGTATTATCTTCAGATCACCACTCGTAAGGGCAGACATTGTGGAAGTGTAAAGCGGGGCGAAAGCGGCTTCTATGGTCTTTTCATTCAACAATGACATCAGTTCCCTCGCGGAATCGGTAGGCCTGAATACCAGACGTATCTTCCTTCTTGAGGCAACTTTTCTCATGGTGTTCATCAGAGGAATGTATTCACTGGACCTCAACAATCCTATTCTTATGAGTTTGCTTGACATCCCGGGATGAGACAGGGTCTCCCATATCCGCTTTGTTCTTCCAGGTCCCTTCTCCCTGTAAATGAGAGATCTGTTTTCCATTTCAGAAAGCTTATCCGATAGGTACGACTTGGATACGCCCAACTTAATTCCTATGCTACCTTGGGAAATCCCCCTTCCTCCAGCAGATCTCAAGAGCGAAAGTATCTTTTCCTCGAGTTTCTCGCTTCCGGTTCTCAATACTTGATATTCACTTTAATGGTAAAAGATTTATTCTCACACACATAATGTACTCCGCCGCAAAAATGCACCTTATGGAAACTAGAGGAACAGGAGATATAGTTGGACTTTTGGAGATCCTCGAGGATCTTGGAAAACCCGTGGATCTTGCGAAACTAGATGATTCTTTGGACGAGGAAAGAGCTACCTTTATGAATTTACTGGAGGACACCGAGGCTCTGGGGCTCGTCCACATTGTAAGAGGAGATATCGGGCTAACCGACCTTGGCAGAAGTTTCATGAGTTCCGACATAGATGGAAGGAGAAAGATAATCTTGAATCAGATAAGGAACGTGGAACCATTTCACTCTCTGATTAATCTTGTATTTTCCTCTGGAAAAAAGGAAATCAGCAAGGAAGATCTGGAGGTATTTATCGAAGACAATTTTCCTTCTGACGACAATGAGATTACTTTCGGCATAATAGTCAACTGGGGAAGATACTCCAAGCTACTTGACTACGACAGTGACGGAGAAACAATCACGTTCAACGTATAAGTTGTCGCTGAGCCCTAATTTTACTATCCCTACTAATAATCATAAAATTACTTTTTTATAGATAGATTACATTAGCCATCCCTAGGTTAGGCACTAATGGAGAACAGCAAACAGTCTACACTCGAAAGATTCCGCAACTTTGTTCAGTCCAGTCCAGAGATGATAGTTATCCTCTTCCTTATGATTATATACATGTTTCTTGGTAACTACTACTCTTATTCAGCTACATTTGTTGGGGGCTTCAGCACTTCTGGTGGAAGCGACCCGTATTACAATCTTAGAGTTCTCGACTACATCATCACCAATCATCATTCACTGGTGTATGATTACGCGTTGAATTACCCTGTTGGAGCAACAAATCCAAGGGCACCATTCTACCACTGGGCCATTGTTTTTGTAGCGGAGCTTCTCTCGCCGTTCCTTAATGCATATACCACGGCTGAGGTAGGGCTGCTGGAGTTCGATGCACTCGTAGGGGCAATACTCATTGTTCCGATATATCTGATTGCTGCAGAAGCCTTCGGCAAGAAGACTGGCATGGTCGCAGCAATACTATATACCCTCATGCCAAGCAACCTTTCTGCAGGCGTACTTTCAGATGCCAGGATTCATACCCCCGAACTTCTGTTTGGTTTCTTCACTATCTACTTCTTCGAAAGGGCTATCAATATTATTGAAAAAGATAGGCTGGACATAAGTTTCCACACAATCACCAAATTGCCTTCTGTAATTCGCAACTTCGTCCTTGAGAATAGGCTTGCCACCATCTACGGTCTTTTAGCCGGTGCTTCACTTGGAGGATTGATGCTTGCATGGCAGGGCTATGCCTACATAGAAGCGATCGTCCTGATATACGCATTCCTTCAGTTGATCATAAACCTGCTCCTGAAGAGAAGCCTTTTCTATATCAACTATCTCATAATTCTCCTGATAGGTCTCGGCTTCCTGATGGGCGCCTACTATTACTTCAACCTGAGCCCCACATATTCTCACACGTGGTTTTACCCAGCCTTTTTCCTCGGATTGGGAGTTATAGTTTTCGGAATTTTTGCCTCCTTCTTCTCTGGGAGACCTTGGGTTCTCAGCCTTCCCGCATTTGTGGTAATTTTTGGCCTGATATTCATAGGTGTGCAGCTTTTTGATCCCCACCTGCTGACGACCTTGCTGAGCGGCGAGGGGTACTTCATAAAGAACAGGGTATATGCAACAATTGCTGAAGCTTCGTCACCACCTCTTGGCCAGTACATCTCCGGTTTCGGGCCTGCGCAGTTCGTACTTGGAATGGCAGGAGTTGCTTACCTTGCTTACCTTTTCCTTAAGCAAAGAAGGGATGTGGTATCATTCCTCCTCATATTCTCGCTGGTCTCGATATACATGAGTTTTGCAGCCGCAAGATTCAACATAACTGCGGCTCCTGCATATGCAATTCTTGGTGCTGCACTATTGATGTATTTTGCTGATATCATGAAGATACGGGCACAAGTTTCAAAACGCGAAACTGCAAGAACCGGGATCAGAAGGCTGAAGGGAGGCCAGAACTGGCTCACAGCACTGTTTACAATTGCGCTTGTTGTTCTCCTCGTTGTTCCTTCGGGGTTCAGCACAATTGCTTCTTCAATTCCAGCTAATACTGCTGGAAATTATAACTCCCAAATTTACAACGATCTTCCATCATTCATGAGGCCTGCAGGATATTCTGCAAGCAACGCGTCATTTGTTGGGGCATCTGGCTTTTACATCACAAACGGAAGTGACCCGCTTTCTCAGGCATTCCACTGGCTTTCAACTCAGGATTCTAACCTTCCAATGAACAAGAAGCCCGCTTTCGTGTCATGGTGGGATTATGGATTTCAGGAAATGCAACAAGGTTTGCACCCAACTGTAGCAGACGACTTCCAGCACGGTTACCAGATTGCTGGTCAGGTTCTGCTGGCACAGAACCAGAGCCAGATAATCTCGCTTTTCCTCGCTAGAGTCTTGCAGGCTTCATATCTGAATAATGGGAGTGCGCTCACTCCGGCAATGTTCAACGCTCTTTCAGAATATCTTGGGACCAATGAGGCTTTGACAATTAAGTCATTCCTTCAGAACCCGGGAGGGTATTCCTACCTTATCGCTAAGAACCCCAGCGAATATGGAAAATTCATACCCGGAATCTCTGCATCTAACGCCTACTTTGCCCTTGTATCCGGCCAACTCTCGACTCTATACCCTGATTCTGTGATCGTCTCTCTACTATCAGATCTGGAATCTATAACCGGCTATGATATCAAGTACATCGGTGTGCCAAATGGACTTATGCCTCTTTCAGGTGTTAATCCGGGTATCTTCTATGCACCCACATACCTTACCGACAGGCCCAGCTATTCAGCGAATGGAGAAATAGTTCCATACAATTATTATCAGATCTCTGCGGTTTTGGCGAACGGTTCGACGTACCCTCTCAACAAGATGCCATCTGGTGCAATACCAGCTACCTATCAAATCACTTACAATCATGATTTCTATAACACAACCATTTACAAGTTTCTTATAGGGTACTCTACCTACGATACTGGCAACAAGACGGGCATTCCCGGGTTAACTTATGGGCAGACTACCTATTCAGTAATGCCCGCACATAACATGAGTCACTTCGAGATACTGTACATGGGAATCCCATGGAATCCTTACACAGATTATCAGAACCATACCTCGGCATGGAAGATCATTCCTCTGCAAACAGCTTACTATGATCATAAACATAATATTGGTACTACATACATATTCCCCCCAACAAACCAGTTGATTTACAGCGAAAACCCAATAGTGGGGTACTTCCCCGGGGCTACAGTGACAGGGAAAGTTTCAATGCATGGTGGCCAGGGGGTCAAGGGTCTCTACGTTACACTCTTTGACCAGTACGGAATACCGCATGAGAGCACCATCACGAATGCTGGTGGCTACTATAATCTCACGGCTGTACCTGGAAACGACACTGTATTGATAAGCACAGGAAAGTACAACAAGGTATTCGATTCAGGATCAAACGCGATACAGTACATTCACTTCCACGTATCGCAGCAGCAGGCGGAGAGGCAGTCACTCGGTTACAACCAGACTACCGGTCTTCCATCTTACTACATTACAGAGAACTACCAATTGAAGTCAACAAAGGTGTCTGGGACACTCTCTTTCTCATACCTCACTAATCCTGGATCAAAAAAAGGAGGGAGTGCGAAGTCATTCTCCATTCCAATCAGCAGGGGTTCAGTCACGTTCTACAACACAACAAACAAGGTTTCCTTTACCAGTTCACTTGAAAATGGACTTTATGTTCTGAATAATATACCAGCCTATACTTACTTAATCAATGCGACAGTGGGTGGCAATACATACCATAACATAGCGAACTTTACCCTAACACAGGGTGCAGTTGTACAGGAGAATCTCAACATACAATATGACTCAGTATTCGCAAGAGCATTATTGAATGGAAACCCGATTAAGGGTGCAAACATAGTTCTCAATGGTTCTGGAATAACCAAGACTAACGTGACAAACTCGACAGGTGTTTCGGAATTCTGGGTTCAACCAGGCTCATACTCGCTTTACCTTTCAGGTCAAGGAATAACTTCAGCCTTCGTTCAGGCTTCATTCAAGTCTTGGAATTTGAACCAAACCCTGAATCTCACCCCGTCCGCTTCTGCTAGGATCACAGGTAGTGTGACGCAAATGAATTCCCCTGTTTACGTATATTTCTATCAGAGTGGACAGGAAAACGAAGCCAGACAGGCCATTACGAATTCTCAGGGAGATTTCAACATTTCATTACCGTTGGGCATTTATACAGCCTACGTGCATCGTGGAAATCAGGTGGCTTTCAAAACATTTGATCTTAACGCCAACATGAACCTTACACTGAGCCTTTCGAGTGGCAGTTATATCAATCTTACAACCTACCTTCCCACCAGTGTACAATACACGGGCTACTATGAGGTACTCAGTGGCTCTGGAATAATACAGGTTGATTACAACACTCCAACTTCCCTGACTTCCATTTATGTACCGAGGGGTACCTATACCATTCAATCGCACGGCGTTTCTCTGGGGAAGATCTATTCTGCCGAGAAGATAACATACGTCAAAGCATCTTTGGCCATTAATATGTCCTTGCAACCTGCTGTAATGCTCAATGTTTCCATGTATTCCACAAATTCCGCGAAATCATCATTATTGGATAACGGAATTCTTGAAATGAGTTACCAGGGTACTCCGCTGACGTTCCAGTCTGTGCCCAAAAGTGGTTTCGTTGCCCTTGACATCCCGTTGGCTTACGTTCACGACTCTCTTCTCTCAGTTTCATACAAATCGCCTTATTTCTTACCTATAACCAAGTCAGTGAGTTCAAGGAACCTTACCATGAATGCAGAGGTGATTGCATTCACGCTCAGCGGGGCAATCAACCTTTATGGAAAACAGTCAGCATACAACGGTACTGTATATCTTGACGGCCCAGGAGGTAATTACACTTTACCTTTGAGTGATGGCTCATTCACCGGGGTCGTTCCAGCCGGAGAATACATGGTAAAATTCAGCAGCCTTGATGCATCCATTGCTCCAGAGACGCAACTTGTATCAATTCCTGCGAGCAATGTTTCAATAACCATTCCTGTGAAATCATTCGTAAGGCTCCAAGAGAATGGTTCTCTCAACTATACGCTGTTCAGCAGCGCGGGGGAATCTTATCACGGAAGTTCAGAGGTACCAGCTGGAGTTTACACCGTTTATTCAGTCAACCCCATCGGGACTAACATCACGCGCCTGTATATTGGAAAGAATACGACATTTTCCCCTTCCTTTGGGAAGTCTTATTATGTAGCACTTGAGAATACCCTCTCAGTAAAGGGAGGAAATTACTCTCTTGATTACAAGGGGCTGGTTGTTCACTTTAGTGAAGGAACCTACTCTTTACCGGCAGGAAATTACGGGGTTAGCTATCTACTAAACTACTCTAATTCCACAGGACAGTATAGCTTGAGCGGATCGAAGCATGTATCTCTTGCTTCTGATACTACTATCAACCTGACACTATCGGTCTCGACAATTCATGATATTCTCTACGGTCTGGTGCTGTACAATGGTAAACCATACCAGTATACTAACGTGAGTGTCTTTAATTCAACTGGCGCCTTTGTCAAGCAAGCCTATACTAACGGTACCGGTTGGTACCGGATGAATCTATCAGCTGGCACTTACTCGCTATATGTCACCAATGTAGCTTCAGGACTTGCTTTCGTGGGCTCTGAAACACTCAACCCATTCTCTGCCCCAACAATTTACAATGTAACTATGATCCCAGGAACCACTGTACCGGTGTCCGTAACTATTTCCGGGAAAGTGATCAACACGAATATCACTATCATTCATACCAGTTTTACCATGGTGATTAACAGTTCACAGAAATCGATATTCCTCCCAATGGAGTCATTTGAATTTTCGGCCTCTGAGAAATTTAATTCGACATATCAGGGAATTCAGTTCACAGAGATATATGGAACAAACGTCACTCAGGCAATAACCTATGGTTCCTATGTACTTGTCCAGCTTGAAAGGATCTACCATTACAACCTTGCACTGGGCCAACTCTCAGGTCCATCCGGATCTGTTCTTAATGGAAGCACGGCAGCATATACTTTCTATCTGAAAAACGCAGGACACACATTTGCAAACGTCACGCTTCATTCCGGAAATGGATCTTGGAACATTACATTCAGCAAGTACAAACTGATGCTTTCACCTGGGCAGAATGTGACCATGAATGCTTCAGTGATAATCTCAAAGTATGCAGCATCAGGAAAGGATAAAATCCCGGTCAGGGTTGACTATGGAACTGGAAACTATACCGGGTACCTTACTGCGACCGTCAAGCAATTCTACAACTTTTCTATGACTTCTGTCAACACCGTGGGCGTTCCTCACGAGAAGAACATTCTCATTAAGTTCTCAGTGAAGAATACGGGGAACGGGCCAGAGAAGGTCGCTCTTTCCATTAACAGATCACTTTACTCTTCCTACGGGTGGAGTTTCAGTTTCATCTACAATAACAAGTCTGTGACTAAAGTCTCACTAAGCATGAACCAGACTGCTTCACTTTACCTGGAACTTTCTCCAAACTCTTCCATGAAACAAAGATACATAACAAGCGTGACCATATTGGGAACCCTTAATGGACAGGTGAAATCTCTCTCGCTTGTTCCACAATATCCACAGTTACCGGTTCTAAAGACCTATCCGGTTGGGGAATCTATCTCCAATTACACTGGAAATCCATATGACACGCTGTATATTGGAATAGGAATAATCGCTGCTTCGATCATAGCGGGACTGGCAATCGCCGGTTTCAGGGGGAGGAGAAAGAAATGAGAGGTATTGTACTGACTTTGCTTGTTTCATGCTTGATGTTATTCGCGATTCCAGTGGGGGTTGGCCACTCACAAACTCCGCAGACCCATCCGAACATATACCAGGTTGATGTTAGTGCACCAAGCAGTGTTTATTCTGGACAGAATTTCACGGTGTTTATAAACTGCACTTATGGCTGGGAAAATTACAGTGTCACCGCTTACTTTGCAGCATATAATCTCAGTGGTATCTCTCCTTCCGGTACTTTCCATAACTTCACCCAATCCAGTCCATACTTTAGAATAAATGCAACTGCCCCAGATTCTGCAGAGACACTTTACCTGTTTGTATCTACCACAGTAAATGTAGGTAAGACAAGCGAAAGGGCCAACAGCAGCCTCGCGATAAGTGTTTTCAAGCCAGTGATACTAAAGGCAACCATAAGCAACCCGAGTTACATATATATCTACAATGTGACAGTAAACTACTACATTGATGGCAATCATGTAGGGAAATCATTCATCAGGGCTCTAGCACCAGAAAGTACAAAGAATGTATCCGTAGATATCGTTTACCCACATCTAAGTGATGGAGAGCACAGCCTTACAATAAATGTGAGCAATGCCCTTGTTCGTGTAAATGGCCAGATTTCTTTCACGCAACACTTCTATTACGGGACTCCACCGAATTTTGACTGGATTTACTATGCCTCGGCAATAGCGATCGTCTTTGGTGTTCTGCTTGCTCTCTCATCAGGAAAGCGCGCTGGCAGGCTGTCTGCACCCAAATGGAGAAAGAAGTGAGATAAGCGGAGCTTCAGGATCTCCAATTCTAAAAATCAAGTCTTTGAGAATACTTCGTGAATGGTGAGGTAACTGTCCACAAAAGCTTCCTTTGGTAAAGATGACCTGCTATGCGCTTTCTTGAATTCTTCGCTGGAGGTCCAGCTCTCGAAGTGACCCATTGATTCCCATTGGGTCATTACTATGTAGCTCTCATCCTTCACCGGCCTCATAATCATGTTGCTTATGAAGCCTGGAAAATTATCAACGAGGTGTTCCCTTTCTTTAAACCCTTCTTCAAATGCGGTGGCGTACTCTTTCTTTACCTTGATATGATTCATTACTACAATCATCGACTATCCACACCAGGTCTTAAAGTGAGGATCAGAGGTTAAATGTTTGCACTCTCAACTTCCAAGAACTGCCTGGATCGTCAGGAAGTTCCTTTCGACAAAACTCCTCCCTTTCCCGGAGCGCTTCTTTCCATTGTTTGTGAGGGAAACAGCCATTGCGATTTTGGCGGCTGAAATGGCATTATTCTCGTTACGATACTTTATCGTTGTTCCCCTCTCATCAACTTCCAGGATAAGTAGTCCTAATTCTTTGAGGAGCTTCAGTATCGCCACCCTGTTTGGTTTATCGCCATTTCCTATTCTTATGACCACGTCTCTGTATGTATATTGGCATACCATGTCAGAAACCTCTGCAGCCAAAGCTTCAATGCTCGGACACTCCATGGCTTCAGTCAGCACACCGTCTCCAACAGCAGCAAGGCCTGGTCTTGGTCCCGGATCGATCCCAAGTACCAGAGAACTAAACAAACTCTTTCCTAGCAGCCTGGCGAACGAATGCCTGACAGCGTGCTTGGCATCTGAAAACCTCTCCTGAAGTGAACCATAATCCCTGTCCTTTGCAGAACTGAGTACTATGACCACGTCTTTGGAGAATTCATAGGGATGCTCCATGCTCACAAAAGGGATTGACCATGATCTAAGAGTCTCGATCACGTCATGATAAAATTTGAAGTCCTGGGTAAAGACACCCACCCTTCTCATTCGAATCACATAGTATATTGGAAGCCTTAAGGTTTTCCAAGACAGAATTGTTTTACCGGGACGGAGAATGACTGTTCATTTCTGCGCTTTCTTCACAGGCTTTTGTCTCTCTTCCGCTGTTCCCGGAGACACCTGCTCCCTAATTATTGAGTTCGCAATGTGTACAAATTGGGATTCCTTTCCCTTTGGTATCACTGCTCCTGCCGCAATGTCGTGACCTCCTCCATTTCCTCCAACGCTTTCTGAGGCAACCCTCATGACAAGGGACAGGTTCAACCCAATGTTAACAAGTCTTCTGCTTCCTCGGCCAGAAACTTTGGTAATGCTGTCACTGACATTGAATCCAATAAGCGGCTTGTCCTGCGGAGCAAGATACAGCATGAGCAAACCACCGATAGATCCAGCCATTTCAGACTCTGGAGCATAGAAATACCTTACATGTGTATCCTCATATAATTCCTTGTAAGCCTTGTATGCGTAATCAATCAGCACACTCTTGTATTTTTTCCAGTTGCTGATGGATTCTCCACGCGTGGATTCATCTCCGAGGAAAAATTGGACTGGTGTTCCGTTCTTGTTCAGCTTTGAGTTTCCATCTATTATTGAACTGATTTCCTTTGAGGTGAAATCAATTCCAGGGAATCTGTACATGTCAGTTTCAAGATACTTGAGTGTGTCTGTTCCTACTCCCTGGGAAATAAGCTTTATTCCGAGAACCTTCTCAAGCACCTGTTTCTCGTCTTCATTGAGATCGAAAACGTTTGTGTTAGGGTCAATGCCGGCCTTCAGGAGTAACTTCTTGGAGTTTTCCACGTTACCGGAAATGCCATCAAAGAAAGGATCGGTGGAATATGCCAGAGACTCAATCATGTCCTTTCCCTCAAGGTTTATGGTACGCACCTTCTTGTATCTGCTTCCATACTCCTGAACAAGCTTCTGGTTTAGTCCAGAGAATCCCCCAATGTCCTGTTTGTCCGCTATCGCTCCAGAAAGAAAAAATGGAAATAGGTCTGCATTTTTCTCATTAAGATTGAGTGCAGCTATGTAGGCCATGGTCGCTCCGCAGGCGCCTCTGGTCCCGTCTATTCCATGATTTCTGGCATTAATGTTGAGTGCTTTTGCCGGTCCCTCCTGAAAGAAATGATGATCCAGAATCCCTAATTTCTCAACTTCAGGCACAAATTTGGCCTGGTCAGATCCGGCATCAACCACTATTGTGTATATATCCTGGTTTTCCTCAATTCGTTCTCTGAAACCCTCTCCTCCAAGGTTCTTGATATACCCTATGTGGAACCTTTTCCCTTCCCTCAGGAGCGCCTTGGCGAGAATAATGGCGGCGCTCGTCCCGTCACCATCATAGTGTGCAAGTATCCTGAGATAATCATTGTCAGAAATGTGTTCCGATAATATATCCAGCTCATCCTGGAGTCCCTTGCCTATCACGCTTGAAAGCATTATCAAAGAACCTTGGACAGGCTCCATTCAGGGGATAGATAATTGTTCTTCTTGTAGTACCTTACAAGTCTCAGGATCTTGGCCATAATTAGGTTTCTACCCCTGATGGCTGCAGAATCACCATGATTCAGTTCCAGATGTTTTGTTGTTCTCTGGTACTTGGCAATCAGTGCCACGAGATCCTCGGGTATCTCAGGCTTCATGCCATTCTCCTCCAGCAGTACGGTAAGTTTCTTTCCGGCAATAACCTTGGACCCAGGAAGACCAAACTGATCTCTGAGCCTTATTCCAATCATGGATGCCGACATTCCCTCCTTCCTGAGCGATGTTGCCACCTGTCTGTATTCGTCCTGTGATATGGACACCCATTCATGATCGTCTGATCTGTAGTCATTATGAGAACCGGATTTCCCTTTCTTACCGCTATGCATTCTTGCCATTGAGTCTTCTCCAGTAGTTTTCCCAGATGTACTTCCAATTAAAGTATTTTCTTATAGATCAGACGCAAGATTGGCGATAATGATAACTGCCAGGTATCAGGCAGGGTTGATCCTGTATATGGCCGTAACACAGGTTTCCGAATACCATGGCATTAGAATCCGTAGGGTTCAGAAACGAATTGGGAATAGTCCTCATCGATATCGTAAAGGGGCATCCGCAGATAACCTCAAGAGGGTTTTATGTTTCTGACGATCCTCTTACCGTATCTGGACAGGTCAAAGTGGGAATAAGTCGCCAGTGTGTTATCTTTGTAAAGCCCATCGGTTCCGTCTATTCCACGGCCAATCTCGTTATTCAGCACTTTCAACGCACTATCCTCTGCCAAGCTGTAATGGAATTCGTGACCATACAGGGTTTCATTCTTGCGGAAGAGAAAGGTATCGGACATTGCCCTAAGTTTAGTGTAGCCAATAACTGGTTTTTCTTTCATTAACGTTTTCCCGTCAAACACGCCGCACATGTTGAACACTCTGTCTCCTGCAAACAACTTATCCTCAAGATACATTAATCCTCCGCACTCTGAAAGAATGACGCCTCCTGCCAGGGAGAAGTTCTTGATGTAATCTCTAGTTGCAGAAACTCTGGACAATTTTTCTGCAAAGAGTTCGGGGTACCCCCCACCAATGTATATGAAATCAGGGTCTTCTGGAATTTCACCATTGAGCGGGGAGAAATACTCGACCTTTCCCCTCAATTCCATGAACCTGAGGCTTGAACTGTAGTAGAAATTGAAAGCAGAATCCAGTGCCACCGCGAATCTCAAACCGCTCATGCCATAGCCTGATGACTGCGTAGCGGCTGAAATATTGATTTCAGGGAGATTATCAATGAATGAGAAGTCAATGTGCGAGGAAACCCTGGACGCTATTTCATTAATTCTTGAGGGATCCAGATCCGTTCGAAGGCCCAGATGTCTTTCCTCCAGAGAAATAGAATCATCATGCGGGACAGCCCCAACGATCCTTATTCCTCTCTGCCTGAAAGGACTGCTTGCCATCTCAAGATGTCTCTCCGAATAATAGTCATTGATAATCACTCCCTTACATAACTTTGTAAGGAATCCCTTTGCAACGTAGTATGCGGATTCAGCCAGTTTCGCGACATTCACGACCAGAATATACGGAATTCCGAGAGCATTGAAATAATAATAGGAACTGAGATCTTTAGGAGAACCGGAATCAAACAATCCCATGACCCCCTCCAGCACGGCATAGTCATATTTTTCTGCCAGACTTGCCAGAAGACGTCTGTACGCTCTTCCCTGGATCCAGCGATCTAGGTTGTTACCCGGAACTCCTGTGACAGCAGAGTGCAGCATTGTGTCTAGATAGTCAGGGCCTATCTTCACGGATGTTGAATTCTCAAGCCCCTTCAGGACCCCAAGCGTGACCGTTGTTTTCCCGGACCCGGTGAAAGGAGCAGTGATTCCTATGGCTTTCAGAGATCGTGCACCGTAACTGGATTTGTTTCATATATACTTAGATATTTCCTGTACATACTATCAAACCATACTTGGCCATCCCTGCTATTCTGCAACCTCGTTGCCTGAGAAATTTGACCAGTATCGGTTTGAGAAACTGATTAACTTGTGGGGAAATCTCATTTCTATACAGGCAGAGGTTAAGAAAGTCAATAATAGGACAACGGTTGAACTGAGTATTTCAATAGGTGCCCTTTGTGCTTCCTCCTCGCCTGGCTTTTGGAATATTGATATCCGGTCGAAGAATGGAATGAAACATCAACATACGGACATAAATTAGATCCAATTGGAAAACTTATATCTGAAACGATAGGATTCTACTCTTGTCTGATAGTGTGAGTAGTGAAGGTTTGGAAGGGGCTTTTGAGAAGTTATCGAAATTCGGGTTGACATCCTACGAGATCAAGGTTTACAGAACCCTGTTAACCAACGGTCCTCTAACCGCAATGGGCGTTGTTAAGTTATCCGGGGTTCCCCAGCCAAGGATATATGATGTATTCAATAACATGATATCCAAGGGACTGGTTGAGGCCAGCCCGGGGAAAAAGAAGGTATACAGGGCTCTTCCAGTGACCACGGTTCTTGGAAGGAGAATTGAGGAACTTACTCTTGACATAGAAGCTATGTCAAAGAAACTTGAGGAGAATTAAATCGGAACCGGCAATGATGAACCGCCAATATGGTTAATTGAAGCAGAAAACAACATCCGGCAAAAAGTAAGGGAGACAATCTCAGGAGCCAGGCATGAACTCCTTATCTGCGTGGGGCCAGTCTGGTGGAAATACGCCAAGAAATACATTCAGGAAGCCATAGGGAGGGGGGTGACAGTAGCGCTCGTACTCTCTCCGGAGATAAATCAGGATGAGATAGGACCAAAATTTTCCGATTCGTTCGTCAGGAGGAGAAAATACGCTTCGTCCCAAGTCATAATATCTGACAGGGTGACCGGCTTCCTGGATACGGAGAGTGTATTTAACTCCAGGAAGGCTTCAGTGTTTATTCAGGAAAACGAGATGATACACATCCTGAATTACTATTTCTATCACACACTTTGGGGGCCCTCAGAGGAAATAGTGTATCCGGAAAAGAAGAAAAAATTCTCGTTTACGACCAACTGGCTGATGTGCGAAATCTGCAACTCAATGATCCAGGCAGGAAAGAAGCTTTCGATCAACGTTACCGGCATGGTAGAAGGCAAGGAGGTGGAACTTTCGGGTTCAGTGGTAAAAATCGAAAATGAAGAGGGGTTGCGCCACAGTCTTATCCTGTCTTCGAATGGAAAGAGTTACTCCATAGGGGGACGATCAGCTAAGGTTGAAGACATCGCTCTTGAGAAGGCAGTATTGCACATAGTGTGAATTTCACAAGACCAGCACGAATTATAGGATTACGCATCTGCTTCTTGTCTGCAAACATGTGGCCTATTTACGGCATTGCGAGAAATAAAATAAAAGGGTCAAGGAAACTTAACCCTTCTTTTTCCTGTAGAACAGGTAATAAGATGCTGTTGCAACTACCGCAGCGGTAACCACGCCGACCACTATGTATACCCAAAGCGGCAGTGAGTTAGGAGCCGTTGCCGAGCTTTGCTTGATGGCCACATTACTCCAGGACAACGTGGAATTCAATGCCCAAATAGAATTCCCTGTTAAACTGGCAGCACCCCAGGTCATTATCAGGCTGCTTGTACCACCATGGTTAACGGTCAAGATTGAAATCTCGTAAACGTCTGACCCTGAAAGAGACATGGCAGTAAGGGGTGAAAATGTCCACTCACCATTCAAGGAAGTGTTCGTGAAGAAAATAGAACCTGGCGAGGTACTGTTTGCATATGCTATCCAGAGGTTTCCATAATCGCTGATTGCAATAGAGAAGTCAGCCACGCCGCTTGTGTTCATCTTTACTGCCTTCTGGAAGCTACCGGAGGTAGAGAACTGGTCTATGAAAAGTACCTTGCTGGCATTGATCACTGCCGCAAAGAGTTCCCCGCCAAACTGGTCTATGGATGCGTATCCGGACCCGGAGTAACCGGCCAGGGCAGACACTGTGGCCTTTGACGACGTTAAAGCAACACGCAGGAATTGTGCATAGCTCCCGTTGGATATGGCTACATAATTGCCAACTGTGTTATTGTTCACGGCTGAAACCCTGAGGATAGCAAATGTGGCATTGAATGAACCGAGCATGGTCGAAGTAGCGGAAGAAAGTGAGACCCTGGCAATGTTCAGTTTATCCGGACTAGCTCGTTCATTAAAGAGTACGTAAACTGATCCATTTATGGTGGTCGCTGAAAAGTGATCGATGCCGGAAATTGATCTCACCTCTGTTGGGTTTGTCCAGCCGATCATGTCGGTGGAGGAGGAAAAGTAAAGGTTGTTTGACCCCGACATGTTGGAGACGAACATGTCGTAGTATGTGTTGCTGTTCCTTACAAGCACTGATCCGTTGTAAGAAGTATAGTTGAATTGCGCCATGCCCAGGGAACTGTTGAGCAGTGGCAGGAAGACAGGTGTAATCGTAGGGATTTTTCCTGAACTGTAAGTGAGTGCCTGCTGCTGTGTCTGGCTCCCTTCGCCAACCGTTGCCGGGGCTATGTAGCTATATATATTTGAACTCCAGGGAGGATCACCTCCGCCTCCCTGCCATCCTCCATTCGAGGTGTTCACCTTGTCAACTATTCTCCATCCGTTAGTGCCATAGCCATCATATGAACCGGATACGATTGTATAACCGTAATACCTCGGATTTCCTCCTATTATGGAAAGAGGAAATTCCATTGACACGGTCCTTGAGGTTAGATTTGCCTTTGCAACAATGCCATTAGTATACTGAGAACCGGACGAGGAGGCAATATATGCCGCCCATCCGGAGAGATAGATGGAGTACTGCCATGGCCTGTTCACATTTGCGTTGGGACCTGCTCCAAGGGAAGACGAACCTGAGCCGTTGTTCTCATTGATGAAAACCTGCACAATCTGGTTGGAGAACCCAAGTGGGCCATTCCAGATATTCCACAGCTGGTCGAAAGTGAAATTCCACATCATGTCATAGCTGTTCATCGATACGTTGATCCACTGCATATCCAGAGACCCGTTTGGAATCTGTGCTGGCTGATTTGGGTAGGTGTAATTCCCCGGTCCATTATCTGGAACGGTATTGTGTATTGCAGCAATCGGGTAGAACTTTCCCAGTGAGGCAGGAACATTAACCAGGACTGGTGTCAAGCTTGAATAGACTGCAGGGTGGATTCCCGGTCCTGGGTTGGTCGATGCCATTGCTGCCATGTAGAAGGTGTCTCCAGGAACCATTCCCAGATAGGTGAATGGAATTGCAAACTGGATCGTTTGCCCTATGTACGCGGGTGTATTGGCGTCCTGTACCATTGTGTTCCACTTCCCGAAACCAGCAGCGGAGTAGACCACATATGCCCCCACTCCTTTCGAATTGAAGGAATACGAAGAGAGTGAGATCATGTAGTTTGCAGGGAAGTCAAGCGGGGCATTTCCGTGAATTGAATTGTAATTCGCACCAGGCACATCAAAGCTGACGTTCCCCATTGACGGGTTGAATACTCCGGAACCGGAAAAATACAGTGATATCTGGATACTGGAATTTGCAATGTAACTTGTTGCCTTTCCATTAACGAAGATCTGGACATAAAATGTGCTGGGATTGTATGCGATATCCATCTGGGTGATTCCAAGCGGAGTGGAAGCCGATGAATTGTTCATGTATACAGCAGAACCCTGCCATCCGTTATTGGAAGTCACCGAAAACGCAGTTCCTATGCCTGTACTGGAAGACGTCTGCGGATAGCCTCCCATGGTTGGTGTATGTGCCTGGTTAGGTTGCCCCATGGAGAATGCAGGATATGGCGGCATCGAATGAGTCGTAAGATAATCTGGAATAGCCTCTCCGATCTGGTGGAGAGCATAGATGAGATCACCCTTGAAGATATAGTCGAACGGGATCATGTTGGAACCGGTAATGTCCCATGGGGCCGCAGTGAAGTACCAGTCACTGCCTTCTGCTGCGTAAATAGCGTTCATCGCTCTTGTGAAGTTCCCCTCCTTTCCTGAGGCCGTGAGATTCTGCTCTACCAGCGTATAATTACCCAGCTGGGTCAGTCCGTTCTGGACCCGGTACTGCATAACCATTCCACGCACCTCGTTGAGTACCTCCCAGTAAAAGTCCTGCACAGGATATCCAGACCACTGGGTCAGGGATATGTCTCCCTGATAGGGTGCTGCAACTCCATTGCCCTGGTTCCAGCTTCCTGAAGCCAGATTGTGTATCACTGGAAGCTGGTAGTGGGTAGCAAGATACTGCTGCGGGGTTACGGTGTGTATATATGATGAGTTTGCCTCCAGGCCGGAGTAAAGTGCATCAAGGAAGGGTATTCCGTCATTCGCGAAAGGGGACATGAACATCCAGTTTTCCCCGTCAAGGGCAACCGTCACCAATGTATTGTTGTGATCTTTCAGAGGTATTGAGTTATAAACTCCCTTCAGGTAGTTGATAAAACTCGCCACTGCGGCGGATGTACTCATGCTACCGTAATTGAATGCCCAGGCGTTGGAGAGATAATCATCCCTGAAGAACATAGTTACGGAGGTCCCGTTGGCTCCCATCACCTTGTACGGGGTGTACAGGTTTTGCAACTGGGTCACGTTTCCGCCTTTTCCGCTGTCTAGAGCATTAACACCGCTCTGCTGAAGAGTCCATTCAGATGATTCTGTCCACTTGTACCCGGACAGGTTGAGGGGAGAAACGGTCGCGTTCGAAACTGCTGCCTCAGGCGACCACACACCGGTCGGCGTCATTCCAAAGTAGTTGTAAAACTGGCCCTTTCCGTATTCAAGTTGCGCCAGTAGATCAGCATTATAGGCTCCCTTGGATATACTCCCCTGCGGGCCGGATATGCTGTTCGTGACCAGGAGGGGCATCAACGGGTGGTAGAACGGCGTTGTCATAAGTTCCACATTATTGCTGCCGGTGACGTTTCCCATCATGTCGGCGGAGAATGCGTTCATCACCCTTCCTGTGAGCCACCTTGAGTAATCAAGTACTTTTACAAGGTCTGCCTGAGTGAAGCTTGTCTGGTTGTGCATTGCCCAGATAGTACTGTTCTTCCACTGTACCCCAAGCTTTCCTTCCACAAGGGAGGTACTTATGTCATAAAGAAACCATAGGACTTTAGCATCCTCGAACTGGGTAGCGTTGAGCCTTTTTCCAGCCGTCCAGTTGTTGTGTATGTTTGCGTACAGGTTTGAAGCCGGTTCTCCAAGTGAAAACACGTATCCAGGAATGCTGAAATAATCATAAGTCAGGTTGTCCAGGTATGTGAGGTTCTGGGTGGTGTTCAGCGAACTCCAGGGAATGAATGCACCCTGAATGTACGTATTATTGTATTGCGGGTCTGAGGAGATATTATTCAGCTGGTAGAGTAATGAACCAGAAAGTTCGTACGTAACGTTTATCTGAGGATACATGTGTGCTATCAACGGCTGCACCATGTATTCTGCAGTAGCGTGGGCCTCAGTCCAGGGAAGCTGGTAATTCTGGGAGCCGACAATCTTGTACAGGGGCTGGTGGTCGTTAAAGACTATGGCAAGGTTTATCGGAATATGCTGCGAAGTGGCTACCGTTAGAGTTCCAAAATTCATGCTGACAGAGTTGCTTATGGTGAACTCGCTCTGCGATCCGCTGTTATAAGTGCCTTTCTGCGAAAATGGAATGCCGGTTCCGAGCCAGGGACCCCCGCTGCCCACAACAAAAGCGGATATGTTCATGTCAAGGTTTCCGCTGTGACCGTAAGGGAAAAGAGATGTCCACGGAATCCTGATTTCAGTTGTATTCATGGCAGATCCGAACCTGAAATAACTCGTAATCGTGGTGGCGAAAGGGGAAGTGTCGCTCTTTGCAACTGAACTGTTTATTACGAAGGCATTCTGACCTGATGGACCGGAATTGGGTGAATAAACAGTTGCCATATAGTTCATCGGGTTGGTGAAATTAATGTTCCTGCTCCAGGTGTTCAGCCCTGTTATATTTGTGGTTCCATATGGCGTTCCGGAATTGTTGCTCATGAAAACATAGAGCGAATTTCCGGAAATATTCTCATAAACCCCTATGAAAAGATATGTGGAGTTGAATGCAACATACAGCCTGGAGATATTGTTGGTTGCACCCCATGCGCTCGCGTTGTTGTTAGAAGCAACCATGTGCCCGGCAAAATCAGATACAACATTTCCGGTAAAGGATATATTCGAGCTGGAAACGCTTATTGATCCTGGTATTGCGGTGGAATGTCCCACAGAACTTAACTGATGCACCGGAGCCTGGGGCAGGTTCGATCCGCCGTTGGAGGAGAATGACGAAAATGAAAACGGAAACGAAAACACCATAAGTGTAGCCACAAGAATCACGATTAGCCTAAAGGGCATTGAATGGGCCATGCTGAATTCATGCAACAGAGTTTAAGAATTTTTGCTCAGCTATTACTACTGTAAATAGTATAATATGTACTGCATTGAAATCAAGCAGCACTCCTATAATTGCCATGTTGAGCAAAAGAGATAACCGCATGCAGCATCTTGCAAGGTTATGCCAGAAGTGAGCAGCATTGATGGCTACCTCCACAGTGTGAGATTTGTATTTCCCAGGGTGGGCGGAGACAGAACTGTCTATCTCTCAGGCTCATTTAACTGCAACGGACAGGGAAGCACCTATTTCATGGAGGAACACAACTGGGTATGCACGATCACTCTTCCACCCGGCAGATATGACTACAGGATTCTTGTCAACCAGTATCACTCATTTGACGAGAGCAGAAACCCAGTCACGGAGAACACTCTGTTTGAAATTCCCCTTGAAACAACTTACCATAATCCGGGAATGCCGCAGTTTGCCGGAAACATCGGGGGTCACTCGATCGTGAGGCTGGCGGTTCCCAGAGGGGGTGGGAATTACGTTCTGGAAACGGAGAGTGGATCGGGGATCTACAGGGAAGAGGTGGCAGAAAGTTTTGGAACCGTTTATGAATTTGGAGGTGATTTCAGGAAATACCGGTTTTCGGGTGACAAAATCTCGATACCCAGGACAGGATATTTTACCATGGTTCCGGAAGAAAGGAAGTCAGAGAGACGTACGCTTATGTACCAGATATTCCCGGACAGGTTTAACAGGGGATCGAGACCAAGCAAGGAGCTTGCACCATGGGGTTCCCAGCCCACCGCTTCCACCTATTTCGGGGGAGACCTGAAAGGAATCTCCTCTAAACTGGAATACCTGAAATCGCTGGGCGTCAGTCATCTCTATCTTAATCCGATTAACTCTGGAGGAAGCAATCACAGATACGATGTTCTGGATTACTTTTCCATCGATCCCTTGCTGGGAAACGAAGATGACTTCAGAAACCTTGTACGAACTGCTCATTCCATGGGGATCAGGGTGATCATGGATGTGGTCTTCAACCATACATCCGTGGACCATCCGTTCTTCAGGGATGCTGTTTCAAGGAAAATGGAATCTCCATATTTCCACTGGTATCGTTTCATCGATGATAATCCTGAAATTTACAGGCATCATTATACGCCCGGTGAAAGCCATGATGCACCTGGATACGAGACTTTTCTGGGCTACGGGGGAATGCCGAAGGTCAACCTCATGGAGAAGGAGGCAAGGGAGTATTTCAACAGGGTTATCGCACACTATGTTGAAGATTTCAAAGTGGATGGCTTCAGGTTCGACGTTGCCGATTCAATTCCAGTTGATTACTTCAAGGAACTGTTTCATATTATTGGATCATACGACAGGGAAATCAGGAAGATCTGCGAGGCGTGGTGCGTTGCGCCATATTTCACGCGAGAAGGGCTGTTCGACGGGCTCATGAATTATCCCCTGAGATCCATGATATTGTCCATGGTGGGCATGGAGGATGATTTCAACAGATTCCGGGTCAAGTACAGGAAACTCTGCTTTCAGTACGGAGACCGGCCGATGACACTTATGATGAACCTTCTGGGCTCACATGACGTAAGTCGTTTGCGTAACGTTCTCGGAGAGGATGAGGATAAGTTCCGGCTTTCATATGCAATTCTTTACATGATGAACGGGCTCCCCTCGCTGTACTATGGGGATGAGGCATGCCTGACCGGTGGACCTGATCCAGACTGCCGGAGATGCTTTCCCTGGAACAGCCTTGATTCTTCCTCTCTTGGGTTTTTCAGGAACCTCGGGAAGACAAGGCAGCTTTATACTGCCATGGAAGAAGGAATCACAATGTTCCGTGATTACGGAGACTGCTTCGGAATAGCAAAGATGGATCATCACTCTTCCCTTGAAATGGTTTTTACCACTTCCCACGAAGCCAGTCTTTCTGTCACTGGGAAAATTCTGGTCGCTAACGGAATCACCGTGAACGGAGGCGCGATTGACATGGGACCATTCTCGTTTGTTATCTTCGAGCGATCCGGGTCAAACATGTCGTGTAAGTAATCAGGCAGTTCCACCATGAATGGAAAAATAACAGGGATAAGCAAATATTTAAGTCCTCAATTTCTATTGAACATTCATGGATACTACTCAAGGTGGTACACCTGTTCCACCAAGAAGTAAACCGACACTAATTATTGCCATAGTTGTTGTAATCATCGTCGTTGTCTCAGGTGTTGCCGTTGCGTTATATTACCAGGGGCAGAACCAGAAGACTTCAAGCGCGCCAAAGAAAGTGACAATATCAGTCTGGGATTCCAGTGCCTCAGGAGGGGAATCTACGGCGTTCAATACGTCCGTTGCTCTCTTTGAAGCTCAGCATTCCAACATTACGCTGGACATCACGCATGGTGTCGCTGTAGGTACAAGTAACTTTGCGACTGATGCAACTTCGCACACTGCGCCGAACGTTTACAGAGACAGCAGTGACAATGGAGGAGCACTTTATTCTGCTGGCCTCGTGGTCAATCTCTCACAATACCTGGGCAGTTCATTCACCGGAAATTTCACTACAGGAACAATAAGTGACTGGACTTTGCATGGTGCGCTTTATGGAGTTCCTGTCAACACCAACGGAATTGCTCTTTATTACAATAAGTTGCTTGTTCCCAACCCTCCCAAGAACACCTATCAGATGATCCAGGATGCACTTAACGTCACGCATATGGGTTCATCCTATCTCGGACTCCCGTATGCAATAGGAGCCACATACGGCTACAGGTTCGCTACATGGTATCCCGCATTCGGCGGGGAACTGTTCAACACATCCGGGTACCCGGAACTGAACAGCAGCCATGATATCGCTGCCATGAGCTTTGTCTGGAACTGGACCAAGGTCTACGGGGTCGACAAGGCAGGACTGAGTTCAGAACTTGACGAGCAGACATACTTTGAAGGCAACTACTCTGCCTTCATGCTAGATGGTCCCTGGGACCAGTCAACATACATGAAATATCTTGGAAACAACCTGGGGGTTGCCGCAATTCCGTTCGATAACCACACCGGAAAGTGGCCACTGCCTCTCTGGGGCTCAATTGGATACCTAGTTTCCAACCATGCTGCAAGCGGTGCAAGCAGTGCACAGGTCTGGGCTTCGGTGCAGTTTGTCAAGGCAATGACTAACTATACTGCCCAGCTTAACCTCTTCAACAAGGCTGGTGATTTCCCCTCCCTGAACTCAGTGGGCAGTTACATAAGTGCACATCCTGGCAATGATCCTCTTGTCTCAGGCTGGATAGCTCAGGAACAGCATACTCAGAAATTCCCCAACATACCTCAGATGGCTTTCTACTGGAACGCATTCCACATCGGGGCCTCAAACCTTGAACAGAACTCCACAACAGTCACTCCAACCGATGCGATGAACCAGATCGAGTCTCAGATCATCAGCGCACTGATAGCGAACAACGTTCCTTACGACTCTTACGGCTTCATCCTGACTTCCTTTTCGCAGGGGGTAAGTGAGCTAGTCAGCGCGGGGGTATATGCGAACAGTGTCTTCGTGGCTGTTCCAATCAAACAATTTATCCCTCTTTTTTATTGAATCTCTGATAACGTGATTTAATGTTAAGTTGGGCAGGGAATTGGAGAGGAAAGAAGCAGCACGGGAAACTGGATTGGCATGGATACCTGTTTATCCTGCCAATTCTTGCTGTGCTTGTATTTCTTGATTTCTCCCCCCTTGCCTACGGAATTTATTACTCCCTTACGGATTTCAGCCTTCTTCACATCTTCAATTATTCCTACGTGGGTGCAAGAAATTACTATATCATCCTGTTTGAGAATAACCCGAGCCTTGCAACCCTGATCTGGCAGACATTTGTGTGGAGCGGCGGAAGCATTATTCTGATGTCATCTCTTGGATTCATGCTGGCACTCCTGATGAACCAGCCAGGCATCCGTGGAACGAAGCTCTACCGTACAATCTACCTGTTTCCATGGGCATATCCGGCCTTCATTACCATACTTATCTGGAAAGGCCTGCTGGATTATAATCTGGGATTCATAAACAAAGTCCTGGCCATGGTCGGTGTTGAGAAGGTTTACTGGCTTGGCCTCTCCTCGACATCCATGTTTTCCATGATCCTTGTGAATCTCTGGCTTTCGTTTCCATACTATACTTTTGTCTATACGGCCGCACTCCAGAGTGTTCCCAAGGAACTCTATGATGCCGCAAGGATCGACGGTTACGGCACGACCGGCACAGTGAGAAAGGTTGCCCTCCCTCTCCTGAAAAGACAGATATCTTTCGTCACGATATTCGGGTTCATATTCACGTGGAACAATTTCTATATACCATTCCTGCTGACTGGTGGAGGGCCAGGTACTTCCACGTACATCCTGATTACTTACGCCTACAACGAGGTTAGCATTGCCTATCCATCATGGGGTCTGGCATCGGCATATGCCATGATAAATGTGTTGATTCTGCTTGTGTTCGTTATCCTGATAAACAAGTTTACAAGAATGATGAGCGTGGTCTATTGAGGTTGGTAACATGGAGATAAACGGGAAAGTTGTGGATAAGCCAGGCGAGGAACATTTCAGTGTATCCAGGAACCTGCATTTCAGGAGAGTCAGGATCATTAAGCGAATCGCCACGCACCTTGTTCTGATCGCTGTTGCAGTTTACTCCATATTTCCGATATATTACATGTTCGTGAATTCGCTGAGCCCTGGAATTACACTTGCCTCTGTTTCAATAAACTCACTGCTGCCGCTACCCACCAGGCTCAACTTGGCGAACTACACTGGGCTCTTCCGGTTTGACGGATCTGCACTCCTCAATATCTGGCTTCCGAACACCCTGTTCTATTCAGGCAGTGCCACCATAATAGCTCTGGGACTCTCATTCTCTGCAGGTCTTGCATTATCGAGGTTCCGCATCCCCGGAAAAAGGGTGATACTGTACATGATGCTTATCCTTTCAACATTCCCGCTTGCGATCATGGTCATCCCACTCTACGACATGTTCTCGGAACTTTCCCTCACAAACTCTTACTTTGGAATGATAATCCTGTACTCCGGCGGGGCGGTGATATTCAACGCCTGGCTGATAAAGAATTTCACGGATGGCATACCCGCAGACTTTGAGGAGTCTGCCCAGATAGACGGCCACACAAGAACGCAGGCTCTCTTCAGGGTGCTGCTTCCCATGGTAAAGCCTGTCCTGATAATGTCTATGCTGCTCGCTTTCTTCGGGCCATATTCAGATTATCTTCTCATAAACATGATGGTGTCCAACGGAAAACTGGACAACATGGCGCAGGGGTTGTACAAGTACAGCCAGATTTCTTCCCAGGCCATTAACTTCGGCCAGTTCAGCGCTTTCTCGATCGTCATGGGATTACCCATTTTCATACTGTTTATCGTTTTCCAGAGATACCTGGTGTCAGGCTTTTCAATTGCAACTTACAAATGATCGGGTGCAACTGGAACTACTGGGATCTCTTTGCCGACCAGACAAGTTCTTCAGTGTCCTTATCGAACACGTCAAGGTGCGAGAGATTGGGCATTACATGCACTTCCATGCCTTCTGATATATCCATCTCCTCGGTTGTCACCTTTGTAAGCATTTCTTCAGTTTCCTGAAGAACTACAGAGATGTAGTGTGTTCTTCCAATTGACCTGACGAAGAGTACGCGTGCATTAGCCCCCAGTTTCCCTATCTCTACATCCTCCGGCCTGATGGCAAGTTTCAGCCTCTTTCCTGGGGCTCCGGAGAGATCAGGATTGCCCGGCAACTCAAGATCATATCCGCCAAAGGAAATCATTGACCTATTCCGGTCGGATACACTTCCGTCAACCTGGTTAATCGGCGGATCGCCAAGGAAGCTGGCAACAAATAGGTTGTCAGGCATGTTGTAGACATCTAGGGGCTTTCCAACCTGGATCAAATGCCCCTTGTTGATGACACCTATCCTGTCCCCCATGGTCATTGCTTCTATCTGATCATGAGTTACATAAACGACTGTGATGCCGAGTTTCTTCTGGAGGTTCTTGAGTTCGACTCTTGTGGATGACCGTAGTTTCGCGTCTAGGTTACTGAGTGGCTCGTCCATAAGGTAGACATTTGCCTCCCTTATGAGTGCCCTGCCCAATGCCACCCTTTGCCTCTGCCCTCCGGAAATCTGGCCGGGTTTCCGATCGAGAATATCCGAGATCTGCAGCATTTCGGCAACGCGGTCGATCCTTTCTCGTATGTTTTTCCTGACCTCCGATCTCCTTATCGGGTTAAGGCCGAGGGCGTAACCTATGCCGGTCCTGGGAGAGCTACCACTTGCCAGGGCCTCTGACCACAGTGCCCGCTTCAGCCTTCCCCTGGCTTTGAGTGGAAAAGCAAGATTTTCGTAAACAGTGAGGAATGGATATAGGGCATAGTTCTGGAATACCATTGCAACATTTCTTTCTCCCGGAGGAAAATCTGTTATCAGCCTTTCCCCGATTGAAATCTTCCCCTCATCAACGGTTTCGAGTCCAGCGACACACCTGATGAGGGTAGTCTTACCGCTGCCGGACGGTCCGAGCAAAACAAAGAACTCCCCCTTCTCAACCTCAAGAGAGACATTATCAAGGGCCTTGAATTTATTTCCAAAAGTTTTTGAAATGTTCTGGAGGGAGAGAAAACTCATACAAAAGAAAGAGAAACGTTCAATAATATACTTTCCCAGGTAAGCACAAAATATACCACCGCTGATAGCGTATTAACGACAGTTTCGTTGATTTCGTCCACTTCGCATGAGTCACGATGTCAGCCACTAAGGATGGTCAGCCATTGGTGAAACTGAACTCTCCCGCCTCGCCACTGCAGGTCAAGGTGTTTCCGTTAACAACCCGAGTAATGGAATCTCCATTGAAAGTCCAACCAGAAGAACCGTGTATCCTGAACCTGATTTCATCAGGTGGCAGAAGTCCCCCTCTTTCCAGCTTGTAGTTGAGCCTGTAAAGGTTTCCACTTCCTTCTACTTTGAAAATGTATCTGCAGTAAGCTGGGTCCCTCGTATCGTCGTCAAGGTAGAGAAATCCCGACCCATGGTCTCCTGGAAAAACATGAATTGTAAACCCTCCCTCTTCATCCATCGGAATCACTGATCCTTCCGGTACAAGAACGGGAATATCCTCTTCTCTGGTATCATACTCAAATATTCCGCTATACACCGAGTCATCCCACAGGGAGTACCATGATCCAGAAGGCAATCTGGTGGAAACATGGGTCTCACCGGGGCGAACAGGGATCACCAGGATACTGTCACCGACCATGAAAGAACTAGCTCCGTCATCACCAAACGACGGGTCGTACCAGGCAGGACTCCGAATGATCGGATACCCCTCCCTGTGTGACTCGTATGCCAGCCCATAATAGTATGGAATAAGCCTGTAGCGAAGCTTCAGGAATTTTCTAACGATGGCAAGGAACTCCTTGCCAAATCTCCAGGGCTCCCTCATTTCAGTATTCTTGCCGGAGTGGACCCTGAAGAATGGAAGAAATGCTCCAATCTGGAACCACCTCAGGTACAGTTCTTTCGACGGTGAGCCTGAGAATCCGCCGATGTCAACCCCAACATAAGGAATTCCTGACAATCCCATGTTTATAATTGTAGAAATGGTCGAGATCATTTCCTCCGTTGTACTTTCGGAGTCCCCCGTCCAAACGAAAGCATACTTCTGTATTCCTGCCCAACCAGACCTGGTAAGAATGAAAGGCTTCCTTCCATCCAGTTTCTCCAGCAAACCCTCGTAGGCGGCTTTCGCCATGTAAAGTGCGTACAGGTTGTGAATAACATTATGACTTCCCTTCTCGAATTCTGCTGACATGGGGAGGGTATTGTCACCCCACATGGTAAAAGTGGCAGGTTCATTCATGTCATGCCAGAATCCGGAAATGCCTTTACCAATGTAGAAGTCATAATTGTCAGCCCACCATTTCTGCACTCTTTCGCTGGTAAAATCTGGAAAAGCGGCAAGTCCAGGCCACACAGGGGCAAGAACCACTTTCCCTTCTGGAGTCCTGGCAAAGTAGCCTTCCCTTTCCCCTTCCAGGAACGTGCCATACCCAGGGTCGCTTTTTATTCCGGGATCAATGATGGAAACAAGCTTTATTCCGTTCTTTTCAAGATTCTCAGAGAGTCTTCCTACATCTGAGAAACTCTGCCTGTTGAATGTGAAGACCCGGAAACCGTCCATGTGATCAATATCCATATAGATTGCAGACAGGGGAAGACCGTTGGCAATGAAATTTTCTGCAATATCTGAAATTTCCTCTGTCGACATGTAACTGTACCTGGACTGGTGGAATCCGAGGGCCCATCTGGGAGGCATAAACGGTTTTCCGGTGATATCAGAGAACATTGAAGTCAGTTCTCGCATGGAACCGGTGCAGAGGAAGTAATCAAGTCCCCCTCCTTCAAACAGCATGGATATCTCGTTTGGCCTGCTTGAACACACATCCGCATTCGACTTTGAAGGGTTGTTGTAAAACGCGAGGCAACCTCTGGCACTCACCAGGTCCATATATACAGGTATCCCAATGTAAAGCGGGTCGTCCCTGGGTCCATAACTGCCGTCTGGGTCATGATTCCAGAATTCAAGACTGGTTCCCCTGAGATTGAGGCCGAACGCCTTCTCCCCGAACCCATGTATCGATGAACTGTCCCTAATCAAGGCGCTGGTGAATATCTCGCCATCGGATATCGCCGGCCCTTTGTCAGTCCTCAATAGGCTGCCGTCAGTTCCAAACAGCGATATAATCCCGCCATCGTGAACAACAATTCTCGATCCTGTGCAGGAAATTTCGATTTCTCCGTCCCCTACACGGACATTCTTCCCGGTCTCAAGTTTAATCCACGTGAACTCCTTGCTTATCAGGGTTTCAACCCAGCTTTCTTTCCATGTTATCCTGAAGCAATTATCCATTGGAATCGAGACAGACAGTTTCAGGTTCTCAAAATCTACTGTAATCTTGTTTTCTTCCACCAGCGTGTTCAGCATCTTGCCAGGGATCCTGTGGCTGGAACTCTTTGCTTTGGAATACTGGCCGTCAATCCTGTCTCGTTCCCTTGTGTATGACAGGGAGTCTTCTGCAACCCGTTCACCAAATAGTGTTGCGAAATTCCTGAATTTCTCTGAGAATTCTTGCATAATGCAATCAAGTTATACTACTGGCAGTAATTAACTTTGGCTCAAATAATATGAAAGTTGCATCTTCCCAGGAGCCAGGGTAACGTTCACCGTTGTCTTTCGACAATGTCTTATTTTTTTGGCAGGGCCATAAGGAGAAAATAGAGAAACTTCTCTGGCAGATGCTTGATTACGGTTCCAGAAGAAAGCCAGGTGGAGAGGATCACCAAAAACAAAGAACAACTCGAGAT